>NZ_JBAVCF010000203.1:0-22373 GCF_049586575.1 Bradyrhizobium sp.
GACGCGCGTCGCCCCGGTGCTGGCAGTCGCGCCGGTGTTGCCCGTCGAGGGGACCGGACATACGACCGGCGCGCCTTCCACTTCGGCCGGTACGATCCCACGCATACGGTCGACCGCCGGATCGCCGCAGCGCCATCGTTCGCTCACGTGCAGGCTCATGTCCGGCGGACCCGAGCGGACCGTATTGGGGGGATCCGGATAGGCGAGACCGTAGGGATCCCACCCCCAGTCGGAGGGCCCAAGTGGCTGGAAGAAGAAGGTGTAAAAGATCGGCGCTGGCGGCGCTGCTGGCTGGCAGATCGTTCCCCACTTCTCCGTCGTGGTCTCGTCGAGATAACTGCTCGAGCCGACCGCCTTCGGCGTTGCGTCCGGCACCCAGCTCAGCAGCGCGAGCTGGGCCTCGAGGGCCTGATCTCCCGCCTTGGTGTTCCACCAGGTTGCCGGGATTGCACCCGCCGTGAGCTGACCGGTGAGCTCGATCTTGGTGATCGTGTACTTGTATGAGACGTCGCCGCGCTGGACGAACCCGTCGCTCGGCGCCTGCGGCGTCCCGCCGATCGCCTGGCCGTTGAACGTGAGGCTCGGGTCCTGCAGCGGCGGCGCGACCATCATCAGCACCGGCACGACGTCGATCGGCACCACCGGCACAGCGCTCTGCGGCGCGCCGCTATCGCTCTCGATCGCGTCAGCGAGGCCCGAGTCGATCGGCTTGTCGACCCCGGTCCCGATCACCAGCGCCGGCGATCGGCTGACCAGCTTGAGTGTTTTTACGAGATCGGGCGGATCGGGGGTCGGCACGGTCGTGGCCGACAGCGTGAAGTGCACGCAGCCGGAAACGCTGAAGAACAAAAAATCGACCTCGCCGCAGATGTCGCCGCTAATGTTCGAGAGCTTGTTGTGGGCTTGGTCCTCGCCGACATCGACGTCGAGGTCAGCCCAGGCGCTGATATCGACGATGAAGAGGTGCAGCTTGCCGCGCACCTCCATCTTGCCGGCCATGCGGAATGGCGAGAAGCCGATGACGGCATCGAACCCGGCGACGAGCTCGGCATAGACCGGACCGGCGCCCCATTTGAATGAAACATGCAGTCCCGCCGCGATCGAGAACCCGGTGACCGCGGGGAGTTTGTTGTGCGCCGGGATGCCGTTGCCGGAGAACATCACGTAGCCGGACGCATCGAACACCAGCAGGACCTTCGCCTGCACCTGGTTGTCGTACTGGCCGAGATACAGATGCCAGTCGCTTGTGTCGTTGAAATCGAAGAACGCCTCGATCGGAATGTTAATCTCGATCAGCGGCTGGACCACGAAATCGATTGCAAGCCCGATCGTCATCGTGCCGCGGGCGAAGTCGAGATCGATGACGGCGAGGATCAAGCCCTCCGCGTCTCCGTGTAGCTCGGGCATCGGGAAGAGCACGTTCGCCTTCATCAGGATGAGTAGGTTCGGACCCGGCAGCTCGAGCAGAACCATGCCCTTCATGTTGAAGATGATGTCGGTGCCTTCGGTGCCGATCAAGGCACCGACCCCGAAGTCCCAGCTGTTGATCTTCGGCACCCAGTACCTGGGATTTGCCACGTCGCCGTGGGTCGCCTTGAGCCACGCGAGCGCCGGCGCCATCACGGTGTTGCTGGTAACGAGGCTCGGGTCGCGCTGGAAATTCATCGCGAAAAGACCGACGAAGCCGTAGATGCCGAGCCCTGAATTGGCGAGCGGGATCGCAACCGGGAAATCGACCTCGATTGAGACCTGGATGCCGGTAGCGGGACCGCCGTTCTGGGCGGAGATCTGCGCCACGGCGAGCGTCGCCGCGATGCGCACGTTGACCGGCGTGACGGTGAGGTCTATCGCGCCGGCGATGACCGAGTTGCCCTGCGCGTCCGCCCCGACCTGGGCGTATCCCTTGCCCTGCAGCGCGCCAGGAATATTGACGCTGGCCCCGAACGCGGTGATCTCCGGCGGTCCGCCCGGGCTCAGATTGAGCCGAACGCGCGCCCGATCGATCGACACGACGCCGAGGTCGACCGCAAACCCGAGATCGACCTCGACGTAGAAGGGATTGTTGCGCGAGAGGCGGGCGCCGAGGATCTTGAGAATCTTGTCGAACGGGTCGTGCACCGTGATCGCGCCTGGCTTCGACACATCGATCGTGTAGCCCTTCGATGAATCGAAGTACGGGCGGAACGGGAATTTGGATTCGCCGGCCTTGTTGCCGAGGATGAAGCCGATCGCCTTGTAGCGCACGATGAGCGGGTTCTTGCGATCGATTGTGACGATGTCGACCGACCCGATGGAAATCTCGGCCGAGATCCCAGCCTCGACGTCGACCAGCATCAGCGCATCGGTGCCGTCGCGCCTCGCCTGCACGTCGAGTTCGCCGCCGTACCAGATGAAGTGCTCGACGCGGAACCAGGGCAGCGCCGCCATCCCGGCCACCACCGCGATTCCCGCGGCATCGACGGCGAGCTCGACGGCAGCGGCATCCCCGGCGGCTGCACCCGCGCCCGTGGCGATGAGCGGCCAGAACGCGACGCCGAGGCCGAGGAAGTTCTGCCCGAAGCCGGGATCGGGCAGCTGCGCGGGGGCGGGCGGCAGCCAACCGATGTATTTGAGCCCGTCGCGATCGGCTGGATCGGCGCCGAAGTAGACGCTTAGCGACGTGACATCGGTGGCGTCGTCGATCTGAGTGACAACGCGGACATCGATGATTCCATCGGCGGGATTGTTGGCCGGGATGTCCCCCCAGGTCGGCATCTGCTGCTTCGAGACGCCGCCCTGCGCGAGCTGCTGCTCGGACGGGGTCTGGATATCGAACTTGCCGCCGACTTCAACGGCGACGAAGTTGTCGCGCACGACGCGGACCTTGGCGTCGACCTTCTTGAACCACGACGGCGGCGGCGGCGGCGTGGCGTCCTGCGGATTGTCGGGCACCGGGACGGGTTGCGGCGGTTGAGCAGATGCCCGTGTGACCGTGCCGATCGTGGTCGTGCCCGGAAGCGTCTGCGCCTGCCACGTCGCCACCGCCTTCCACCAGCTGTCTCGCCCCGGGTCGCCCTGGGCGGGTCCCCAGCCGGACATGTCGGCCTTGGCGGTGACGGCGGTGAAGGTTGTGCTCTGATTCTTGGCGATGATCGCTGCGAGGCCCGCGGCGCGGTTGGTCGCTAGATCGTTGTTGTGCAGCCAGTCGGTGCCGCCGACCGTGGGGTTATCGTAAGATTCGAAGCTTGCGTAGCCCAGGATCGTGATCGGCGTTGCCGCCGGAACGTCGGCGAGCCGCGCGAACAGCTCATCCTGCACCTGATTGCCCGGCCACTTGGAAGTCGGCGTCTGGTCGGGCGCCGGCTCGTCACGCGTGTGGTCCGGATCGACCGCGTAGGAGATCGGGTCGCTCTCGGTCCGCTTGCTCGGATGGTCGAAGCGGTAGTACGTTGTGAACGAGCCGTTGGCACCCGGCGTGTCGGCCACGACCGCGTTGACCTGAACAGTGGCGCCGGGCGCGCAATCGAACTCGACGGTCTCGCTGGTGCCCTTGTCGGTGCCGTTGATGGTCCAGTCGGCCTGGAGCGGCGGACTGGCATCGAGCGCGACGGTCACCGTGCTCGAAGTCTGGGAAACGATCTTGAGCTGCGGTGACGTGACCGCCGACCCGCCGCGCGTGATCGAGGTCGTTTGTGGCGTCGCGTTGAGATTGCCGGCAGCCTGCGGGCTTCCCGGCGGCGGCGATGCCGATTGAGTCTTCAACGCCGCGGTGATCGTCAGCGTGGTCGGGGTTGCGTTTGGTTGCGACCCCTTTGCCGTGATGACGATCGTGAGCGAGCTGTCCGAGCCGAAATCCACATTGAACAACCGCCCGGATGTATCCGCCGCATTGCCGATCTTTGCGCTCGACGTATAGGGCGTGAGCCCGCCATCGATGTCGACCACCATGCGGGTGTGGTCGGGAATCGTGACCGTTGCGCTGTTGTCGTCCTGCCGGGTGATTCCGTAGCAGTTGCCCGTCGCGTCGTAGAAACGCGCACTCACTTTGACAGGGCCGGACCCTTGGTCGACGATCGCGACCTCGAAATCACCGGTAAGGCCCGCGGACGCGCCGACTCCAATCAGCAGGTTGGTCGCCGAGGCGTCGCATGCGAGACCCGTTGCGCCTTTCGGTGCGACGTAGATGCGCAGCTCCGGCAGGTAGAGACCCGTCCAACTGTCGTCGAAACCAAACTGCGCGATCACGTCCGGCGGAGTCGATCCGTCGGATAGATCGAGTATTGCAGTGCGGAAGCCGATGCCGACGCAATCATCGGAACCGATGAAGGCGTAGGGCGGGTCCATGGTCATGAGATCGGCGACGCCGAAGTCCGCCTGGTCGTCGAGACCGCTCGCGCCGAGCGAGAGCAGCGTCGCGACCATCGGGTCGTTGGCGTTGGAGCCCTGCTGAAGCCGCAGCTTGATCATCGGGAGCGTGATCTTGACCTGAGCTTTGGTCGGGTCTTCGGCCAGGATGCCGCTGGGATCGAGCTTGGCGCCGCGCAGAAACGGTGGGCGCAGCACCGCCGTGCTGATCAGCAAGTCGAGCGTGAACTCGGTGCTGGCGAAATCTGACGGCGGCGGATGCAGCGCGTTGCTGTCGTACGCGCTAAGCACCGCGGCCGCCTCGGCGAAGCCCGCGGTATTGCCGATAGCGGCGACGGCGACCGCGACTTTCTGCGATGCGACCCGGGGCGCGCTCAGCTCGAAGACGATCTGGTCGTCGCTGATGTCGATCCACGGGTCGCGCCGGCCGGGATCATTGGCGGGATGGCCTTCGGTATTCTCAGCGGCCCAGCTCAGTGTCATCGTCTTCGGGTCGAAATTCGGCCGCCCGATATCGCCGCTGTACCTGCCGATTCCGCGGATGACGATGCCGGCATCGTCGATCGCGACGGTGTGCTCGCTGACGTAGATGACCGAGAGCGCCGCGTGCCACTGGCCGAACGTGTCGCCGCGCAGCACGTAAGGGCTAATCAGATCGAACAGCGCAAGATCGTATGGCAAGCGACACCTCTTCGCGGTGCTTCGCCAATTGAATTCGCTGCGAACTCGGCGGGCCGACGGCCGGCCTCAGTGATCGCGCGCGTCTTTCTCGATCTTCAGTCGAACGGGATTGCAGCAGGCTTGGAGGCAGAATTGAAATTCCCGTGCCTGCTCAGAGTTTGACTTTTTTGGCAGATAAAAGGGTCATTTTTGAGGCGGCCCCCGGGGGACTTCTTATGAGTGACCTGTGACGTCAACGACGCGACGAGGCTTTCTTTCTCGAATTCTGTGGGAACGCGGGTGGAGATGTCGGAAATCGCCTCGGCTTCACGGGGCGACGATGGAGCTTGGGCGGTGGCCGGCGCTGCTAATGGTGGCATCGCCTGGTCTGCGCCGACGGCGGGCGCGCGGGCGCGCGCGAGAACGAGGGACGGCGCGAATAGAACTCCGCACCAGCACGACCTGCCGATGGACGCTGGCGCGGCTGGCCGTTTCTTTGTGCGTTATGGCCTCGGCTCAGTCGGCAGCGACCGCGCCGGGGGAGTGGCGCCCGAGCTATGAGGTCGTTGCCTTTGCCACCCTGATCAAACAGATGCCCTGATAGAACACCAATCATCCTCAGGCACCCTCACGCGCGCGCGCGAGGGGCGGCGCGAATCGAGCTCCGCAACAGCAAGACCTGCCGATGGACGCTGGCGCGGCTGGCCGCTTCTTTGTGCGTTATGGCCTCGGCTCAGTCGGCAGCGACCGCGCCGGTGGAGGGCGCCCGAGCTATGGGGTCGTTGCCGCTGCCACCCCGATCAAACAGATGCCCTGATAGTAGGTCTTGGTTCTGACGTGACGAAGGCCGAGCGCTTGTGGGCTTTGCGGAAGGCGAAGGATTTATAGCAGGAGCCGTTATCGGTCATGACGCGCTTGACTTTAACGCCGAGGCTTTTGTAGTAGGAGAGCGGGCCTTGAGCAAGGCGATGGCGCTGCGCTTCTTCTCGTTGGGCATTACCTTGGCGAAAGCGACGCGGGAATGATCGTCGATGGCGACATGGACGAATTCCCAGCCGACACCTCGGCTGTTGCTTTAGCCTTTGCGGTCGCCGGTGATGCGATGACCGATTTTGTTGAAACGGCCGAGCTTTTTGATGTCGACATGGATCATCTCGCGAGGCTTGGCCCACTCGTAGCAGCGGACCCGGTCGGCCGGTTCCAGGGCGCCGCACTTTCTGATCTGCCGAAAACCACACGCCAACGACAAAGGCGCTTCGGACATTCGGCGATCACACCTCAGCTCATGTGCGTTGCAGCATCCTCCCACGAAGTTCGTCTCCTTGGGGCCATGAACGGATGTGAGCAAAGCATTCACCTGGAGGGCGGTGCGGCACAGCCGTCACGAAAGCCAGCCAAGAAGAGCAAGAAGCGCATCGACGGTCAGCGGGAGATGCTGCTGCCGATCTCTGGCAAGAAGGAAGCGACAGCTGCCGTTAAGGCTCCGGCACGGTCAACGGGGCGTCAAAGGAAAGCATCGTAAGCTGTTGTCGTTCGGGGGAGTATCGTGGTCCTGTTTCCTTGCAGCAACCCAAACTGCGTTCATGCGGTCAGAAGGTTACGCGACTATCGGTCGATTTTAGGCGAACGATGGGACCACTCATTCACCAACAACCTAGCTGTCACCGTGAGACGGCTCTACCGATTGAGATACAACGCGAGACCGCCACGCGCCAAACTAGATAAAGGTCCATCCGTCTCATGCTATCCGTGCGGCATGATCGAGCAAGCGTATCTCGACCTCAGGGCTCGCGGCGTACCTTTGATGAAGCCTTTAGGACCAATCGGTCGCGCCCGTCAACGGAGGTCAGCTAACGAGGGCGATCAGGAGGTCGATGATGGCGAACGTCTACGTTGAAGCGCGTCCAAAAGGTCGCCATGAGGGTGATCCAATCGACGACTACGTTGTAGAGGACCATGCGGACCAGGTACTCGCCACGTTCAAGACGCAGCGCGAGGCAATCGAGTGGGCGAAGAAGAACCGCCACATGCCGCTTGTTGCTCGTGTCCGACACCTCAACGATAGAAATAGACCGGATCACTGGCGGGCAGCGTAATTGTGCCACCACGCACGCGATTGGTCGGCAATCTTGACTTGACCAATCGTGCTGGCGGCGTAGCCTCATAACATGGGTGTCGGGGCGCAGATGAGGCGTCCCATGTCACGCACTACATGCGCCCAATGCGGCGCAACGATCATTGGGAGCAGATTGGGCCGAGTGGGTCAGCGAGCGTTGCGTTCGGAACGTCTGGTGCTGCGAGGACTGCGGGTACGAGTTCGAGACCAGGGCTTATCTTTTTGGTCCGTTATCAAGTGCTGAGGGCGAGCTGGGAGAACAATTGGGGGCGGCATGTTTGGACGGGGGTAGTCGTCATGCGTACTGTCAAGATCGTCGAGCAGCCGGATAGGTCTCATCCTCATGCGGCCGTAGATACGGAAACTGGCTCGGTTGTGCTCAAGCACCAAGATGACTACGCGCTGATTGGGCTGTGCCGCAGGCTCGGCTGGACCGTCGAGCTTGAGAAGACGACGAATGATTATTCTAGGCGCAACAAAGGTCGCCTAGTTCATAACTGATTATGCTTGCAATCGCGCCAACAGCCGAGCGGTTGACGTTGGGTGCCAAGTGCCGCCACCAGCCGTGAGTACGCGGCGATCGTTCGGGCGGTGATGCTACGGACTGACCAACATCAGATTTTGCGTCCTCGCACCTCCAATGACCCTACGGCGGGTGGGAGCCTATTCGTTCGCGTCGCTCCTCGACGGCGGCGACATCCTGGAGAAGTCGGTTGCGCGCTTAGCCATCGTTCAGTAATTCGGGAGATTGCACGGAGCAGTTAATCGTCACCTTCACCGGCATGATCGCTTCATTTTTGGTCGCCGGTTTCTGTATTCAATCTTAAGATGATTGCCACCTTTTATTCAGTCAGCATCGCAGTTTTCAAATGGATTGAAGGCGATCCTCTATGCACTGTCGCGCTGGGATGGCCTCATTCCTGGATGACGGCCGCATCGAGATCGATTCAAACGTGGTGAAATGCAGCGCCGCAGACGTTGAATGAAGCGGCGACCCCGAGCCAATCTCACCATGCAGCGCTTGCTTCGTGAAAGCAAAGCAGTCCCGCACGGCCGCGGCCGTTTTGTCGCGACCGTGCGGTGAGCGTCACCTGGCGACTTGCCAAGCCGAGTGCGCATCAGCGCGCTGAGGTAGTTCTCACCTTCAAAGACCAGTTTTGTCGCCTTCTGGACAAGCCCTATCTCACCCAATATCATCGTCGTGCACGTGGGCCGGCCCTACTTTTTGGAAGTGAAGCGGCCCCCCTCATATCAGTCGCCCGAGCAGAAAGAGTTTCAAAAAGAGCGGAGACAGCTGGGGCCTTGTACGCTGTAGTGCGCTCCATCGAAGACATACAACATCTAGGGCTATAAATGAAACGGTGGAATTGGCGTCTGGGTAAAGCTGTGCGGCCTTTCTTTATGGTCATCGCGGCATTTCAGTTAGGCATTCTCAGCCAAACGTTCCATGGCACTATATGGAGTTGGACTGCCATTATTCTGAATATGGTCTTGTTGCTCTTTCTTCTGTTCACCTCCGTAAAGGAGTCGTGGAGCGAAAAATGATTGAGACGTTGCGTACAAGCAGCCCAGCAAAGTCTACCGTTACAATCCTGAAAGCCTTCCTGAGATTAGCCCCGTCGGCCGCGATGGTCTCGGTCTTTAGCGAGGGGAAATCTCACATGAATTTAAGGAAAGAAATTCCCGACGTGATCGGCCAATACCTCGGGCGCTTCATCGAGGAAGATCTCGACCTACTGATCGTAGACACCTTCGACGCCCGCAATCACATGCGCAAGACACCGCTCCGAGATGTCGCGCCCTATCCACGCTCGTTTCATGAGTGTCGTGATGTTCGGCGCCGACATATTCAGTCGCGACGCATGCTCATAGCAAATCATAGCCAAGAGCTCATAGCCAAGAACCTGTTTCTCTGTGACCGGCTCAACGTCGCATTGAGGGTGAGCGCCGCCTCGTCTGGGCTGCATGTCACCGCTTTCGATTGCACGAGCCGTCTGAGGGCGCCTAAATGTGAGGTTTGCGATCGTGCTAGCGACGCCTCCAAAACAGTACAAGACTTGGCGATTCTTGCACGTTCGCCGACGCGATGATATTCACGTCACAGCTTTTGGAAGAAGGGGGCGTGCTCTGGAAGAGACGCATGAGCAATCCGCTCTCCCGCCTTGCCACGCGCGTCGCTTATGGCGCCAGCCAATTGCCGCGTGTCGCTTGGTATGTCGGGCACAGCCTTGCCGTACGCCGGCTATCCGAGGCGGCGCGGCGACAAGGACAAGATAGTAAGAAAGTGCGACCGCGCGCCCGCACCAATGCACTCGTGCCGGACCGCAGACGCCTCTACGCAGATATGGCCATCCTGCTCCAGCAGGATCTCGCCAATGTCGAAGCCGGCATTTACCCGCTTCCCGCCGATCATGATGGATCGCTGTTGACACTGCTTCACCGCTCGCGGCTTTTCTTCGAGGATCTCCCCGAAATTCATCGGCGCCGCGAGAGCAGCGCACACAGCGAAGTTCTGAGCGAGGCGACGCGCGGGAGGCGGCCCCGCTACTATCTGCAGAATTTCCATTTCCAGTCGGGCGGTTGGATGACGGACGACTCGGCGAAGCGATATGATACGCAGGTCGAGGTGCTCTTCAACGGGACAGCCAATGCGACGCGGCGGCAGGCCTTGCCGCAGCTCCATGAAGCTTTCGCCGGACGGGATCAGCGCAAGTTGAGACTTCTCGATATCGGCTGCGGGACAGGGCGTTTTCTCGATTTTGTCAAACAGGCCTGGCCGCGGCTTCCGGCCCTCGGGCTCGATATGTCTGAGCCATATATCAGACACGCCAAGCGTCACCTGAAACGCTGGTCGCGGATCAATCTCGTTGTCGGCAACGCGGAATCGATTCCCGCGCCCGACGACAGCCAGGACGCGGTGACGAGCATTTTCTTGTTCCACGAATTGCCGCCGAAGGTGCGCCGCATCGTTTTTCGCGAATGTGCCCGGGTGCTGAGGCCTGGCGGCCGTCTGGTCCTGGTGGATTCGCTCCAGCGCGGCGATCAGCTGGATTATGAAGGGCTCTTAGAACTCTTTCCGCAGAATTATCACGAGCCTTATTATAGAAGCTACACGAACGAGGACTTTAGCGCACTCGCCTCAGGTTGTGGTCTTACCTGCATCCGAGGCGTCAAGGCCTTCGTCTCCAAGGTGATGGTATTCGACAAGCCGACAAGCCGACAAGCCGACAAGCCGACAAGCCGAGCGCCTACACGTCCATCGGCAGTTTCTCCCGCCACGGGAGAGGGCTGAAAGCTAGTGCATCGGCTGGTGTACTGGCGTCTCAATCACGGCGACGCGGTTCTTGACCGCCTTCTGCACCTTCTCGAAGGCGCGCACCTCGATCTGGCGCACGCGCTCGCGCGAGACTCCGAACTCACCGGCTAGCTCTGCGAGCGTGATCGGGTCTTCGGCCAGGCGCCGGCCCTCGAAGATGCGCCGGTCGCGCCCGTTGAGTACACTGAGCGCATCCGACAGCGCCTTGCGGCGGTTATCGAACTCGTCGCGCGCGGCGAGCATGGTTTCCTGGTCCGGGGATTCGTCCACCAGCCGGTCCTGCCACTCGCCGGAATCGCTGTCCTCAAGGATCGGCGCGTTGAGCGAGGCGTCGCCGCCGAGCCGGCGGTTCAAGTCGATCACGTTCTGCTCGGTGACGCCGAGGCGCTTGGCGATGCGCCTGACCTGGTCCGGGCGCATATCGCCATCATCGAGCGCGGAGATGCGGCTCTTGGCCTTGCGCAGATTGAAGAACAGCTTCTTCTGGTTGGCGGTGGTACCCATCTTCACCAGCGACCACGAGCGCAGGATGTATTCCTGGATGGCCGCCTTGATCCACCATACGGCGTAGGTTGTGATCCGGAAGCCCTTCTCGGGCTCGAAGCGTTCGACCGCTTGCATCAGGCCGACATGGCCTTCCGAAATCACGTCGGCGATCGGCAGACCGTAGCCACCATAACCCTGGGCGACCTTCGCGACGAGACGCAAATGGCTGGTGACGAGCTTATCCGCAGCGTCGCGATCACCGTCCTCGCGCCAGCGCTTGGCCAGCATGTATTCTTCCTGCCGGTCCAACATCGGGAACCGCCGGATTTCCTCATAATAATGGCTGATGCCCGATTCGGCCGTAAGGATCGGCCAAGCTGCGGCGCAGGTCATGATCAGCGCCCTCCATTAGTTTCGAAACGAAATTATCAGCACCCGATCGGTTGTCAAGTTAATTTCGAAACACTATTATATTTTGAAGAGGTAATCATGTCAGCGCGCGAAACGGCGGAACTCCTGCTGCTGGTGGGGCGGCTCGTGCAAGCCGACGGCTATGACGGCGAACTCAGCCCCGCCCAATGGATGGCGCTGCGCTTCTTCGCCCGCGCCAACTCGTTCTCCCGGACCCCGTCGTCATTCGCGGAATTTCAAGCGACGACCCGCGGTACCGCATCACAAGCCATCAAGGCGCTTGAGTCAGGTGGGTATTTGGTCCGACAGCGATCCCCGGCGGATGGGCGGAGCGTAACTCTCCGCTTGACGGACAAGGGTCATGAAGTGGTTGCGCGCGATCCGTTCGATGTTCTGGTGCGCGCCGTGGACTCGCTCAACGCGCAAGAGCAAATCGCGATGCGCGACGCCCTGCACCAGGTGCTGACCACTCTAGCTGCGAGTGGAGCGCATCAGCACTTCGGAGTGTGCCAGGACTGCGCATACCTCGGTGGAGAGACGTACTGCGACCCGACGAGCGCGAGCCGATCGACCATCGGATGCCTATTGTTCGGCGTTCCGATCGAGCCGCACGACGTTGGCCTTCTCTGCGTCCATTTTCAGCCGAAGAGCAAGCGCCGCGAGGACGAACATTGCGAATGAGTCCACCGCTGCGATCTGCTGAAACGACACTTAATTGACCTATATCGTCAATGACAGCTGCATTCGCTGCAAAATCATGGACTGCGTCGAGGTGTGCCCCGTGACTGCTTCTACGAGGGCGAGAATATGCTCGTGATCCACCCGGACGAATGCATCGACTGCGGGGTCTGCGTGCCGGAATGTCCTGTGGACGCCATAAAACCAGACACGGACCCTGGGCTGGAGAAATGGCTGTCGCTGAATGCGGAATACGCGAAAATCTGGCCAAATATCAAGGTCAAAAAAGCGCTCCCGCCCGACTCTAAGGAGTGGGAGGGGAAGCCGGACAAGCTCCAATACTTCTCACCAAATCCTGGCGCGGTGATTGAGGCGGAGAACGCCCGCGCCGTATTGGTGCCGGACCCGAGATCGGCCCAACTGATCCAACCGGGCGCAGCAACGGCGGTGATCACGGGCTCCTGAGAACAATTTCACCATGGCAACGAAGATCGACCGTATTTTCGTTCGCATGGCCGCATTTTCGTTCGCATGGCCTCGCCCGCGAGGCGTATAGCGCGCCGCGCGGCGTACCGCCACAAGATCGCCACGGAAAAATGATGGGTTTTAAACGGGAGGACAACCATCCCGGCTGTTCGCAACAGGGGAGTACCTTCTATGTGCGATTACAGTCTGCATTTCGTCGCATCACGACCCGCGAAGGTCGGCGATAAGCTGGTGACGACGAAGTTCAATAACTCTCTCACTCGTGGTTTCGCAGCGGTCGAAGAGCCAACCGTAGCGGTGTGTCTTCTTCCTGGCACTGAGGTCGCCTTCGAGACGGAAGTCGAATGCGAGCATGTTTTTAAGGTTTTCCGGAGCCAGAAACTGATCAGTGAGAAGGTAGCTCGGTTCCGGCAGATCAACACGCAGGAGCAAAACGCGCATCACGACGCGTTGGAGTTCCCCGACGGTCAGATCGTGTTGCTCACCCAGCTGGATAAAGGACAGCACGCGACCGTGCTGCAATTGCCGGCTTCTCCGCGCGCCACGAACGAAGCAGAGCAGCAGAAGTTCGGTTCTCTCGTTACCTGATCGGGCGGTTCGCTAATCGAACTTGCCTGGCTGTCGAAGCGATAGGAAGAGCCCCATCGGCGCGCCGATGGCGCTTCCAGTACCCGCCGCGGGGTAAGCGAACTGCATTGCCAAGGGAGATACCTTGGCCCTGTGAATGATTCGGTGAAGGGCCCCGGCTCAATCGGCCGGCCTCTCAGAGAGAGGGATCGTGCGTACGCTTGGTTTGGCCCTGCGGCGTGGCGACTGGGACGAGTCGCATCTTGTCGGGGCTCTGAAATGAGCAAGGTCGGCGGCAGCGAATCGAAGAACACGCTTTACTGCTCGTTCTGCGGCAAGAGCCAGCGCGAGGTGCGCAAGCTCATTGCCGGGCCGACCGTCTTCATCTGCGACGAGTGCGTCGAACTGTGCATGGACATCATCCGTGAGGCGAAGACGTCCTCGCTGACGCAATCGCGCGATGGCATTCCGACGCCGAAGGAAATCCTCAAGGTTTTCGACGACTACGTCATCGGTCAGAACCATGCCAAGAAGGTGCTCTCGGTCGCCGTCCACAATCATTACAAGCGGCTGAAACACCAGGTCAACCACGAAGAGGTAGTGGGCTACTTTGAATAAGGCGGCCAGCGGCTATTCGAGATGGGGGGTCGATCTCACTGTGGTGGAGGAAGCGCTCGGCGCCATCGCCAGGAAGGCGATCGATCGCAAGACCGGCGCGCGCGGGCTGCGCTCCATCATGGAGGCTATACTCCTTGACACTATGTTCGACCTGCCAAGCCTCGAAGGGATCGCGGAGGTCATAATCTCTCAGCAGGTCGTCGAGGGCGCCGCAGGGCCGCTCTACATGTACGCCGCTCGCGCCGGTGGCGCGAGGGCGACCTAATGGCGCTTATGCCGGAGGTAGACATCCGATCATCGGACGCGAGGCCGCCGCTGGCGGGCATACACGACAGACCATGATCCGGCGCGGGCTCAGCGCCGGGGCGTGGAGAGACACTCCGGCCCACTGCGCCAAGCTCACCACGACCCGCGGCTGATGTCCTGGTCGGCCTTCTCGCCGTGTTTGTTGCGCTTTTCGGCGGCATCGATCGCAAAGAATACCACTTCAGATTGGCTCTTGTAAGGACCATATTCTTCGTCACCCGAACTTGATCATCCAAACGTCGTTGTGGGCGGTTAGCCTCTCGACGAAGTATTGAGCAAAAGCCATGTCATTCTCCTCGTGTTGGAGCGCCTAATTCGCCCCGACCGTCTATGTTTAGCCGCTGTTTGCCAGGGGTTAGTGAGCCCAGCTGTGAGTGGGTTTTTGATGTCGTTTTGTAGAATTACCGTCGTGCGCCGACGAGCTTTGGCGATCAAACAATTCAGCGCACCGTAGCCATCTCTCTGCCATGTCGCTCCATACAGTTTTGTTCTTTGGATTGTGCGTAAACTGGGCCATGAACTCGCATTCAGCGGCGAATCTCAAAAATTTCTCTGAGGTATCCATCGTCTGGTCTCTCTGTGTTGCGTTTGGACATTCAAGCTAGACGTAGCTCAGTCGTCCCTAGGTGGACTTGTGATGGCTGCTACACGGAGTCAGATTGGCGCGGGCACGGCGTCGGCAAATATGAAATCCACATGTCCGATCGCGATAGTATGGATCCGCAGTGCCGAAACGCACCAAGGGGCATTTCGTTCCATCGCCGCAGCGCAAAAGGCGATAAATTAGGGTTCGTGGCTCGAAGGGGGCGGCCGTCCAACTGCCGTGCTGCCGAGCGCGGCTATTGTTGAGCTGTGGACGACGCACGCCCGCAAGCAGTTCGAAATGCTGAGCGAACAGACCAAGGAGCTGGCAGCACTCGGTCAGAAGATGGCGGGGGAAAGTGCCGAGCCGATCACGCGAAGCATCAACCCGGCTTTCAAAAAAGCCTCTTGAGAACTCTGTCGGCCCCAGGTGGACGCATTGCCTCGGCGTGTCTTTCCCTGCCCCGCAACACGTCGGGATTTCGTCTTGCGCGTAAAAAAGTAGGCCGCTTCCTAAAGTGACCTACACAGGTCCGTCAATTGTCAGCCCACGTGGGCGACGCGTTCCTGGGCATTCGCCTCGGCCGCGGTCGCTGGCTGGGCCGGCAGCTGAAGCACCGTTGCTCCTTGACTCTCGCACAGCAGCGTCAGCAATACGGTGCGCCCATCCGGAAATTCGAGCGCATCGTGATGCGCGGCCAACTTGTCCCGGTTGACCTGTCGAAAGATTGCCGTCTGGTGGTTGATTGTCTTCGTCTTCCACCCGAGCAGGCCGGCAGGCAGGCACGCAACGTCCCCGGTGAAGGCCAGTTCCGTTCCCGGCAGCACACACACCGCCAGTCCGGGATCATCCACGGTCGCGAAGCCGCGTGTCCCGGTGCCGAAGTCACGCGTCACGAGCTTATCGCCGACCTTCGCGGGCCGCGAACGTACGCTTTGAAGGCTAAAGTCACACATTGCTGGAACTCCTTCGTTGGAAGCCCCTTCAGCCTCATGGGAGATTAGCGCATTCGCGTTCCTCTCGCATCACACAAAATCTTAGAAGTTCAAGGTAACGCAACGAGCGAGGTTTCATTCCTCTGCCTGAAGACCGCTTTCGCGAGCCTCGAGAAGCACGCGACCCTCGTGGGGCGTCTGCAGCAATCGCACGGGCGGAAGGCGTCACGTACCATAATGCCGAGAATGGCTTTTGCGTTCTGCGGGCCAAGGCGTATCGGTCTTGCCCTTGCCGAAAGCCACTGTTGTGGTTCGGACTGCTGGAGCATCGCAGCGAAAACATCCCCGACAGCAGGTTCGCGGTTCGGCACTTTTATCGCAAGTCTGCACTCTTCGATCGCCTGCTCAAATTCGCTCTAAAAATGGATTTTGCGGAGGTTGCCCGTCACTGACGACAGCATGCTGCGGTGATCGCACTGGCGTAGAGGAAATCAACCTATTGAGGCCGTGGTCACAACTCACTCAAATCTTCCGGTACATCGCCGAACTTTTTCAGTACCACCGCATCCGAAAACTCGCCAACATTCGGATCGCCTGCACGCTTGAATGCCACGGCACCCGCATTGGCTGGGTCCCGTGACATTCCTTCGGCTCGCCTGATCGCGGCGCTTTCACTCTGACACTCCTGTGCTTCACCCGGCGTCGTGCCATCTTCGGTGCGGATGAATGGAAGAGCAACGTAATAGGTTATGGCCATGGAGGTCTCCCTCAGCAGTCCGGACATCGTCAGTGCGTATTTTTCTGCTTAGCTTCTTTCGCCAGGGTCGCCTTTCTAACCTTGCCAAGTGCAAGGCCGGATAGTGCGCCTCAAAATAGAGGTCTGCTACGGACTCCACGGTGGTTCTAACCGGCGATCATCGAAATGACCGTCGGTTCTTCGGAACTGTCGAAGCGCGACATCACTGCGATAGCCGGACGAAGATTGGCAAACATCAATCGATTATTCCTCGTCGTGCTTTCGCACACGTGGGTTCCAATTTCAGTGGGCCCCCCACTTGCCCCGAAACCTTCAACCTGGCCATCTGGCCAGTAGCCGCCACTACGCGGCGATGCCATATCCCGGCAATGCACTTCTGTTTTGGAGCACGCGCTAATGGCCGAACCTATCAATCCACTTGTCGCGTTTTCTGAGCATGCCGCACAACTGGTCGAGCGCACGGGCAGCGGCATCGTCGCTGTTCACGGCGGTGGCCGAAGGTCTTCCAGTGGCATCCATTGGCATTCCGGCGTCATTGTCACCGCTGAAGAAGTTTTGGAGCAGGACGAGGGCATCAAGATTACCCTTCCCGGTGGGCGCCTCGTCGAGACCTCGCTCGCGGGTCGAGACCCCAGTACGGACGTCGCTGTGCTGCGCTTCCAGCCCGATGGGCTGCCCGCAGTTGCGACCGCCGATGCGGCAGAGCTGCGCCCGGGTCACGTCGTCCTTGCAGTCGGAAATCACGAAGCCGGTCCGGTCGCCAGCCTCGGCATCGTCGCCACCGTGGGAGGGCCTTGGCACAGTCTTCGCGGCGGCACTATCGACAACCTCATCCGCGTGGATCTTGTGCTCAGCCCAGCTGCCGAAGGCGGCGCCCTCATCGACGCACAGGGACGTGTCGTCGGCATGGCCGTCCTGGGGCCGCGTCGCCGCGTCCTTGCCATTCCTACGTCGACAATCGATCGCGTCGTCGATCAGCTCCTCGCGAAGGGTCATGTTTTTCGCGGATACCTTGGGGCCGGCCTGCAGCCACTGCGGCGCGGGCGCCCGACCCATGACACACAGCCTGTGGGCAACGGGCGCGGCGTTCTCGTCGTGAGCATCGATTCGGATGGGCCGGCCGCGCGCGCCGGGCTGCTCGTGGGTGACATCGTCATGACTTGGAATGCAAAACCGATCGATCGCGTGCGCGACGTCATGCATCTGCTGGGGCCGGACAGCGTCGGTAGCGCTGTCGATTTGCAACTGATCCGCGGTGGCGCACCGACGACACTCAAGATTGTTCTCGGCGAGCGACCGCTGGCTTAAGGGTGTGGCAGAATGGCAGCCGCCGCAAAGCGGACAAGGCCATACTCCATGATCGCCGTCGCGATTTATTCTGCCGACCCGGTCCTACGCTGTGGTCTCGAACAGCTGCTACGCGGCGATCCGGCCATGACTGTTGTCGGCGTCGCGGACAATCCATCAGATATACTCCGGCTGATCGATCAAAATCACGTCGATGCCGTCCTCGCGGACTCTCCGCCGCACGCGCAGTTGGCCGACTGGCGAACCCGGCACGCAGAAACAGCCTTCGTGGTTCTTATTGACGGGTACAACGATGACGATGGCCTCGACGCGCTCCATGCAGGGGCCCGAGCTATCCTGTCGCGCTTGGTGGAGCGCAGCGAAATTGTCGTTGCGATCAAGATGGTCATTAGTGGCCTTGCTGTATTGCCGCGCGAACTCCTGGCGGCACTGCTTAACGCAGGCTTGGATGCTGATGAGACACTCGATGGCAATGACGCAGGCCGCGCAAGGCTAACCCCGCGCGAGCTCGAAGTCCTTGCGGCGATGGCGGACGGCGCCTCCAACAAAGCGATCGCACGTCGATTATGAATTTCCTTTCACACCGCCAAGTTTCACGTTGCCGCCATCCTCGCCAAACTCAGTGCGGACAGCCGGACCGAGGCAGTCGCGAGAGCTGCACAACTCGGTCTCGTGATGCTTTGAACTAACGCTTCGCCGCGTTTATTTTGCGACCCTTGGCGCGGCGATCCGCCGGCAGCTTCTCATAACCGGTGGGCAAGCTCATCGGCAGACACAAGGGGCAAAGAAACAGGATTTAAGGTGCAAGAAGCGTCCGAGCGACCCGGAAGCCCGAATAGTTGTCCGTCAGGCTCGACGGGACAAGAAAAAAGGCCCGGAAGAAATCCCGGGCCTTCGTCATTTCGGTTGAGGGGTGGGCTTAATAGTCCATGCCGCCCATGCCACCCATGCCACCACCAGGCATAGCCGGTGCCCCACTGTTCTTCTTCGGCCTTTCGGCGACCATGGCTTCTGTGGTGATCAGAAGACCGGCGATCGACGCCGCATTCTGCAGGGCCGCCCGAACAACCTTGGTTGGATCAATAATGCCTTTGGCGACGAGGTTGCCGTATTCGCCGCTCTGGGCATCGAAGCCGAAGCCGTATTGATCTTTTTCCAGGATTT
The DNA here is from genome assembly GCF_049586575.1 of Bradyrhizobium sp. Lineage (GTDB taxonomy): Bacteria > Pseudomonadota > Alphaproteobacteria > Rhizobiales > Xanthobacteraceae > Bradyrhizobium. Next base: position 18,736 of record NZ_JBAVCF010000203.1, read on the forward strand.
TGCCGACGATGACCGAGCCGTCCTCGCCTGCATTGATCGCGATCTGGCGGGCCGGCGCGGAGAGCGCCTTGCGCACGATATCGATGCCAGTCTTCTGGTCGTCGCTGTGCGTACGGAGATGCTTGAGAGCTGCGATCGCGCGCAAGAGCGCGACGCCACCGCCCGGGAGGACGCCTTCCTCGACCGCGGCCCGGGTTGCATGCATCGCGTCATCGACGCGATCCTTGCGTTCCTTCACCTCGACTTCGGTGGCACCGCCTACGCGGATTACCGCGACTCCGCCTGCAAGCTTGGCGAGACGCTCCTGCAGCTTCTCACTGTCGTAGTCCGAGCTGGTCTCCTCGATCTGCGCCTTGATCTGGCTAATGCGAGCTTCAATGTCGGACTTCTTGCCAGCGCCGCCGACAATCGTAGTGTTCTCCTTCTCGATCGTCACCTTCTTGGCGCGGCCGAGCATGTTCACGGTAACCTTGTCGAGTTTAATACCGAGGTCCTCGCTGATCGCCTGAGCGCCGGTGAGAATCGCGATGTCTTCGAGCATGGCCTTGCGGCGATCGCCGAAGCCCGGTGCTTTCACTGCCGCAACCTTGAGGCCGCCGCGCAGCTTGTTGACGACGAGCGTAGCCAAAGCCTCGCCCTCAATATCCTCGGCGATGATGACGAGCGGCTTCGAAGTCTGCACCACCGCCTCAAGCAGCGGCAACAATTCCTGCAGGCCCGAGAGCTTCTTATCGTAGATCAGCAAATAAGGGTCATCCATCTCCACGCGCATCTTTTCGGCGTTGGTGATGAAGTACGGAGAGATGTAACCGCGATCGAATTGCATGCCTTCGACGACGTCGAGTTCGGTTTCGAGGCTCTTGGCCTCTTCAACCGTGATGACACCCTCGTTGCCGACCTTCCTCATGGCGTCGGCGAGGAACTTCCCGATTTCGGAATCGCCGTTGGCGGAAATCGTGCCGACCTGGGCGATTTCTTCATTCGAGGTGACCTTTTTAGAATTCTTCTTTAGGTCCTCGACCACCGCTTCGACCGCAAGATCGATGCCGCGCTTGAGATCCATCGGATTCATGCCGGCGGCTACGGACTTGGCGCCTTCCCGTACGATCGCGTGCGCCAAAACCGTGGCGGTCGTCGTGCCGTCACCGGCGTAGTCGGATGACTTCGAGGCGACTTCTCGCACCATCTGCGCACCCATATTTTCGAACTTGTCTTCGAGCTCGATCTCTTTAGCGACGGTAACGCCATCCTTGGTGATGCGAGGTGCCCCGTAAGACTTGTCGAGCACCACATTGCGACCCTTCGGGCCGAGTGTCACCTTCACTGCATTGTTGAGGATGTCGATCCCACGCAACATTCTGTCGCGCGCATCAACTGAAAATCTAACGTCCTTGGCAGACATTTTGCTAACTCCGTGAATGCATGTTTCGGGGTGGGTATGCTCAGGCCGCCTTCTTCTTGGCCAGCGTTTCCTGGAGCACGCCCATGATATCGCTCTCTTTCATGATCAGGAGGTCGACGCCGTCGAGCTTAACCTCGGTGCCGGACCACTTGCCGAACAGCACGAGGTCGCCAACATTGAGATCGATCGGGATAAGCTTCCCGGCCTCATCGCGACCGCCCGGGCCGACGGCGATGATCTCGCCCTGTGAGGGCTTCTCCTGGGCGGTGTCGGGAATGATGATGCCACCTGCCGACTTCGCTTCGGGATCAATACGCTCGACAACTACGCGATCGTGCAATGGTCGGAATTTCATTGGTATCTCCTACGGTTTCTTCAAAGGTCTGGCGGATTTAGAAGACTGATCGTTGTTCGGAAGCTGTTCGTTGTGAGTCCGATATTTCCGGACTCTGCGATCAGGTGGCCTTATTGAATGCCTTGGATGCGACTGTCTTGATTGGCTCGGCAGCCTCAGTCGCGACCTGCTGAGCGAGCGCGCAAAGCTCTTTATTCTGTGCGGCGACGATATCGAATTGCTTGCGCATCTGCGTGGTCGACAGCTCGATAAGCTCCGACGGGGACTTCACACCCAACAGCTCATGAGCGTAGTCAAAGGCGGCGCGAGTGTTGGTACGGGCCATTTCGATAAGCTTGAGATTGTAGTCTGTTGCACCCTTGGCAACAGTCGAATAGGTGTTTTGGAGCAGATCGGATGCTTCCTCACTGGCGACTTTCGCCTTCGCGTTGGTGTCCCTGGCATGCGCAACGCCCTTCTCTGCCATCTCACGAAATGCCTCCGGCATTTCCATATTCGGTAGGTCGAATGTTGGCATTTCGAATTTCGGAATCCCATAGTCCGGGATGCCAAACGAGGTGGCGCCGTATTTTGTAGTCTTGGCCTTGGTGGCAGTCGTGGTTTCTGTCATGACACTTAAATCCTTTAGAGGGCGGATCCGGTTGGACTCCCTGACGTCGCCCTCAACGCCGGATGTCGGTAGAGAAGTGTTTCAGTGCGCCCCTCGTTGCAACTTGGACTCCATCGTCCCATTCGTCGGTTGAGTGATTCTCTTGACGCATTCCTCGCGGCTGGAAAAGGGTCCAGCAGTGAGATCGCCGGCATCCTCAACGGCATACCAGCCGGGCTTGATGCCGCGCATTTCGGATTTATCGTCACTGATGTAATGAGGAGCGGTCACTGTTGTCCTCCAGTGTGCAGCAGCCATCGACCAAGCCGGTTTGACCGTTGGTGATTTCCAGCTCAGGTCTAAATCGTTGTTGCAGGTTTTTATTGTGCCTACCGACGGCACCGGTGCTGCCAACTAAGACAAAGGAGACTTCGGTAGATCCCTATTTTTAAGGCAGCTTTCAAACAAGCTTTCTATATCTTGTAACTGATATGGCTACCCCAATTTTGAGTACAATGGGGTAGTGCTCAATTTGACCCTTTTGTTTGCAATTGAGCGCCTCGCGAAGGCAGGCAGCGACCGCCTACAATTCAACTGCAAAACGTTCAGCCTCAATGAGACGAAATATGTTGCCCGGTTTGGAGGTCTTCCCTCGCAGTTCGATTCTATCAACGAGTCTTACAATCAAGGAAATACTATACAAATGAACGCATGCGGCGCTGATCTCGGCGTGGAACCGGGGCACCAGCGCGACTCGGACGCTCAACGCACAGCCGCCCATCTCTAGGCTGCTGGGTACTCGGCCGAACATGACCCGGGGCGGGCTCAACGCCGGTTAGGGAGAGACTTATGGCAAGCAATATCAAGGCGCTCCCTGAAAAGAACATGCGAGGGGCGCCCGAGAATGGGGACATGCCGCTTCCGCTGCTCGACCTTTCCAACGCGGCGGTCAAGAAGCTGATCCGTAGCGCCAAGAAACGCGGCCGCGTCACAGTCAATGAGATCAACTCCGTGCTGCCGTCGAAGGAGGCCAATTCGGAGCAAGTCAAGGAAATACTGTCGATTTTTGGAGAAATGGGCGTCGAGGAGGCCGAGGCCAAGGAGGCCCAACCTGGGGCAGGGGTGGCGACCCGCGAGGAGCCGGAAGAGGTCGACGAGGGCGATAACGAGCTTGTTGAAGTCCAGCAACGGCCCGTTCCGGCAAAGTCCGGGGCCAAGGAACCCGCCGAGCGCACCGACGACCCCGTGCGGATGTATCTCCGCGAAATGGGCTCGGTGGAACTCCTCTCGCG
>NZ_JBAVCF010000204.1:0-8039 GCF_049586575.1 Bradyrhizobium sp.
GTGCAGGAAGCGAGAAGCGACCGCGGGCGCGCCGCCGGCTTTGGATGAGTGGCTGAGGATTACGTCCTCGGCGCCAACGAGCTGCGCGAAGTCATGCGCGGACAAGCCAATGCGCCGCTCGGGCAAATCGAGGCCGAGCTCGTGGCGCATGGGTCGGCTCAGCCAGGGATCGGTGCGCGGCGTCGGCGGCCACACCCCTTCGATCAATCCGCCGGCGATGACGCGGTCGGCCTGCATCAATCGCGATTCCAGCGGGCCATAAATGTGGAGCGTCGCGCCGGGTTTCTCCGGCCGCCGTACCGCGCGATCGGCGAACGCGGTCTGAAACACCTCGGGATAATCGGGCAGCGTGACCGGGAGGCCGCTTTGTCTCTGCTCGGCGAGCAGATCGTCGAAGGCGGATGCGAGCGCAAGGCCCTCCTGCCCCTCGAATGCAATCGCAATGCCGTTGTCGTCCTCCGACAGGGCGATCAGCACCTCGCGATGCCGCGCGGCGATCTCCGCCAAATCGCAGGGCCGCGTCGAAGAGAGGCCTTCCATCGGCGCCAGCGCCGCCTGCAACGTCGCAGTCAGCGCGCGTACCTGGTCGAGCTGTGAATCTTTCAGCCGCGTTCGCTTCTCCGATCCGTGCAGCGAAGATGGCTGCCTGTCGCGAAGTTTTGCGAGTTCGTCCCGGAAGCGCGTGAAATCCTGGACGAGACCCTTGCTGCCTGCCTGTGGCCGTGTCCCGCGCAGCAGCGTCAGTTCAAGCGCTTCGATTGTCGACGTGTGGGCGCCAGGTGCGCCGCCGAGCCGGCACAGCGGATGTTTGAGCAAAGCGAGCAAGGTCGGCGGCTCCAGGCCGTTGGCGACGGCCTCCGCCACCAGCCGCGCGAAGATTCCAGCCGAGGTTTCGATCAGCGCATCGCCACCGGAATCATCGAAGTCGAGGTTCCAACGCGCCAGCGCGGCCATCACGCGCCGGGCCAGCGCGCGGTCCGGCGTCACCAGCGCCGCCGACTTCTGCAAATGCCGCGCTTCGCGCATGGCGATCGCGATCGCCAGCGCCTCCATTTCCGGATTGGGCGCCTCGATCACCGCGAGATACTTCATGCCGTCCGCGACATGGGCGGCAATTTCGGGCTGGGCCAGGCGATCATGCCATTGCGCCGTCGCGTTGGATGGACGCATCGCCTCCGACAGCAGCAGGTCGCGCCCGCCTGGCGAGGGGGCCTTGAGAATCTCGACGTCGCCACGGCTAATGCCGAAGCGATCAAGAAGGGCATGCATGGCGTATTGCGGATGGCTCGCCGCAGGATGCTCGGTGAACCGGCCCTCGTCGTTCCGCACCCCCCCGATGCTTTGCCAGGCCGCGTCGTCGAGATCGGTATCGAGCCCCGGCAGAATGACGGCGCCCTGCGGCAGCGATGCCACCACATGCAGGAATTTTGCGGTCGCCGGCATCGATCCGGTCGAACCCGCCGCGATCACGGGGCCGGCGTGGTGAGCTGCCAGGCGCTTGGCTTCCGCGTCGATCAGGCGGTCGCGGCGCTCCGCCGGCTCCATTTTGCCGATTTCCACAAGATAGGCCGGCCAGGCCTCTCGCGCGATCCGCAGAAACTGAAGCGTGAATTGCCAGTATTGATCGAACGACTCCGGCACCAGCCCGTCGAGGGCTTTCCACCCGACGCCGCGGGTGACCATGTCGTCCATCAGCCGCGCGAGGTCGCCGGCCAACGCCAGGGTCGAAGCCGGGCCGCCAACGACGAGGGAAGCGGAATCCGGGCTCTTCGCCCACGCCGCGACCAGTCTCGCCAGCGTCAGCCGGCGCTCCAGGTCGCCGAGTTTAGGTGGAAGCTCGAGCGCGGTCGCCCCGCCGTAGGAATCGTCCCCCTCGGCGAAAGCGAGTTCATCCTCGTCGATATCGCCCAGCGCGACGATGCGGGGCAGCAGGACGGCCTGCGTGCCGAGTTCTTGCAAAAAGATTTCCCGCACCAACCGTCCGGCGCGCCGGGTCGGAAGGTAGAGCGTGGCGTCTGTCAGTCTCTCCGGCCGCGTGCGCGCTTCAAATCCCTCGACCAGCCGGCCATCGACCAGCGCGGCAACGATGGTGCGCAGGAAAGGTATCGATGAGGGAACGCTTAGGACGCGCATGAGCTGCCTGATTCGATGTCAGGCTGCATCATGGCATGGGCCTATTTTGGGCGCGAATCTGCCAAGCCGGAAAATCGAAGACCGTTACGCCACGCTTTCGAGAAACGCCTCTTCGGCGTCGCCGATAGCGTCCGGCGTTCCGACATGCATCCAGGTGCCGTCGAGCCGCAAGCCAAACAGCCGCTCCTGCTCGTTGGCGGCGTCGAACGTCCTGGTCAGCGAAAATTCGCCGCGGGGCGCGCCGGCGAAGATGATGGGCGACATGATCGCAACGCCGGCATAGACGAACGGAACCACCTGATGCTCCTTACGCTTTCGCAGCGCGCCGTCAGGCAGCATCGCATAATCGCCGTTGCCCTCGTACCCGATGCTGCTGGCGGTTGGCGCCATCAAGAGCAGAATGTCCATGCGCGCGGGATCAAAGGCTTCGGCGAGCCGCGCCAGGTTCGGACGCACGCCGTCAATCCACAGCGTATCGGCATTGAGATGGAAGAACGGCGCCTCACCCAATAGCGGCAGCGCCTTGACGACGCCGCCCCCGGTGCCGAGCACCTCGTTGCGTTCGTCCGAAATGATCACGCGTGGCCGTTTGCGCCCCGCCACATGCTCGATGATCTGGTCGGGCAGGTAGTGGACATTGACGATCGCCTCGCTGACGCCGGCGTCGCCGAGCTTGTCGAGCACGTGGTCGAGCAACGGACGGCCTGCCACGACAACCAGCGGCTTTGGCATCCGCTCCGTCAACGGGCGCATCCGCACGCCGAGACCGGCGGCGAGGATCATGGCTCTGTCGGGTTTGACGGGCATTCTAGCGGTCCGATTCTAACATTTGCATCCCTTCACAGCAGCCACTTTTGCAAATGTTAGAATCAAAAGGACCACGAGCAAATCTACGTTTCTGGACTCTTGCTTCCCGGCGGATCGGTGAGGAGGGATCATTCCTGCTTGCCAATAACGACCGGGGGAATCATACCACGGCGATTCGGGCGGCGCATTGACTACCCGACCGCCATAATTGCCTGATATGACGGTGGTACGACGGGCGTTAGGCTACATCTTGCCAGAGCTCTAGGCTTCAGCGGGGCGGCGCGACTTTTTCTTCTTGTCGCCGGTCTTGAGAAAATTCACGCCGATCTGGTCGCCATTCACCCAAGCGAGTTCGCATCGGCGATAGGCAAGACCCGTCGACGACAGCAGCAAAAAGAATTCCTTCAGATGCAGTCCTTCGACCGAGCCTTCGATGGTCAACTTGGCGCCGGTCTCGGAGACGTCTTCCATGGTGCAATCGCGGCGCCACGTGCCGTCGATGCCCATCATGTGGGCGGAAAACCCCCGCTCAAATATGATCCGTTCACCTCTGCGCCGCTCGGTCACCATCGTACTCCGTCCTTAAGCAGCCGCCCCCACTGAGAGTATGACCATGGTCATGCCTGCAGGCAGGAGCGCCGGCAGAATAGACGGGAGGTGGCTAATATCAGGTAAATCAGGCGTTGGGCGCAGGTGGCGGGACATGGGCGTCGTACCACCCACGGAGGCCGGCAAGCACCGGATGCCTCAGCGACCGGGTCAAATAGGTCCAGATCCGGGGTAGGTGACGCAAATATTGCGGTTTGCCGTCGCGCCGGTTGAGCCGGGCGAAGGTGCCGAGCAGCCGGGTATTCCGCTGCGCCGACATGATCGCATAGCTTTCGGCGAAGCCGGCCGGATCGAATGGGTTGTCGGTGGCGTGCCGCGCCTTGATGTACCTCGTCAGCAGCGCCAGCTCGAGCTGTTCCGGAACATCGATCCGCGCGTCTTGCAGCAGCGAAACGAGGTCGTAAGAGGCCGGTCCGAGCACCGCATCCTGGAAATCGATCACGCCGACTTTCGAAATTCCGGATCGATCAGGAAGCCAGATCAGGTTCGGGGAATGAAAATCCCGCAGCACCCAGGTCCGGGGCAGCGCCGCGATCTTGCCGAGCAGGTCACGCCACTGCGTCACGAACTCGTCGCGCGCGGCGTCCGGCATCGGCGCGCCGCGATCCGGCAGATACCATTCGAGCATCAACCCGATTTCGACCATCATCGCGTCGACGTCGAACACAGGGATTGTGTAGCTGATATGCGGGGCCAGCGGCAGGGCTTCGGGAAGCGGACCGCGATGCAGGACGGCGAGCGTATCGGTGGCGGCTTCATAGCGTTCGGCGATGGGGCCCGGCGGCTCGCCCTCGACAAAACTCTCGCGGCCGAAATCCTCGGTGATGAGGAAGCCTGCATCGAGGTCGGCGTGATGAATGGCGGGCGCCGAGAGGCCACGTTCGCGCAAACCGTTGGCAATCGCGACGAACGGCTTGACGTCTTCGGCCAAATGCACCGCGGCGCTATAGGGCTTGCCGTCGTAGATCGCCGGGCCATCGGGCCGCCGCGGCGAGTTCATGAGAATGACGGCGTCGTCGTCCCGAAACAGCCGCGCGTAGGATCGCGTTGAGGCATCGCCGGGCATGCGTTGGCGTTTCGCGTCGATAAAGCCGGCGAGGTTGAGGAATTGCCGCAACGCCTCTAACCGTGTGACCTGGGCTGCGGCCCTGCCAAAGCCGGTGATCTCGGCGGCGCGCGCCGTCGAGCCGAGCGCCGGACGATGGCTGAGTGCAATATCGATCCGATCCGGCGGCAACGCCGAAGGCGCGCGTTCCGGCCATTCGATCAGCACCACGACACCTTCGGGCAAGGGCGACAGGCCGATCTCTTCCAACTCCGTGGCATCGTTGATGCGGTAGAGATCGGCATGGATCAGCGGAAACGACGGCAGGTCGTAGCTCTGCGCCAGCGTGAATGTCGGGCTAGGGACTTCCGTGGCCGGATCATCGGCAAGATAACGGATCAGAGCGCGGGCAGCGGCAGTCTTGCCGGCGCCGAGGTCGCCCGAAAGCGTGATGACGTCGCCGGCGCCGATCAGCAGCGCAAGATCGGCCATGAGATTTGCGGTCGCGGTCTCGTTCGCCAGCGCCAACGAGAATGTCGACGGCTTCGTCATTCCGCAGCGCTGCGATGCGCCGCCTGATCGACCGGGAAATCGCAGGTGACGGTCGTTCCCCTGCCGATGATCGAATCGACGCGGACCCGGCCTCCGTGCAGTTCAACAAAGGATTTCACCAGGGGCAGGCCGAGTCCGGCGCCGCGGTGCCGCGACCCGTTGGTATGGCTCTCGAACCAGTCGAAGACCTTGTCCTTGACGTCGTGCGCGATGCCCGGGCCGAGATCGGTCACGGCGAAGGTTACATGATGATCGGTACGCATGGCGCTCAAGGTAATCACGGAGTCCTGCGGTGAAAAGCCGACGGCATTGGCGAGCAGATTATAGAGCACCTGCACCACACGCCCGCCATCGGCGATGAAGGTTCCGATATTCGGATCGACGTTGATCTTGAGTTCGATATGGTCGGTGGCCAGCCGATCCTGAATGCCTTCGGCCGCATTGTCGATGGCTTTGCGAATATCAACGGGGCCGATTTCGAGCGTCATCGCGCCGGCATCGATGCTGGCGAGATCGAGAATGTTATTGATGAGGGCGAACAGCGAATTGGTCGAGGCCGTGATGTAGTTGAGATACTCGGCCTGCTTGGCCACCAGCGGCCCCGTGGCCGGGTCGTTCAACAGATGCGCAAATCCGATGATGGTGGTCAGCGGCGAGCGCAGTTCGTAGGAGACGTGGTGGACGAAATCCACCTTCATCTGGTCGGCGGTCTCCAGCGCCTCGTTGCGCTCGCGTAGCGCCCGCTCGACATTTTCGGTGTCGGTGATGTCCTGGAACGTCAGCATGGTGGCGCCGTCGGGCAGCGGCATGGTCATGCAGTCCAGAACGCTGCCGTCCTTGCGTTCAAGCTTGAGCGGCACCGCGACCCGGTTTCCGATTCGGGTCACCGCCTCACGGATGACGCGCCAGGTCGCCGCGTCGTCGAACAAGGGTTTGCACCAGGTCTCCACGGTATCGATATGCGGCTGTTCGCCCAGCGCTTCGGCTGAGAGCTTCCACATGCTGGCGAAGGCGGGATTGAACAGTCGCGCACGGCCGTTGCTGCCGAACACGGCGACGGCTTCTGCGAGATTATCCAGCGTTTCGCGCTGGACGCGGATCAGGCCGTCGAACCGTCGTGCGAGGTCCAGGCTTTCGGTGACATCGTCGAACAGGTAGGTGACGCCGCCTTCCGGATTGGGTGTGGTGACGACGCTGAGCGCCCGGCCATCGGGCAGATACCAGGTGTCTTTTTCCGCTTCGACGGCGCGGTAGGCTTCATGCAGCTTGGCTTTCCAAGCCCGGAAATCCGGCTGTTCCGGCAGTTTGCGCGCGGCGCGAAGCCGGTCGAGCACGCTTGAGTCGTCGGGATTGCCGTCGAGGAAGGCGCGGTCGAGGTCCCACAGCCGCCGATAGGAATCGTTATAGAAGGCGAGGCGTCTGCGGCCATCGAAGACGGCTACGCCCGACGACAATTGATCGAGCGTGCGGCGATGGCCTTCCGCCATTCTCACCAGCGCCTCGCTCAGCGCGTTGGCTTCCGAGGCGTCGATCGCCATGCCGACGCTGCCGCCGCCGACGTTGAGCGCCTGCACGTCGTAAAAGCGCCGCTCGCCGCCGACCACGATGGGCAGCCGTGCGGTGAATGCGGCGGTTTCGTTTAGTGCGCGCTCCATGTCGCCGCGATCCCCACTGTCGAGCAGTTCGAGGTTGCGTTCGATGGCATCCTGACTGTTGGCGGCGTCCGTCGCCTTGGCATAGGCGCCGTTGGCAAATTGAAGACCGCCGTCGACGCGTTTGGCCCAGATCGGCCACGGCGCGGCCTGCGCGAAGCCGCGAAGCATTTCGGTTTCCTGCAGCAGCGCCTTGTGCCGGAGATTGGTCTCTGCCAGCTCCTTCCGCACGCCGGACAATTCGCGAATCCGCACAATGGCCTGGCCGCCGATGGCGCGTCCAAGGGCTTCCACGGCGTGCCCGCTCGAGGTGGTCAGGTTCAGGAGAAAGCCTTCGCCGCTCTCGCGCAAGGTGCCGATCGCGCGATCCATTTGCAGCGCGGGCGCCGGCGGCAGCCAGGTTCCGAACGCCAAGATGCGCTGCGGCGATTCATGGGCGGTGAGCGCGGCGACGTCGCCGCTGATCTGCGGACGATCTTCGCCCGCGGGCCACGCGATCAGAACCTGGGGTTCCGCAAACAGCAGCGAACGGTAGCGGTCGGCCTCGTTATGCAGGCGCTGGATTTCTCTGCGCAGCCCGGCCTCGTTCTGCGCCGCGCGCAGGCGCGTTCGCATCAACAGGATGGCGGCGACGACGGAAAAGCCGAGTAACGACAGCGCCGCCGTCAACGCCGCGAATTCCTGATGGTTCAGGTCGGCGAGGACGGCAGTCATGGCGTGCAGGAAAGACAGGTCAGCCGCTTGCGCTGGCCGGGCAAGGCCCAGTCCAACAGCGCCAACGAGAGTTCCCAACGCTGCCCGCCCGCCACGCGCGAGGAACGTGCACGACAGCAGGGTCCGGCGCATCGCCGCGACTACGCCCGACATGATTACCCCAATCCGCACGACATCAAGCCCGGCGAATCCCCCGCCGTGCGCGAATCAAGCAACAATATCGCCAAGGGGACTCAGCGGGTAAGAGTCCAGATCGTGAACGTGAATCCTGCCATCAAAAAATGACGGATTAGCTGAGGGTCCAAGCGGTTTTTTAAGAAAATGCAGCCGGGCTACCGGCCGGTTGAGCCGAAGCCGCCGCTGCCACGTTCGGTCGGGGATAACCTGGTGACCGGGAGGAGTTCCGCCTGGATCACCGATGCAATCACCATCTGCGCGATGCGCTCGCCGCGCCGGATCGTAAACGGCGCCTCGCCGTGATTGATCAGGGGCACACCGATTTCGCCGCGATAATCCGCATCCACTGT
>NZ_JBAVCF010000205.1:0-13970 GCF_049586575.1 Bradyrhizobium sp.
ACCGCATCGCCTGAAAGAATGACCGGCCCCATCTGTGCGAGCTTGACCAGCAGGCTGGAATGGCCGGGCGTATGGCCGGGCGTGCGCAGCATGATCACCGTGCCGTCGCCGAACACATCCTTGTCCCGGGTCTGCGGCTCGACCTTGCTTTCGCCTTTGATCCAGCTTTCGAATGGCTTGTAGTTCACCCCTTCAGCCGGCTTGGGCGCGGAAATCGCTTCCCATTCCCTGGCGCCGATCAGCAGCGTTGCTTTCGGAAACGAGGAAACCTGGCCGGTGTGATCGGCGTGATAATGGCTGATCCCGACATATTTGATCTGGTCGGGCTTGACGTCGACCTTCGCCAGGAGGTCGACCAGGCTCACCTTGGGCGCGACCTTGGGCATGGTCATGGCATGGCCCGTGTCCCATAACATATAATCGTCGCCATGCTTGATGAGATAGCAGCTGTAGACGAACTGAAGCTTCAGATCGCCGTAGGCAAAGGTATCCGAAAAGCGCGGATTGACCGGGATCGGGTCCTGTGGCGTGCCGCATTCGAGACGCGCCAGCGAGACATCCGGCGCGGCTTGCGCGGGCGCGGCGAGACCGGCGAACAGGCTGGCGCCGAAAGCGAGCATGGTCAGTGTTCGGTTCATTGTTACTTCCCTGATTTTGCGTGTTAAGGCACGGCTCTTTTTTGCATAGACGCCGTACGCGAGCGATAAATGGAGCAGGCAGGATACACGCACGTGACGGGAAACGGAATGTCAACTCATTTTGACATTCGCTGCCCCGCTCGCTGGCGCTAGAATCCTATTATGAAGCTTTGGCGATCTTGTGCGCCAAATGGCCGGTCTCATGATCGCGGCGGAGCTGGCTCAGCGACGTCTCGTTCAGCTGAAGCAGGACGTCGCTAAGCTTCTCGGTCGCGGGATAACCGGCGGCAAAACCTTGTCCGTAAATCTTGCGCAACGTGCCGATGAGGGTGTTGCCGTGCTTGTGGCTGATTTCGCCGTCGTGGTTGCGGTGGCGATTGTCCAGACCGGCTTTGCTCATGCTGCTCTCCATGGTGCCGCGAGCAACAGCATCCTCCTGCGGGGACCAAATGGCAACCTTGCGCTGCAACCGGGACGAAGCGGCGCCCCCGCGCGACGCTCAGATCAGCGGAAGTACCCGTTGCAAAATCGCACCGAGGCAGATGAGCACAACGAGCAACTTTAGAAGTTGTGCCAGTCGGCGGTCGGCGGCGAACTTATCGATCGCCCAGAAGCAGATTGCTCCGACGACCACGATGACCAGCACGCCGATCAGAACTGAAATGAGCCCCATGTCATACCTCTTCCGCCCCGGTTGGACGGCCCAGCATCGGTCGTCAGCACGTCGGCGTCAATGCCGGCACCCGCAATCCGAGCACGCGTGGAGAGGATTTGACATTCGCTGCACGCCAAGCCGCAAGTTCGGAAAGCGAATGTCAAATCCAAAACTCCACAAGAAGCTGATATTTGCTGGTGGTTCTTTGATTCTGACATTCGCAAGGGTGGCCGCTGAGATGGGATGCGAATGTTGGAGTCGGACCATTAGTTGCCAAGCTTGATGCCGGCGCCCTTGATCACTTTTGCCCATTCGGGCGTTTCTCGTCTGATGACCCCGGTAAACTCGGCCGGCGTGTTGCCGACCGCCTCGAGGCCAAGTTCGTCGAACTTCTTGCGCATCGCGGGCATCGCCAGCGCTTTCACGGTTTCGTCGTGCAACTTGTCCAGCACATCCTGCGGCGTGCCGGCCGGCGCGACAAGGCCAAACCACGGCACGGCTTCGAAACCGGGGAATCCGGATTCCGCCATGGTCGGAAGATCCGGCGCGAGCGGCGAGCGCTTGATCGAGGTAATCGCCAGCGCGCGCAATTTCCCTTCGCGCGCGAGCGGCAACACGTTCACGATATTGGCGAACGACATGCTGACCCGGTTGGCGAGCAGGTCCGGCATCAGCGCCGTCGTGCCGCGATAGGGCACCGATGCGATATCGAGATGCGCCATGTATTTGAACAATTCGGCGCCGAGATGTTGCGATGTGCCCACGCCGGCATGGCCATAGGAAAGCTTTCCGGGTTTTGCCTTGGCGAGCGCCACGAGGTCTGCCACGGTCTTGACCGGCACCTCGGGCGGAACGGCGAGCACATTCGCCGCGATGAAGACCTGCGAGATCGGCGCGAAATCTTTCTGTGGATCGAACGGCAGCGTCTGGTACAGGCTCGGATTGATCACGAGCGACGAGTTGCCGCCCATCAGCAAGGTGTAGCCGTCGGCGGTGGCCTTCGCGACGCGCTCGGTGGCGATGTTGCTGCCGGCGCCGGGAACATCCTCGACCACGAACGCCGCGCCAAGAACTTCCGCAAACCGGTCGGCCAGCATGCGCGCCACGAGGTCGGGAGCCGTGCCGGGTGTGAAGCCGACCAGGATTTTCACCGGCCGGTTCGGATAGCTGGATTGCGCCGAAGCCATCTCGGCCGCGAACAGGACAATCAGCGCGGCAAACAGGTTCAGCGCAAGCTTCATCGTTTCCTCTTAACGCCCCGCAGGCCGGTTCACTTGAACTTTGCGGTCCAACGGACCGCGGCGCAAGGGCCACCATCCCGTGCGACAGCGTCCCTTGCGCCGATCTGGCTCGCCAGCTAGTCGATACTCTCCATCTACGAATGAGCCTGATCAGGAGCGTGTGAGGAAAGTGAGAGAGATTATTCGGACTGCGAGCGGCGGCGGTCTTCTGCTCGTGGGCATCATGCTGATTGCCTCGACGCTCCGCGCGCCCATCACCGCCGTGGCGCCGATGCTTGGCATGATCCGCGACAGCAGCGGAATCAGCGCGGCCGAGGCCGGCTTCCTGACCACCCTCCCCTTGCTGGCGTTCGCGGCGATTTCACCGTTTGCAGCCATCGTCGCGCGCCAATACGGCATGGAGCGACCGCTGTTCGGCGCACTGCTGGCTATCGCGGCAGGGATCGTCCTGCGTTCGACCGGTCCGGTCTGGGCGCTGTTCCTCGGTACGGCCATCCTGGGTGCCGGTATAGCCGTCGCGAACGTACTCCTGCCAAGCCTGCTCAAGCGGGATTTTCCCACCCGGGTCGCCGGCCTGACCGGCGCCTACGCGCTCACGACGGGTCTGGTCCAGGCGGTCGCCTCGACGGTGGCGATCCCGCTCGCCCAATTGCCAGGATCAAGCTGGCATCTCGCCCTCGCCAGCACGTTGATCTTTCCGGCGGCGGCGTTGATGGCGTGGATTCCCCAGCTTCGGCTGCACTCGGCTCCAGCGAAAGAGGATGCTTCCGCGCCCGAGCGCGGCCGCATCTGGCACTCGCCGCTCGCCTGGCAGGTGACCGGCTTTCTCGGCCTGACCTCGCTGGTCTTTTACATCGTGATCGGATGGCTGCCCGCTATCCTCGTCGAGGCGGGCTACCCGGCGGCAACGGCGGGCTCGCTGCACGGACTGTTGCAACTGGCGACGGCGGTCCCCGGTTTGGTCCTTGGTGCCGCCGTCCGGCGCACGAAGGATCAGCGGGCGCTTGCCATCGGCGTATCGCTTGCCACAACCGTTTCGCTGCTGGGTCTGTGGCAGCTTCCGGCTTTGGCGACGCTATGGGTTACGCTGTTTGGTCTCGCCGAGGGCGCCGCCTTCGTCCTCGGCCTGGCGTTTATCAGCCTGCGGGTCTCGAACAGCCACCAAGCGGCGGCGCTATCCGGAATGGCGCAATGCCTGGGCTACTCGCTGGCGGCGGCCGGCCCGCCGCTGGCCGGCCTTGCGCATGATGCCGCCGGGGGCTGGAGTTTTGCTCTCGGGCTTTGCATCGTCGCGACGTTGCTGATGGCGGCTTTCGGCAGCCTGGCCGGACGGGCGGCAACGATCTGACTGTATCTGAACAATTCGGCGCCCCGGGCGTGACCGCCGCTCCGGCACATGTCCGCGGTTGCGGGAAAAGCGCGCACGCCGTTCAACCCGGTCCACTCCCGCTTCTTGTCCCATGGCGGTAGTGGTCGGCTTTCAGGACGAGTGTCATAAACCTTATCACGGAGTCAAAGGACAAGTACGGCGAGACGCGCTGCTACATTCGAGACCCTGATGGCTATGTCATAGAAGTTGGACAAAGCAAGACGGGCGTCGCTTACGGCTAGCCGACTTCACCGTCGCCCCGCAGCGCGTCCGCTGTTGAGAAAAAGGCGAGCCGCTAGGCCGCTTTCATCCGGTAGTGGCTGACGCCCCACTCGCTGCCGCCGGCATAACCGAACAGGCCCGCGGTCGCGAGGAAGAACCAGCGCCAGCGCCGCATCCACAAGCCGCAGTCGTCACGATAGACCTTGCGCAGTATGGCTTCGATCTCGGCGCGATGAGAATCGAAATTGGAAAGCCAGTCCAGCGCCGTGCGCTGGTAATGCTGGCCGCTCCAGCGCCACTCCTTCTCGACCTCGAACAGATCGGCATATTGCCGGATCAGGTGATGGCTCGGCATCACGCCGCCGGTGAAGAAGTGCTGCGCGATCCAGTCTTCCTTGTCGTTGCGGTCGAACAGGTAGGAGCCGGTGCAATGGGTGAAGACATGCATGAAGAAGCGGCCATCGGCTGCGAGCCACGACCGCACGCGCCCCAACAGCTCACGCCAGTTCATCATGTGCTCGAACATTTCCACCGACACGATCCGGTCGAATTGCCGCTCGGGATCGAAACCGTTCATGTCGGCGGTGATTACGGAAAGATTGGTAAATCCGCGTGCTGCGCTCTCGCCCTGGATATGCATCCGCTGTGAATGCGAATTGGACACGGAGACGATCCTGGCGTTTGGAAACTGCCGCGCCAGCCAGAGCGACAACGAACCCCAGCCGCAGCCGAGCTCGAGGATCGACTGCCCATCGGCAAGATCGGCGTGATCGACGGTCTGGCGCAATGCCTCTTCCTCGGCTTCCTGCAACGTCGAGGCGGCCGAACGGTAGAAGCAGGACGAGTACTTGCGGTTCGGCCCGAGCACGCGGCCGAAAAAGGCCGCCGGCACCTCGTAGTGCTGCGCGTTGGCCGCCTCGGCATGTTCGGCAATGGCGCGATCAGCCATTTCGCGGGCAAAACTGGCATCGCCTTTCACATCGACGGCTGCGAACCGCGCTGCCGTGCGCGAACAGAGCTGGCGGATGGCGGTGCGGATCAAGACATCGGGCAACGGTACCCGTTCGGCGGCGCCGATCACTCTGGACGTGAGGCTCACCCTGCCGCTCCCGAACGCGGGGGCAGCGGGAAGAAGATGCTGGTGCGCGACTGGTAGTCGCGATAGCGCTCGCCGCGCGTGCGCAGCATCTGCGTCTCCAGCGGCGGAATGCCGGTGACGTACATCAAAATCCAGTACATGAAGGCCGGCGCCAAAAACGTAACCCAGCCCCAGGGATAATCGGGCGAGATCGCGATCATGGGGTAAGCGAGCCAGCCCAGCCATTCGAAGAAATAGTTCGGGTGCCGCGACCAGCGCCACAGGCCGACATCGCAGACCAGACCCTGGCCGCCTCGCCGCTCCCTGAACTGCTTGAGCTGGGCGTCGGCAACGGCCTCGCCGGCAATCCCGAGAGCCAGCAGCAGCGCACCGAGATAATCCTGCACCCGCAAGCCTTGGCCCGGAAAATGTGCGGCGACAAAGATCGCAAAGGCCAGCGGGATCGACCCCAAAGCCTGATTTTGCAGGAATAAAAACATCCGGCCCGGCGCGCGAATGCCCCATTCCTGCGCAAACGCAGCATAGCGCGCATCGTCCGATATGCCAGCGGTCCGCACCGCGATATGCACGCCAAGCCGCAGCGACCAGGCGGCGACGAAAGCCGCAACCAGCCATTGCCGCGCGGTAGGCAGCCCCCCCTCCACCGGCCACAACGCGCCGGCTGCGCCGACGAGGCCGACCGAGAAAGTCCAGATCGTATCGACCCAGCCGGAATTGCCGGTGCGCTGCTGGACCACCCAGGCCCCCGCCATCAGGATCGAGAGCGACAGCGCGATCGCTGCCAGCGCCCCAAGGTATGAAATTGCCGACATGGTTGTTTAACCGCTTGTCTTGCCGAAGCTTTGCCAGAGATACGCGCGAGGTCCGGCCGGGTTTCACGCGGAAGTTCCCACCCCCGATCGCCCTGCCCGGCAACCGGCCTTTCATCTCCGCCTCGCTGTGCCATAGTGGGGCCTCCGCTGCCGGCCTGGCCACGAGTTCAAACAGCGAACGTCAAATCCTGAACTCCACTAAAAACATATGTCACCAGTGGTCCTTTTGATTCTAACATTCGCAAAAGGTGACTGCTGAGAGGGGATGCGAATGTTAGAATCGGACCATTGGCAATGACCGCCTCTTCCCGCTCCATGGAGCTTGAATTCACGAAGCTCGCGCCCCCACGGATATTCCTGGTGCGGATGCTGGTGTTTCTGGTGCTGTGCGCGCTGATCATGGTCGTGCTCTACAAGCAGATCATCACCGCCTTCTTCGCCAATCCCGGCCTGAACGCGCTGATCGGCATGGTGCTCCTGGTCGGCATCATCCTGTCCTTCCGCCAAGTGATCCGGCTCTATCCGGAAGTGGCCTGGGTCAACAATTTCCGCATCGCCGATCCCGGAATTGCGATCGACCGCCATCCCACCCTGTTGGCGCCCATGGCCGCCATTCTCGGCGGCGAGCGCTCCGGCCGCATCACCATCTCGCAGCAGACCATGCGGCATCTGCTCGATTCCATCGCTACCCGCCTCGATGAGGCGCGCGACATTTCCCGCTACATGACCGGGCTCCTGGTGTTTCTCGGTCTGCTCGGCACCTTCTGGGGCCTGATCGAAACCGTCGGCTCCGTCGGCAAGGTGATCGACGGCTTGAAGGTCGGCGGCGATGCCGGCGCACTGTTCGATACGCTGAAGGAAGGTCTGGCCGCTCCGCTCGGCGGCATGGGCATTTCGTTTTCGTCTTCGCTGTTTGGCCTTGCCGGCTCGCTGATATTAGGCTTTCTCGACCTGCAATCGAGCCAGGCGCAAAACCGCTTCTATACCGACCTTGAGGACTGGCTCGCCACGACCGTGCGCGGCTATTCCGGCGAGGCCGGTCCCAGCGGTGAACTTCAGGTCGCGGTCGACCGGCTGCGCGCGACCATGGAGGAAGGCGGCGGCAACCGCGGCACGACCACGGCCATGGCCAGTCTGGCGGAAGCCATCCAGGGCCTCGTCACCCACATGCGCACCGAGCAACAATTGATCCGTGAATGGGCCGACGGCCAGGGCGAGCAGAACCGCGAGATCAAGCGGCTGCTGGAACGCCTCGCGCGCCAGCCCGAGAAGAGCTAAGCGGCAGGACCTGCCATGCTGGATCACGTCACCGTCGGGGTCGAGGATATCGAACGGGCCCAACGATTTTACGATTCTGCGCTGCGGCCCTTGGGCGTCACGCGGCTCTATGGCGACGGCGATCGTTTCGCCGGCTACGGCGTCAACCCCAAAGCCTTCTTCTGGATCGGAATTCGCAACAAGCCGCAAACCGGTTCGCACATCGCATTTGCAGCCAATGACCGTGCGACCGTCGACCGGTTCTATGAGGCGGCGGTCGCGGCGGGCGGCAAGGACAATGGACCGCCGGGAATTCGCGCGCATTATGACCCGGACTATTACGGCGCGTTCGTGCTCGACCCCGACGGCCACAATGTCGAGGCCGTCTGCCGACTGCCGGAGCCGCGTTAGTGCGATTTGTTGCGGCAGCGGAAGTGCGCTCCATCTCCCTTCGGGAGAGGCACTTATCTTTCAGACTCCGTAGCGGAGGATAGTACATGGCCCTGGCCCGAGCACGACGCAGCGAAAGCGCTTTCAACTATTGGCCCGGCTTTGTCGACGCGCTGTCGACGCTGGTGCTGTCGATCGTGTTCCTGCTCTCGGTGTTCCTGGTGGTGCAGTTCTTCCTGTCGCAGGAAGTCACCGGCAAGGACAAGGCGCTCGAGCAGCTCAACGCCAAGATCGCCGAGTTGAACGACCTTCTCTCGCTGGAAAAGCTCGGCAAGATCAACCTCGAGGATCAGCTCACGCAGGTGCGGGCGGGACTAGCCTCGGCGGAGGGCGAACGCGACCGCATCAAGGGACTTTATGACGGCCTTGCCGGCGCCGGCAACGACGCGGCAAGCCGCGCCGGCGAACTCAACAAGGCGCTGGATTCCGAAAAGCAGGTGACGGCGCACGCGCTGGCGCAGATCGAGGTGTTGAACCAGCAGATCAGCGCACTCCGCCGTCAGCTCGCCGCGCTCGAAGAAGCGCTGCAAGCCTCAGAGAAGCGCGATCAGGAATCGCAGAGCCGCATCGTCGATCTCGGCCAGCGCCTCAACGTCGCGCTGGCGCAGCGGGTTCAGGAACTCTCGCGTTATCGTTCCGAATTCTTCGGACGGCTGCGCGCCATCCTCGGCAACCGTCCGGACATCCGCATCGTCGGCGACCGCTTCGTGTTCCAGTCCGAAGTGTTCTTCGACACCGGACAGGCGACGCTATTGCCCGAAGGAAAATCCGAGCTCGACAAGGTCGCAAGCGCATTGACTGATCTGGACAAGCAAATCCCGAGCGAAATCGCCTGGGTGCTGCGCGTGGACGGCCATACCGACATGCGACCGATCACCAACAGCGCGCAGTTCAAGTCGAACTGGGAGTTGTCGTCAGCCCGCGCGATTTCGGTGGTGCAATATCTGATTTCGCTCGGCGTGCCGGCGCAGCGGCTGGTGGCCGCGGGCTTTGCCGAGTTTCAGCCGCTCGATACCGGCAACACCGAAGAAGCCTACCGGCGTAACCGCCGCATCGAATTGAAGCTGACGGAAAGGTAAATCCGGGCATGACGGACGTGCTTGGATGACAGGCTCTTTCCGCCTCCGCCCCTATCGCGCCGAGGACGAAGACGCTGCGATCGCGCTGTGGCTGAAGACCTGGCAGCAAGCCTATCCGACGATCGATTTTGTCGCCCGCGTGCCGTGGTGGCGCGAACGCTGGCGCAACGAACTGGTGCCGAACGCTGCGATCATCGTCGCGGAAGAAGTGGCCGCACTGGCTGGATTCGTGACCATCGACACACGCGCCTATCTCGATCAGCTCGTGGTCGCGCCCGAGCATTGGGGCTCACCGCTCGCCGACGCTCTGGTCGATGAGGCCAAGCGGCTTTCGCCGGACACCATCACGTTGCGCGTCAACGACGACAACGCCCGCGCCATCCGTTTCTATGAGCGCAACGGCTTTGTTCGCGCGGGCCACGACGTCAATCCGACCTCGGGCCGGCCGGTATTGAAGATGATCTGGAAAAGCGGAGCAGTTTGATGACGCGTGCCGAACTTGCGACGGGCTCCGCTGTGTTTCTTGCCATCGTCATTGCAGGGACGGCCTCAGTCAAACAGGTCGATCGGCATTTTGCCGCCGGGAGCGCTCCGGCGCCGTCCACTTCGTCAGCGGCCTGCGTCGGAGAGGATGGCTCCTGGAAAAACTGGATTTGGGCCAACGTCCCGGCGCTGTCGCCGAAATGCGAGTGACTATTCCAGGAATGTCATGCCCCGCGAAGGCGGGGCATCCAGTCGCCTGTGGCCTTTCGGCTCAATCATCGGTGCTTCTGGAATACTGGATCGCCCGCCTTCGCCGGCGATGATGGCGAAACAACAAGCTTTGCGTTCAAGCGCCTTCGAACTGCAACCGCGCCAGGCGCGCATAGAGTCCGTTCGCTGCGACCAGCGAAGCATGCGTGCCCTGCTCGACGATCCTGCCCTGATCCAGCACCAGAATGCGGTCGCAGGACAAAACGGTGGCCAGGCGGTGCGCGATCACAAGCGTGGTGCGATGGCTCATCAGTTCCTCAAGCGCGGTCTGCACCAGCGTTTCGGATTCGGCATCGAGCGCCGAGGTGGCCTCGTCAAGCAGCAAAAGCGGCGCATCGCGCAGGATGGCGCGCGCGATCGCGATGCGTTGACGCTGGCCGCCCGAAAGCATGACGCCGCGTTCGCCAAGCGGCGCATCGAAGCCGCCTGGCAGGCGGCGAATGAATTCGCTCGCATGCGCCAGGTCGGCGGCGCGCTCGACTTCGGCATCGCCAGCCTCGGGTCGGCCAAAACGCACATTGTCGCGGGCGCTGGCGGCAAACACCACCGGATCCTGCGGCACCAGCGCAATCCGTTTGCGCACCTCGCCGGGATCGGCGGACCGGATCGGCACACCGTCGACCACGACCTCGCCGGACGCCGGATCGTAGAAGCGCAATAGAAGGTGAAACAGCGTGCTCTTGCCCGCGCCAGAGGGGCCGACGATCGCGACCTTCTCGCCCGCGCGCACGGAGAAGGAAACGCCGTCGACGGCCGAAATGCCGGGACGCATCGGATAGGCGAAACTGACGTTTTCAAAACTGACATCGCCGCGGGCCGGCTCCGGCAACGGACGGGGCGATGCGGGAGCGGTGATCTCCGACTTGACGCGGAGAATCTCAAACAATCGTTCGGCGGCGCCGGAGGCGGCCGAAACTTCGCCCCAGACTTCAGAGAGCTGACCGAGGCCGGTGGCGGCGAACGCCGTATAGAGAACGAACTGGCCAAGGCGGCCCGGACTGATCAGGCCGGCTTCGACGTCGTTCGATCCGATCCAGAGGATGATCACGACGCTGGTGAAGACGATGAAGATGACGATCGCGGTGAGTACGGCGCGCGCCCGCGTCGAATTGCGTGCGGCCTGGTAGGCCTGCTCTACTCCGCCGCCGAAGCGCGTATTGGCGAGCCGCTCGCCGGTATAGGCCTGCACGGTACGGATCGCGCCAACCAGCTCCGAAGCATAGGCGCTGGCGTCGGCGAGCGTATCCTGGGCGTTGCGCGACAGCCGCCGCACCCAGCGCCCGAACGCCATCAGCGGCAGCACGACCAACGGAATCGCGAGCAGCACGAAGCCGGAAAGGCGCGGGCTCGTGACCACCATCATCGCGGTCGCGCCAATGAACAGCATGACGTTGCGCAGCGCGATCGAAACCGAGGCGCCGACGGCGGATTTGATCTGCGTGGTATCGGCGGTGAGGCGGGAGATCAATTCGCCGCTGCGCGAGGAATCGAAGAAAGCCGGCGACAGCGACATCAGATGCGCGAACACGTCGCGCCGCAAATCGGCGACGATGCGCTCGCCGATGGTCATCACCAGATAGAAGCGCGATGCGCTGGCGAGCGCCAATACGCCGACCACCGCGATCATGACGCTGAAATAGCTGTTGATGCGGGCGATGCCCTCCGGCGTGAAGCCGAAGTCGATCATGCGCCGCACCGCGACCGGCACAATCAGGGTGGTGATCGCGGCAACCGTCAATGAAATAAAGGCAAGGGTGACGCGGCCGCGATAGCGGTTCACGTAAGGCGCGAGCGCCAGCAGCGGGCGCAGCCGCGCGCTGCGCTTGGATGGCGGCGCGCTCAGGACCGCTTCGATGGACGCCGCCGGCTCGAGCACGGCGCTCGGCTCGATCGCCACACCATCTTTTGGTGCTGTCGGTTCAAGCCGATTTTCCAGTCGTTCAACCGCGCTCATATACCAGTGCCCACTTTCGAAGTTCGTGCTCCATCGCTGCACCCACTTCCGCGAACGTCGGAAAGTCATGGGCACTCGCAAACCTATTGATTGTAGTGCCGTTTTCTATTTGAAGTTCCTGGATCGAGTTCGCAGCTCGTGGTGCAGGAATTTCAAATAGACGGCACTAGAACCCCCGTTTTGCCACTCCCAGATAGGCCCCATAACCGGCGCTGGCAAATCGGCTACGCGACGGAGCGGTCCTTTGCGGATCAAGCCGATACTTGGCTTGTTTTGAAGGGTCGCTTGGGTTATAGACCCGCCCAAATCCGACACCCCCAAAACTGAAACATGGGCGCCGGCGCGCCGAAGGACCTGCTATGAAAGCGGAAATTCATCCGAATTATCATATGATTACGGTCGTGATGACCGATGGCACCGAGTATCAGACCCGCTCGACCTGGGGCAAGGAAGGCGACAAGCTGAACCTTGATATCGATCCCAAGTCGCACCCGGCCTGGACCGGCGGCGCCCAGCAGCTCATGGATCGCGGCGGACGCGTTTCGCGGTTCCAGAAGAAGTTCTCGGGCTTCCTCAAGAAAGATTGAGGCCTCCCTGGCCTCGTTGTGCCCCGCGCAAATACAAAAACGCCCCTGCTCACGCGGGGGCGTTTTGATTTGAGACCCCGCGAAATTAAGCGCGCCAGCCGACGCACGCCGCACCGGCCGCGATGACGCAGCAGGCCGCCAGCCGCAAGCCGGTCAGGCGTTCGCCAAGAAAAATGGCGCCCAGCAAGGCTGCAAACACCACGCCGGTTTCGCGCAGTGCTGAAACGGCGCCCATCGCATTGCCTTGCATGGCCCAGATGATGACGCCGTAGGCTGCGAGCGAGATCAGCCCACCGCTGGCCGCCTTGGCCGCTTCCGCTGGCGAAATCGCAAAGGCAGTCCGGCCTTGCCACGCCAGATACAATAACGGCATCGCCAGCTCCAAAGCGAAGATGCCGCCGGTATAAGCGACCCAGTTGCCCGACGCGCGCACGCCCAGGCCATCGACCACACTATAGGCGGCGATGCTGACGCCGGTTGCGAGCGCCGCGGTCAAGCTCATGCCGCGGAGGCGAAAGAGGCTGCCGCCGGTTCGCACAGCCGCCAGCATGAAAATCCCCGCGCAAACCAGACCGACGCCCACGATCCCGAGCGGGCCCATCCATTCACCGGCAAGCACGCTGCCGCCGAGCGCAATCAATGCAGGTGAGGTGCCGCGTGCGACCGGATAGGTCTCGCCGAGGTCGCCGCTGCGATACATCCGCACCAACAGAATATTGTAACAGAGGTGAAGGAGTCCCGAGGCGACAACATAGCTTGCAGCCGATACCGGCAGCCCGGCGACGGCCATCATCGCAAGGCCTGTGAGGCCGGCGACGATGCACATGATCGACATGGATTGCGCGCGGTCGGCGCCACCCCGCAACAACGCATTCCAGCCCGCGTGCAACAGCGCGGCCGACAACACTAGCGCTATCGAAAGAGGGGTCAGCAAGGCCCGATCATCTTGCAGGTTAGGTCATTCAAGCGTCGCCCACGGCGGTTCGCCTGCGCAAGCGAGCGTGCAGGAGCGAGTGGCGAGGAAACGGAGAACCGGAAGGTACCGGGCTATTGTTCGAAGGCAGCCTTGAGGCGGTTGAGCTGCGGCACCAGGGGATTACCGATCGGGGCGCGCTCGGTGGTCGGAGCCGCGTGGATCGTGGCATCGAGACGGCGCACCTTGCCCTGCAGCGCCATCGAGCGCGAGATCAGGTCCTGCAAATTCTGCGGCAGCTTTTCGATCATCTCGTTCGGACCGGGATCGGCGGCCGAGAGCTTGACCTTGGTCTTTTCGCGGTTGGCCTGGGTCAAGCTCATTTCGCCTTCCTTGACCGCGCGATGCAGCAAAAGCCAGGAAGCCAGTTGCATCAGGCGGGTGGTCAGCCGCATGCTTTCGGTGGCGTAGGTCAGGCTGACGGAACGCTCAAGCGCCTTGGCCTCGGTGCGGCCGGCGCCGTCGAGATAAGCCGCGGTCTCTTCGACGAGGTCCATGCCTTCACGAAACAAGGTGCCGAACGCGGCGGAGTTGGTCAGCCGCTCGCTGAAATGGACAAGCGGGGTTTCGCCTTGCGATCGGTCCGACATCTCTGAACGCCTCACGCCACTAGTTACTATCGGCCCGCGGGAGCCGGATTATGATGAACAAATCATTGCGCGCGTGGGGGCGAAGAGTCCAGCCGCAACCAAATTTATGGTTTCCAGCGCCCTCCGCGAAGCTCGTGCGAACGTCGCAGTACCTTCAGACTTGCGCTCAAGATGCGGCAAAAAAGGGCAAAAAAAGAGCCGCCGTTTCCGGCGGCTTTTGAAGTTGATAACAGGGAGGCGTCAAACAGAGTGACAGGAGCCACTCGGTGTCCAAAGAGGACGGTCTAAGTC
>NZ_JBAVCF010000206.1:0-2795 GCF_049586575.1 Bradyrhizobium sp.
GGCCTTGCCGACCCGCTCAAACGCGGTGACGGTCTCGGGACGGCCGTCGTCCCAGGCCTGCGACAATGCGGCTTCGAATTGCTCGAAACCCCGTTGCGCGATGCTCGACAATAACTCGTCTCGATCGCGAAAATGCCGGTAGGGAGCGGCCGGGCTCACGCCCGCCACCCGCGCGGCATCGGCAAACGTAAAGCCGGCCGCGCCTTTCTCTGCAATCAGGCCGAGGGCTGCCTGCAGCAGCGCCTCTTTCAAATTGCCGTGGTGATAGCCGCGTTCCGCGCGGCCCTGTTCCTTGCGCCAGCTCATGTAAAAAGCTTTTACATGATGCCCGTACTGATTTGAAGTCCGCAGGCTGCTAATAAACAGCCCACGGACCCCGACCCAAAAACGCGGTTAGCGGATTTCCCGGTCCGAAGCGGGATCGAGGTGACGCGTCACCTAGCCGCCGGGGATCGGCAGCACCGGCATGATCTCGACGGACTCGCCCGGGAAGATCGAGAAATGCGGATGTTCTTCGAACATCTTCGCAGCCGCCTCATGCGAAGCGGCGCGAACGACGGTGAAGGCGCCGATGGCGTTGGTGACATCGGCAATCCCTTGCGAGTCGACCTTCTTGGTCTTGCCGAGCGGGCCGCCCATCTGGACGATCGAAGCCTGGTGCTTTTCGACCCATGCCTTCCAGGCCGCGATACCGCGCGTCTCTCTCGCCTTGCGCTCCGCTTCCGAAAGCGCATTCCAGGCCGCCCATTTCGCGCTGGTTTTGCTACCCAGAAAGACAGCAAGGAACGTGTCGTTGGTGCTCATCGGTTTCTCCTCGGGTTTGAAGTTTTTGTGGACTGAATGGGTTTGAATCAGCGATTGGCCAAGTCGCGCTGCATGTCGGAAAATCCAGCCGCAGCTTCCTTGACGTCGGGCGGGAAGTCCGACATTTCCATCACCTGGCGGATCTCGATCGTTTCGTTGTTGGAGGCCGGACAACGCCTGGCCCAGGCGATCGCTTCGTCGCGCGATTTGACCTCGATCATCCAGTAGCCGCCAATCACTTCCTTGGACTCGGTGAACGGGCCGTCGGTGACGACCGGCTTGCCGCTCTCGAACGACACCCGGACGCCCATCGACGGCGGGTGCAGACCATCGAGGGTGATCAGGACGCCGGCTTCCTTGAGCGCCTCATTATATTTCATCATCGCGGCGACCGCTTCCGCGGACGGCATGGCGCCCGGCGCCGCCGCCTCATAGCCCCGCGGGATCATCAGCATCATAAGTCGCATTTTCTTCTCCGTTTCGATTCGAAAGGCCCCGGATAGGCCGGCGCTCTTCGATAAGACGATTGACGTCGGGCGGTCCCGACATGCCAGCCAAATAATTTCAGAGATTGATGGCGATCGGGCCGAAACGATTACTGCAGGCTCAGTCCGCGGCAATTTCGCCCAGCGTGGTCCAGAAATCCGTGAACACCGGCGGCGGGGTCGGCGAATCCATGATCCGCTGGGTCAGGAGAATACCGGTGAGCTGCGCCTTCGGATCGGAATACCAGGAGGTTCCGTATCCACCATCCCAGCCGAAACGGCCAGGGGCGGAATGCGGGTCGTCGAGGCCAGTGAAAACGGACAGGCCAAAACCCCAGCCTCTGGCACTGCCGAGAAACAATTGCGACTCGCGTTTCTGGTCCGCCACGATCTGGTTCGTCGTCATCATCGTGATGGATTCGCGCGACAACATGCGCGCGCTTCCGAGGCTGCCGCCGTTGAGCATCATCCGGGCGAACGCGTTGAAGTCGTCCGCGGTGGAAACGAGGCCCGCAGCGCCGTTTTCGAACAGCGGCGGGTTCGAAAACCTGCCCGTCACCGGAGGATCGAAGACCTTCAACTGTCTTGCCCTGCTGTCGTTCATATAGGCAGTCGCGAACCGATAGTGTTGATCGGCGGGGACGTAAAACGCCGTGTCCTTCATTCCGAGCGGCGTAAATATCCGCTCGCGCAGGAATTCCCCGAACGTCACGCCTGCGACGCGCGGGATCAGAACGCTGAGGATTTCGCTGCCGCCGTTGTAAAGCCAGCTTTCGCCGGGCTGGAAGGCGAGCGGCAGGCTGCCGTAACGCTTGATCAATTCGTCGGGCGGAAAGGACGGAAACACTGGCCCCGGCGCGAGGCCTGCTTCCGCATACGCCCGCTGGATCGGAAGGCGTTCGGGAAATACCGGGATAATGCCGTAGCCGCAGCGGAAGGTTAAGAGATCGCGCAACGTGATCGCGCGCCGCGCCGGTACCGTTTGATGAATCAGCGAGTCGATCGTCAGCAGCACCTTCCGATCGGCCAATTCCGGCAGCCAGCGCTCGACCGGATCATCGAGGCCTATCTTGCCGTCCTCGACCAAAATCATCACGGCCGCAGCGGTAACCGGCTTGGTCATGGAGGTGATGCGGAAAATCGTGTCCCGCTTCATCGGCGAACCGTCGAACGCGAGACGGCCGATCGCATCGACGTGGGCTTCTCCCTTGCGGCTCACCAGCATCACGAGGCCCGGGACATCGCCGCGCTCGACGTGACCGCCCATCACGCCGCGGAGACGATCAAGTCCAGCTTTCGAGAGCCCACCATCATTCGTCATCGTTGTCGCTTCCATTGTTTCGATGGTCGCCTGCTTACACCGGAAGCCAGCGCCACACCATGTCAGTCGTCCCTTCCGGCAGTGCTTGCAAAATCGACGATGCCAGGACCGCGTGAAGGCGCAGCGTTCGTTCCCGGATTTTGCTTCCCCGAAGCAAAGCAGAGGTGTCCTATCCATGCTAGTGG
>NZ_JBAVCF010000207.1:0-15200 GCF_049586575.1 Bradyrhizobium sp.
ATCGGACAAGCTGCTCGACACCGAGCAGCTGGTGCTTGAAGCGATCGCGGCGGTCGAAAACAACGGCATCGTATTCCTCGACGAAATCGACAAGATCTGCGTGCGCGACGGTCGCGCCGGCGGCGACGTGTCGCGCGAAGGCGTGCAGCGCGATCTCCTGCCGCTGATCGAAGGGACGACTGTCTCGACCAAGCATGGCGCGGTGAAGACCGACCATATCCTGTTCATCGCTTCCGGTGCGTTCCATATCGCCAAGCCCTCGGACCTGTTGCCGGAGTTGCAGGGACGGCTTCCGATCCGCGTCGAACTGGCGGCACTCACCCGCGACGACATGCGCCGGATCCTGACCGAGCCGGAGGCTTCGCTGATCAAGCAATATATTGCGCTGATGCAGACAGAGGGCGTCACCTTGGACATCGCCGACAGCGCCATCGACGCGCTCGCCGACATAGCGGTTGCCGTTAATTCAACGGTCGAAAATATCGGCGCCCGTCGCCTGCAAACCGTGATGGAGCGCGTGCTGGATGAAATTTCCTTTACCGCTCCCGACCGTCCGGGCGAAACCATCCGGATCGACGCCGAGTATGTCCAGAAGCATGTCGGCGATCTCGCCAAGAATGCCGATTTGAGCCGATTCATTTTATAGTAATGTCCTTACGGTTGTCGCCCCCGCGAAAAGCGGGGACCCATAGCCACGAAAGCCAGTTGCAGAACGAAAAGCGGCTCCAGCCTTGGCGCAATACCAGCATCGGTGGTTATGGGTCCCGGCTCGCGCTCGCCAGTGCTCGCTTGGCCGGGACGACATCGAGAAGCTCGCATGAGCCTTCGAGCGTGGCAAAATCCCTGGCGCGTGATGCTCGCCGTCAACGTCGCCGTGATGGCCGGGGTGTTTATCCACAAGGTCATGTTGCCGCCTTACGTCCCCTACATCCATCTGCTCGTTGACTATCACTTCGGCTTCGTCAAACGCGCGTTGATCGGCGCGATCGTTGCGCTGTTTACCCAGAAGGTGCCAGTGTGGCTGGTGTTTGCGCTTGGCGGCGCGGTCTGGCTCGCGACCGCGCTGCTGTTTGTCAAGCTGTTCCGACGCACGTTCGGCTTTGACGCCGCCCACATGCCGCTGTTCGTTTTTATCGCGGGCTCGCCGTTCTTCCTGAAGAACTTCATGCACACGCTCGGGCATTTCGATATTTACGGCTGCCTGTTTTCGATCATCCTTCTGCTAATCCCCGGACGGTCGATTGGCTTTGTGCTGCTGGCGGTGTTGTTTTCGATCATCCTGATCCTGATTCACCACATCCATCTTCTGATGTATCTGCCGACCATCATCGTGATCGTGGTGCTCAGGCATTATCTGACCGCCGGGATCGGCCGGTTGAATCTCGCGGTCGGCGTGATCTCCGTCCTGGCGCTCGGCGCGCTCTTTCTGGCCTTGCAGTTCTGGGGGACGATGCCGATTCCCGAGGCCGATTTCGTCGCCTACCTCAAAATCCGCATGTCCGATCCTGCTCGCACCGACCTCTTGAGCTTCAGTTACATCTGGTATCAGCCGCTTTCGAAGGAAATCAGCGATACCTGGGCGCGCCTGCCCTCGAACATCCTGGGCATCCCGGTCTTCGCACTGTTGATCTGGCTGCACTCGCCGCTCTGGCGATATTTTTCCGGTCTGATCCGATCGCTTGCCAGTGATTTCCATCGCCAAGTCGTCATCGCCGGCATCGTCGGCGTGACCGCGGCCTACCTGATCATGTTTGCGATGGTGTTCGATTATTCGCGATGGATCTCGAACTGGGCCGTGTGTCTGTTTTTGATCCTGCACGCCGTCAAGACCTTGCCATCGACGCGGGTCGTTCCGACGATCGCAGGCGATGATCGTAAGACAAGCGTTCTCGGCTGGATCGTGACGCTGATCCCGCGCGTCGGCGTTATCCGGCCGTTCTGATTTTTCATTTGACGCGTTTCTTCACGCGAACCGGATTCCACTTCGCTCGAAAACGCTATGGAATACGCACCCGCCGGATACGGACATACAGTGCGCCCGTGCCACCATGGCCAATATGAGCTTCTTCGAAGCCGACGACGACGTTGCGAAATTCCGGCTGGCTCAGCCATTGCGGCACCTGACGACGCAGCACGCCGCGCTCCGATTCAGCGCCTATTTTTCCCTTGCCGGTGATGACGAGTACGAAGGTCAGGCCATCGCCATGGGCACGGTGCAGAAATCCCGATAGCGCGCGATGCGCGCGCGCCTGCGTCATGCCATGCAGGTCAAGGCGGGCCTCGATTTCCTTCTTTCCCTTCGACAGTTGCGAACGCTCGCGTCGGCCGAGCGGCACGAGCGGTGGTGCTGCCGGCTTTTTCGGCGCTGGAGCGGCGACGGCGATAGTCGACTTTGGCTGAACCACCGCTTTGACCGCGGAAGTCTCCGTTCTCAGCGAAGCCGCGTGCGAATTCGCGACCCGGAGTTTGTTTCGCAACGGACGGGCTTGCCTGGCGACGCTCTCCCACAACGCACGTTCCTCCTCGCTCAGGCTTCGCTTGCGGCGCGGCGGGTCCAGTATCGTGGGCGGTCGCTTCATATTCTATCGTCCGTAACGATAGGCTCGGCGATGACGGCGGTGCGTGTTCTCGGCTTCGATCACCGGTCGCGCTTGCGGCAGCGGCACTTTGGCTTCGGCGGCTGGCGGCGTGGCGGTTGAAGCTGATGTTGGCTTTGCACCGTCCGCTGGCTCATCTGGCTTTTCTTTCGAGGGATCCGTCGGTGGAAACAACTTGGCGATCTTCTCCGAGGGCCGCGGGTCTGGCAACGGCATCTTCCGGCCGCGCGCAGCCGGATCAAGACTCTTCGGCGCCAGCATGACAAAGCGCATGTTCTGACGGAAACGGCCGGATATGCGACCCGCTTCAGGACCGGCACCGTAGTAGATATCGGCGCGCGCCGGACCGGTGATCGCCGAGCCGGTATCCTGCGCCACCATCAACCGGCGAAACGGCGTTTTCGATTGTGCCGATTCGATCGGTAGCTCGCCCTCGATGAAAAATAGCGTGCCATAAACATGAAGCGAGTTGTCGACGGCGATCGACCGCCCCGGCGTAAGCGGTACGCCTTGCGCTCCAACCGCTTCATCCTTGTCGGAGAGCGGGACTTCGTGAAAGAACACATAGGCGCGGTTTTGCCGCCGCAACTCGTTCGCCCCATCGGGATTTTGCTCCATCCATTCCCTGATCTTCTGCATCGACATCTGTTCCTTCGGAATGATGCCACGGTCGATCAGGATGCGGCCAACGGCCGTATAGGGATAACCATTGTGCGCATCGTAATTGATGCGGATGGTCGAGCCGTCCTGAAGACGAATCCGCGCCGATCCCTGGATTTGCGAAAACAGAAGATCGGTTTGGTTCTTGAGCCAGCAGATTTCAAGGCCGCGCCCTGCGATCGCACCGTCCTCGATCTCGGCCCGATCGTAATAGGGCACGAGCTTGCGGCGTCCAATCTTGCGAAATACCTGGCCCTTGTTGGGAAGGCTGGGGGAATCCTGCTTGAATCCCCGGACAAACAGATTCGAAGGGCGGCGATAGACCGGCACGTTATAGACATCGGTCCGGGTCAGTGATCCCTCGACGATCGGCTCGTAATAGCCGGTCACAAAGCCCGCATCCTCGCCGAGCCGCGATATCTGCAAGGGGATGAAATTTTCCTGGAAGAAGGCGCGCGCCTTGGCGTCGTCGGTAATTTGGAGTGCCTTGGCGATGCGGCAAGGTTCGCGCAGCGAGGCGCCGAGCGCCTTGGAATCGTCCGGCGGATTTCGTTGCGCGGCGATCGAGGCGCAACTGACGCGAAAGGCCTTGTAGGCCTGCACATGATCGTCGGCGGCCCAGCCGGCAATGTCGTTCCATGACAACGGCAGGTACTCGCCACCGTTGATCACGATTGGCCATTCAAGCCTGGGATACGGAATCTGGCGTTGCGCTGGAACATGCGTACCGTGCGCCCTGAGCGACGAACGCATTTTGCGCGCGGCCATCGCCCCAAGCGGGATCACCGTCAGCGCCAGAACCATTACACCGAATGCAGCGGCATAGCGCCGTATTCGATTAATGGGCGCTTCCGGTACCAACCAGCTTCCAATTCGGATCGCGCGAAGTCGGGTCGCGGGCGAATGTCCAGACATCGGTGATGTCGGCGACCTTGTCCGGATTACCGTCGACAATGGTCCCGGCCTTGTCTCGGGTGACCGAGATCATCTGTGAGACGAAGCGAACGGTAAGCTGTGCGGCGCGGTCGCGCGCTTCAGCGCCGACAATTTCAGCCTTGTCGATCGACACAAAGCGCGTCTCGGTCTTGCGCTCTTGCCGCTCCCGATCCTTGATCGCGGCCTCAAAGCTTTCATAGACCTCGCTCGAGAGCAGGTCTTTCAGCGAGCGGCGGTCGCCGTTGGCAAACGCCAGAACGATCATTTCGTAGGCGCTGCGCGCGCCGCTTAGAAAATGGCGAGGATCGAACGAGGAGTCCTCGGCGACGATCCCGTCGAGACCCTGGGCAAGCGCAGTTCCGGGTTCGGCAACCCCCTTCCAGCGATCCGCGGGCGGCGTCACGTCGGCCGTCGGCGCCAGCGGCGTCTGGTCGATCACGGTGCCCGGTATCGGAACGACGTTGCTGTCCGGCGCACCTTGCACGACGTTGCGCGCCGCGCGATCGTATGGCGGGCGTTCGTTTCCGGTGCGCTGGCCCAGGACGTTGCGCAAGCGGAGAAAGATGAAGACGGCCAGCGCCAGGAAGATGATGGTATAAATATCCACGTCAAATTCGCTTTCTGATTCTAGGCGCCGGCAGTGGACCCGGCGGTAGAGGGCCCTTTCAGGGCCTGCAGATATTACATCATGGACGGGTCAGCCGCATGTAAGCACGAAACCTTGGCCGGCCAATGGCATCTGCCGACAAGAAATGTCGGACGACGACGAACTGGCCTAACCTTTGGTTCGTCCGCTCGTCAGGAATCGAATTCTAGCGCTTTTTGACCTTGGGGGGAAACCCCGCGATAGCTATAAATCACGTACATTCAATCGTTTAGAGGCGCGCCCGTTCCCCGGACCGGCGCAATTCGTCAAATTTGGCCCCTTTGACGATCCGCGTGGATGGTCATCCTTGTGGAAAGAGGTAGGGCTATGTTAGCCACTCGCCCCAATAAGGCCTCTGGCTTCCCTTTTTGGGCGAATTCGGATGCGACAAATGGCTCCGCTCGCCCAACCGTTCCAGGAGAATTCGTATGACCAACGGTAACGGCTCGCCTCCCGAGGCGGCCCCTCCTCCACAGTTGAACGTGTTGGCGCAATACACCAAGGACCTGTCGTTTGAAAACCCGAACGCGCCGGCTTCCTTGGCGCCGCAACAGCAGCAGCCCGCGATCAATATCCAGATCAACGTCAGCGCCAACAACGTCGCCGAAACCGATTACGAAGTAACGCTATCGGTCGAAGGCAAGGCCGAAAGCCTCGGCAAGCTGATGTTCAGCTTCGAACTCGCCTATGCCGGCGTGTTCCGGATCGTCAATGTGCCGAAGGAAAATCTGCATCCGCTGGTCATGATCGAATGCCCGCGTCTGCTGTTTCCGTTCGCCCGCGAGATCATCGCGACTGCCGTTCGCGACGGCGGCTTTCCGCCCTTGATGCTGGATCCGGTTGATTTCGTCGGCCTGTACCGGCAGAACATGGAGCGCCAGGCGGCGCAGATGCAGGCCTCGCAGGTCAAGCCGAGCTAAGCTGTAGTCGGCGGCTAGGCCGCCGGCAGGAAATCATTCCAGATCGGCTTGTCGCCGAGGGTTTTGACAAAATCCCGATGCGCGTCGCGATCGGCCTCGGTAATGCGAGGTGCGAGTGGTATCTCGCGCTGCCGCCGCGGCATTTCGCCGTATCCAGCAGCTCGCGTGTCGCGGGATTCGGAGGCAAGAACGAGCTGGGACTGCCGCGCCCCGATCAGGTCGATATACACCTCGGCAAGCAATTCGGCGTCCAGCAACGCGCCGTGCTTGGTGCGCCGGGAATTGTCGATCGAATAACGCGAGCAAAGATCGTCGAGACGGTTGGAAACGCCCGGGTGCTTGCGCCGCGCCAGCAGCAA
This sequence comes from Bradyrhizobium sp., assembly GCF_049586575.1. Lineage (GTDB taxonomy): Bacteria > Pseudomonadota > Alphaproteobacteria > Rhizobiales > Xanthobacteraceae > Bradyrhizobium. The sequence goes on from NZ_JBAVCF010000207.1 coordinate 6,119, forward strand.
GGTATCGACCAGCCGCTCCCTCAGGATCGGAGGCCGCTTGATCCGATCGAGTTCTGAATTGATGAAGCTGACGTCGAACGAGGCGTTGTGGATCACGAGCGGCGCGTCAGCAATGAAGGCCAGGAAATCCTCAACCTCCTCCGCAAATAACGGCTTGGTGGAAAGAAACTCGCTGGATAGGCCGTGCACGGCGAAGGCTTCCGCCGGCATGTCCCGCTCGGGATTGAAATAGCGATGAAAGGTCTGCCCGGTCGGCATGCGATTATAAATCTCGACGCAGCCAATTTCGACCAGCCGATCGCCGCGCAAGGGATCAAGGCCGGTAGTTTCGGTATCGAGAACGATTTCGCGCATGCAGGAAAGCCGCCGAGAAAAGACGAATCAGGATTGTCGGGATTTTAGTTTAGCAGCCTCGGTCAGAATGTCCTTGATTCGCTCCCGCACGGGATCGAGCCCATGCGAGGTATCCACCACGAAATGCGCGCGTTTGCGCTTCTCGGCGTCAGGCATTTGACGCGCCAGAATGGCTGCAAGCTTTTCCTCGGTCATATTGGGACGGGCGAGAATTCGCTCGCGTTGAAGTTCCGCGGTCGTCGTCACCACGACCACCGCATCGACGTGTTTTTCGCCCCTGGTTTCGAACAGCAAGGGCACGTCGACCACCGCAACCGGCGCACCGGACTGTTCGGCGTCGCGAAGAAACTTCTGCCGCGAGGCACCCAGCATCGGGTGGACGATCGCCTCAAGTTTTCTCATGGCGGCAGAATCATGCACCACGCGAGCCGAAAGCCTGTTGCGATCGACCTTGCCGTTTTCGGTCGTACCCGGAAACGCCGCTTCAATCGCGCGAGCGGCCTCGCCTTCATAGAGCCGGTGGACGGCGGCATCCGCGTCATAAACGGGAACACCGGCTTCCGCAAACAATGTTGCGGTGGTCGACTTTCCCATCCCGATCGAGCCGGTGAGTCCAAGGACGATCATGTCAAACGCCTAGCAAATGCTCGCTGCGCAGAAAGGCCAATAGCTCCAGCAGCGGCAAACCAAGAATGGTGAAGTGATCGCCCTCGATCCGTTCGAACAAATGGACACCAAGCCCTTCAAGCTGATAGGCGCCGACGCTGGAAGTCAGGGCGGCGCCAGCCTCCGCAAGATAACTGTCGATCTCGGCATCAACCAGCCGCCGCATGGTCATTCGCGCGATCGAAACATGCTCAAAGAGTAGCTTCCCATCGCGCGCCACGGCAACCGCGGCGTGAAGTTCATGGCAATGGCCCGAAAGCGCGCGTAGCTGGTCGGCCGCCTGTGACCGGCCAGAGGGCTTGTTGAAGATCCGCGTTCCCAGCGCCAGCGTCTGATCGGCCCCGGCGACATACCGGCCTTGCCGCCGGACCGATACGACACGGGCTTTCTCCCGGGCCAGGAGGCTCGCTATATCGCCCGGCGCCGCAAGGCCCGAAGTAGCCTGAATTGCCCGCTCGTCGATTTCAGCCGGATCGCACTCAAATTCGATGCCGGCGTTGGCAAGCAAGCTCTGCCGCGCGCTACTCTGTGATGCCAACACCAATGGCTCTTTGCCGCGCCACAGCGTCATTCGGATAGCCGCTGCCTTTGCCGGTCGCTGAAGAGCTTCATGACTGCGGCCGCGGTCTCCTCGATCGAGCGGCGGGTGACGTCCAATTGCGCCCAATTGAACTTGGCGCTCAACCGCCGGGCAAAGGCCACCTCATCCGCCACGGATTGCCGGTCGATATAAGTGTCGTTGTCACGATCGCCCATGCTCAACAGCCGGTTCTGCCTGACCTGAATGAGGCGTTCCGGCGTGGCGTGCAAACTGACAACCAGCGGCTTGGTCAGGACTTCCAACTGGTGCGGAAGGGGAATACCTGGCACCAGAGGCACGTTGGCGGTGCGGACGCCACGGTTGGCGAGATAGATAGAGGTCGGTGTCTTCGACGTGCGGGATACGCCGACCAAGATCACGTCTGCTTCGTCAAGCCCTTCAACGTGCTGACCGTCGTCATGCAGCATGGTGTAGTTCAGCGCATCGATCCGCTTGAAATATTCGGCATTCAGCGTGTGCTGGGCCCCTACCCGGCCAGAGGTCGGCGCTCCGAGATAGGCCTGGAACAGCTGCATCACCGGGCCGATAATCGACAGGCTCGGAATGTTGATTTCCTGGCATTTGGACTGAAGCTTGGAGACGAGATCTTTTTCCAGCAGCGTGAATAGCACGATGCCGGGCGCTTCCTCGATTTCGCTCAAGACTCGATCAAGCTGCTTCTGGCTACGTACCAGCGGATAGACATGTTCGACGGGCGTCACATTGGCGTACTGCGCGGCCACCGCGCGCGCCACGGTGATCAATGTCTCGCCGGTTGAATCGGAGACCAGGTGAAGGTGGAAATAATTGCTCGTCGTGGGCACGTAAAACCCTGTGTGATCTGTGAATCCTTGTGGAGCATATCTGAGAGATTTTCGTCGGTGTCGCCCCTGCCGGGATAACCCGCCATTTTCTTCACACCGCTCTCTACGAGGATAAGTCTAATCCGCGTCACCGACGTTAGTGAGGTTTTGTGGATTTGTCTCTTTATAAACTGTCGGTCCGGCCTGCCAAATCACTGAAACGTTTGGTGTAATGGCAACCAACGAAATCTGTGCCGCGATTGTCGATAGATGTGAGGAACCGCGGGAGAACGGCTCGGCTTTTTTGTGTGAGTCAAATCCACCGCTACGCAGACTCAAACCTAAGATTCTAAAATTATTGGTTTAGATAAGTGCCGCTTGCGGATATGTCTCGTTCACTGGCAAGCAAAGAGAAGCTTGACGGGCTAGAACTCAATTCGAATGGCATGAGACGCGATGTACGAATGGATCAAGGCGCTGCACATCATCGCGGTAATCTCTTGGATGGCCGGCATGCTCTATTTGCCGCGGCTATTCGTCTATCACTGTGAGGCTGAGCCCGGCTCAAAGCAGTCCGAGACGTTCAAAGTGATGGAACGCCGGCTGCTGAAATCGATCATCAACCCGGCGATGATTGTGACCTGGTTGGCCGGACTTTACCTCGCATGGGCCGGTCACTGGTTTTCCGCTCACTGGTTGCACGGAAAATTGCTGCTGGTGCTGGTGCTCTCGGGCGTCCACGGTTTTTTTGTCCGTTGCGTGAAGGACTTTGCGGCGGACCGGAATCAGCGGTCACAGAAATTTTATCGTTTAATCAATGAGGTACCGACCATCTTGATGATCGGTATCGTTATTTTGGTAGTGATCAAGCCGTTTTAGGTGACAACCTCCGGTGCCAGCGTGCTCTGAGGCCATCTTGCGAAAGGTTCGCTGATTTTCTATATTGAGGTCATCCCACCCTACGCAGGCGGATGTGGTCGCGTCCCGGTTTCTTTATTGGACCGGCCGCCGCATCAGGTTTGAAGCCTTTCCGGCGCTTTCCTCGCTCAGACCTGCGGACTTCCTCGATTTCACGTCCGCATTTCCAAGAAGCCAGCTTGCATTCCCTCCCCCTTAAGCACTCCACAGGACCATCCCAATGCGGGAAATAAAACTTCAAGACCTCAAAGCCCAGACTGCGGCGGAACTCGTTTCGTTTGCGGAGGAAAAAGGGGTCGAAAACGCGAGCACGATGCGCAAGCAGGAGCTGATGTTTGCCATTCTCAAACAACTCGCGATCCAGGAAACCGATATTATCGGCGAAGGCGTTGTCGAGGTTCTCTCCGACGGCTTCGGATTTTTGCGATCGCCGGACGCGAACTACCTGCCGGGCCCCGACGATATCTACGTTTCGCCATCGCAGATTCGACGATTCGGACTTCGTACCGGCGACACCATCGAAGGCCACATCCGCAGCCCGAAAGAAGGCGAACGCTATTTTGCGTTGTTGAAAGTCAACACGCTGAATTTCGAAGATCCAGAAAAGTCGAAGCACAAAGTCAATTTCGACAACCTGACGCCGCTGTTTCCGGACGAACGTTTTCGTCTTGAGCTCGAAGACCCTACCAGGAAAGACCTTTCTGCACGGGTGATCGATATCGTCGCCCCGATCGGCAAAGGCCAGCGCGCACTGATCGTGGCGCCGCCTCGCACCGGCAAAACCGTGCTGATGCAGAACATTGCCCATTCGATTACGGCCAATCATCCCGAATGTTATTTGATCGTGCTTCTGATCGACGAGCGGCCGGAAGAAGTCACGGATATGCAGCGCTCGGTGAAGGGCGAGGTCGTTTCCTCGACGTTCGATGAGCCGGCTGTGCGTCACGTCCAGGTCGCCGAGATGGTGATCGAAAAAGCCAAGCGGCTGGTCGAACACGGCCGGGACGTCGTCATCCTGCTCGATTCGATCACCCGGCTTGGACGCGCCTACAACACGGTGGTGCCGTCATCCGGCAAGGTGTTGACGGGCGGTGTCGACGCCAACGCGCTGCAACGTCCGAAACGATTCTTCGGCGCCGCGCGCAACATCGAGGAGGGCGGTTCGCTGACCATTATCGCGACCGCTCTGGTCGATACCGGCAGCCGCATGGACGAAGTGATTTTCGAAGAATTCAAGGGCACCGGCAACTCGGAACTGATTCTCGATCGCAAGGTCTCGGACAAGCGGACCTTCCCGGCGATCGACATCTCCCGCTCGGGTACCCGCAAGGAAGAGCTGATCACTGACCCGCAGGTGCTGAAGAAGATGTACGTGCTGCGGCGGATCCTTAATCCGATGGGTACGATGGATGCCATCGACTTCCTGCTCGACAAGCTCCGCAACACCAAGAACAACGCGGAATTCTTCGAATCGATGAATACCTAAACGAGCTAGGCCATTGGCCTGGTCGGGCGTCCCGGTGCGAGCGGGGGCGCCCTTTTTATTGGCTTGGGATCTTCTAAACCCCATGGGTCTTGCGTCAGTTATTGCAGCAAGGAGTGCAGCATTTCCGGCCTTCGCTCGCCGTTCGACCCTGCCGTTTCAAATTTCATTGCCTTTTCAATAGCCCGCGACCAAATAGGGTGCATGCATCCACGCGAGCAGACTATTTTTGCGCTGTCATCGGGCAGGCCACCGAGCGCGATTTCAATCGTGCGGGTGTCGGGTCCGGAGGCGAGGGCGGCGCTGGAGGCCTTGGCGGGCAGGGTGCCGCAACCGCGAATCGCTACGCGGACCTTGCTGCGCGACCGCCATCAGCAGCCGCTCGACGATGCGGTCACGCTCTGGTTTCCGGGACCCGCGAGCGCGACCGGAGAAGACGTTGCCGAGTTTCAAATTCATGGCGGGCGCGCAGTGCTGGCCGCATTGTTCGCAGCACTCTCAAGTCTTGAAAATGTCCGCGCCGCGGAGCCGGGCGAATTTACCCGCCGAGCATTTGAAAACGGCAAGCTCGATCTCACCGAAGCCGAGGCGCTCGATGATCTGATTCACGCGGACACCGATCGTCAGCGGCGCCAGGCGTTGCGTCAGCTCAAGGGATTGCTTGGCGACAGAGTGAGGGATTGGCGTGCGCGCCTGATCGAAGCGTTGGCTCTGATTGAAGCCGGCATCGATTTTTCCGACGAGGGCGATGTGTCGGCAGAATTGATGGCGCCGGCGTTGCAGACGATCCAATCACTCCTTCTCGAAATCGAGGAGGCCCTGGCGGCGCAGGGGCGAAGTGAACGTTTGCGGGATGGCTTGACCGTAGCGATCTCCGGTCCGCCGAATGTCGGGAAATCGACGCTGATCAATTTGCTGGCCCGGCGTGAAGTTGCGATCGTCTCGCCGCATGCCGGCACCACGCGCGACGTCATCGAGGTTCAGCTTGATCTGGACGGCTACCCCGTGACGGTGATCGATACCGCCGGCATTCGCTACACCGCCGATCCCGTGGAGCAAGAGGGCGTGCGCCGCGCGCGTGCGCGAGCGGCGGAGTCCGATCTGGTGTTGTGGGTGACCGACGCTGAGCACGAGCGGAATGAGAGCGAATGCGGGGAGCCGGCGGAGGCGGCGCTGTGGGTTGTCCGCAACAAGATCGACCTGAATCCGGTCGACGGGCGGCCGGGGGCCGAGACGACGATTCTAGAGAAACCCAACAGCGCGACTGCCTTCCGGATTTCAGCCAGCCGCGGCGATGGGATTGCGGAATTGATGGCTGCACTGGCTGCTTTTGCGCAGGCTTATTTCGGATCGGGTGAGGATGGGCTGATCGGCCGGGAGCGGCAGCGAAAGTTGTTACGGGAAACGGCGGAAGCGTTACGGCGCGGCATTGCGGTGGCCGGAAGCGGTGACGAACTGGTTGCAGAAGAACTGAGGGCGGCCTCGCAATCGTTGGGTCGCCTGCTCGGCCGGGTCGATGTCGAGGACATCCTGGACAAGATCTTCCGGGAATTCTGTATCGGTAAGTAATGAATATATAATCATTTCTTAATCAATGTGGTTTCGCGTTTCACGTGAAACAGATCCTGCGTTGTCACTTCCGGGTTTGACCGCTGCGGTATAGAAGATGCCGCATGACCCTCCATCCTGATTCATACGACGTGATCGTCGTCGGCGGCGGCCATGCCGGCTGTGAAGCGGCAAGTGCGGCCGCGCGGACGGGGGCGCGAACCGCGTTAGTGACCCACCGCTTTTCGACCATCGGCGCGATGTCCTGCAATCCGGCTATCGGCGGTCTGGGTAAAGGCCATCTCGTTCGAGAGGTCGATGCGCTTGACGGGCTGATGGGCCGCGTCGCGGACGCTGGAGGAATCCAGTTTCGCGTCCTCAACCGCCGCAAGGGACCGGCCGTTCGGGGCCCACGCGCCCAAGCGGACCGCAAGCTCTACGCCGCTGCGATGCAGGCCGCGATCCGTGAGACCGCCAATCTGACCGTGATCGAAGGGGAGGCCGATGAACTCTCGATTGCCGAGGGTCGGTTGACGGGCATCAGGCTCGCCGATGGTCGCCAGCTTTCCGCCGGGGCGGTGGTCGTTACGACCGGGACCTTTCTGCGTGGCCTGATCCATCTCGGCGAAAAGAACTGGCCCGCTGGCCGAGTCGGCGAGGCGCCAGCGCTCGGGCTCTCGTCGTCTTTCGAACGGATCGGCTTCACGTTGGGCCGGCTGAAGACCGGCACGCCGCCGCGCCTCGACGGCACCACGATCGATTGGTCGGCAGTCGAGATGCAGCCTGGCGACGATCCGCCCGAGCCATTTTCCGCGATGACCGACCGGATCACGACACCTCAGATCCAGTGCGGCATCACCCGGACGACGGCCGCGACGCATGAGGTGATCCGCGCCAACGTGCATCGCTCGCCGATGTATTCGGGGCAGATCAAGAGCAGCGGGCCCCGCTATTGTCCCTCGATCGAGGACAAGATCGTCCGCTTCGGCGACCGCGACGGGCACCAGATCTTCCTGGAGCCGGAGGGGCTCGACGACAGCACGATTTACCCGAACGGCATCTCGACTTCATTGCCGGAAGAGGTCCAGCTTGGGATCCTGGCCACAATTCCAGGGCTCGAATGCGTTCGGATGGTTCGTCCGGGCTATGCCATCGAATACGACCATGTCGACCCCCGCGAACTCGATCCAACCCTTCGGGCCAAACGGCTTCCGGGATTGTTCCTGGCCGGGCAAATCAACGGCACCACCGGCTACGAAGAAGCGGCCGCCCAGGGACTGGTGGCAGGACTCAATGCGGCGCTTTCCGCCGGCGGGTCTCAGCCCATCGTGTTTGATCGCGCCGACGGCTATCTCGGGGTTATGATCGACGACCTTGTCACGCGCGGGATCACCGAGCCGTACCGGATGTTCACCTCGCGCGCCGAATATCGCCTGACGTTGCGGGCCGACAACGCCGATCAGCGCCTGACCGAAAAAGGGATCGCCCTTGGCTGTGTGGGGCAGGCGCGAACGTCGCGCCACCGCGCCAAAATGGCCGCGTTGAATGCCGCCAAGGCGAGGGCTCAATCGTTGAGTTTGACCCCGAACGAGGCCACTCAATACGGCCTTTCGCTCAACAAGGACGGGCAGCGCCGCTCGGCCTTCGAGCTGCTCGCCTATCCCGAGATCGGCTGGACGCAGGTCCGCGCCATCTGGCCGGAGCTGTCGGCTGTCGACCCAGGGATCGCCGTTCACCTCGAGATCGATGCCAAATACGATGTCTATCTGAAACGCCAGGTCGCTGACGTCGAGGCCTTCCGTCGCGATGAAGGCCTGGTTCTGACCGGCGTCGATTTCGATCTGGTCCCCGGCCTGTCCAATGAAGCCCGTGCCAAGCTTAAGGCGACGCAACCTCGCACGGTGGGGCAGGCCGGTCGGCTGGATGGGATGACCCCGGCCGCGCTCGGCATCCTGGCGGCTTACCTGCGGCGGGAAACCCGCCGGAAAGCGACTACAGGGGTCTCGGCCGCGGGCGCATAAGCGCATACGGTGTTTCACGTGAAACAGAGCGATTCGCCATGAACGCCCCCACCCCCCCTTCGAAACCTTCGGCCGCAAACCCCTCGAAACCGCAGCTCACTGCGGATCGCGACGACGCGCTCGCCCTGACGCCTGTTTCACGTGAAACGGCAGCCCGGCTCGATCGCTTCATCGACCTCCTCCAGACGTGGCAGGCTAAAACCAACCTGGTCTCGCCGACGACCGTGCCGACGCTTTGGACCCGGCACGTCTCGGATTCACTGCAGCTTCTGGCCCTCGCCCCGGCTGCGGGGATTTGGGTGGACCTCGGTAGCGGTGGTGGCTTCCCCGGAATGGTCCTCGCCTGCGCGTTGGCCGATACGCCCGGCGCCCTCGTCCACCTGATCGAACGCAACGGTAAGAAGGCGGCCTTCCTGCGCGAGGCGCTGCGTGTAACGGGGGCGGCAGCGGTCGTTCACCTCGCTGATATCGAGGATATTGTGGATAGGCTTGAAGGTCCGATCAATTGCGTCACCGCCCGCGCCGTGGCTCCGCTACACCAACTGATCGGTTTCGCAGAACCCTTGGTAAAGAGGGGGGCGAAAGCGTTGTTTCTCAAAGGCCAAGATGTAGAAGTGGAATTGACCGAAGCTACTAAATATTGGAAAATTGAGCCTCAATTGCATTCCAGCCGCACCGGCGGACATGGCTGGATCGTCGAACTCGACAG
>NZ_JBAVCF010000208.1:0-2599 GCF_049586575.1 Bradyrhizobium sp.
AGTCATCCTTGGTGATGGCAAGCAGCACCTGATCGGAGCCGGCGGCGTCGTTGGCGCGGCGGGCAATGGTAACGATGCCGTCGGCCTGCGCGCCATAGGAAATCACCGTTGCGTTGCGAACCAGGGAGATTTCGGCGCCGTCGTGCTCGACCGCGGCGGCTGAAAAACGAATGTTGCCACCGTTCTGGCCCTCGGTGGTCGAGGATGCCAGCAGCATCTGCTCGGTCGCGACCCGGCGCATCAGAGCTTCATGATAGGCGCTGCCCGCGCCGTGCCTGACGAGGCAGGCAACCTTGGTCTGGTGCATCGCGAAGATCATCGCGGTGGAGGAACAGGCGCGGCCAAGCGAGTAACACATGTCGGTGATGTCGAAGATCGATGCGCCGTCGCCGCCGAAGGCTTTCGGGATTTGAACGCCGAGCAGGCGTTGCTCACGCGCCGTATCGATGGCCTTCAGGGGAAAGCGCGCGCCACGGTCGACGGCTTCGGCTTCAGCGGCTGCGGCCGCTACAACGGCAGCGGTTCGCGGCGGAAAGGAGCTGCGGTCGGGGATGAAATGGGCGCTGGTCTCTTCCGGGCTCGCGTCACGAAAATTGGCTTGCTGAACGTTCATGGCAAATGTGCCTCGATGGTTTGTCGATGCGAAGCAATCGGCGCGGACAACTTCCGATCGAGTTCTACGCTTAAGGATTTAATTCAAATGCGTCGATGAAATTCGAGGTAAACGGCCGTCGTTTCAGTGATGTGAGTTAATCCATCGTTGCTCCGATCCTCGGTTTTTTAACGACTGCCGTTAGCGTTAAGAACGGAACCAGCATTTGGCTCAAACGGGATTCACTGTTCTTAAGACGGTCGCGGAACTATAGTCACGCGCATCATGGCTCGCCTTCCGGCAAGCGATGTTGGAATCGACATGACAAAGTGAGAAATCGAACATGCAGGCCGTTAGCAATGTCCAGAGCAGGCTGCTCGCTCTCGTCAAATCCATCCTCGACCAGAACGCGATTGCCGCCGATCTCAAGCCGGCAACCCTGCTGGTGGATGTCGGTCTGACGTCGATGGACATGGTCAATCTGATGCTCGCCGTCGAGGCCGAGTTCGATTTCACCATCGCGCAGTCCGAGATCACGCCGGAGAATTTTCAGTCGGTTGAAACGTTGACCCGGCTGGTTGTCGGTCAGCTGGCAAGCGCGACGGCGGCTTGATTGGCGTCATTCGCCATCGCGCGATCCGAAGCCAACCCGCGCTGATCCATTCAGCGCGTCAAGATGGCGATTGATAGTCCATGCGCCGGACGTTCAGGCGCCGGACTTCGAGCTCTGCAACGCGAAGGCGCCGCTCCCGGCCAATACCAGCGATGCCTGGGCCACCAGCCACAACATCGGATATTCCCAGCCGCCGCCGGGCTTTGAGTAGCCCCAGCCGACCGGCCATTTGATCCAGACAACCACGGCCAGGAATATCAGCAGGAATGCCGCCCATTGACGGGTGTACCAGCCGAGCAGGATGGCGAGGCCGCCGATCACTTCCAGGCCGAACGTGGGCCAGGCGAGCAGGGGGGTAATGCCGTTCTTTGCGAGCAGCGCCTCGTGGGTGTACATGCCGCGTTCGATTTTGAGGAAGGCGTGAACGAGCCAGTCGAAACCGAGCGAAATCCGCAACAGAAAAAGTCCGTAAGGCGCGTAATCGCGATCGACCGTGGCGTTGCTGAACATCGCGGCAACGATGCCCGGCAGATTGGTTCGGCTCTCTCTGGCTTGGTCGATGCTCATCCCGCGTTTCCCGTTTCTTGGCGTTCACTGCCTGAAGCGCGCCCGAGCATAACCGAGAAGCGCAAACTTTGCACAGTGGCGTGGCTGGTTTTCCGCAACCCGGCCCCCTACACTCTCGGCAACAACAATAATCCAGGTCCGGGGAGAGACGCTGATGTCGCGCCGTTCGGTGATAGCGAGCCTCGTTTGTCTTGGTATCGTATGCGTGATGGCCGCGGGCCCGTCGGCCGCGCAGCAGGCCGGACCTGCGCTCGGTGGAACGGTGACGGCCGGGCCGGAGGCGATGGAAGGCGTCCTTGTCAGTGCCCGGAAAAGCGGATCGACAATCACGATAACGGTCGTCAGTGGCAAGGGCGGCCGCTACAGCTTCCCGGCTGCGAAACTGGAGTCCGGCGCGTATTCCTTGCGGATCCGCGCGGTGGGCTATGACCTCGAGGGGCCGACCCAGGTTTCTGTCGTGCCGGACCAGACAACGACAGCCGATCTCTGTTGCCGCGCAGCACCAACATCCGGCGTGTCTTCGTCGACAACTCCACCACGCCGGTCAGCTTCTGGGCCGGCAACAATCACGGCGCGTCGATCGTGAAGGTCGAACCGCTGGAGTAAGGCGTGCTACTCCGAATTTCAAACAGCCACGGCTTCGCGATCTCGCGCGCTCATCCGCGAGTTTGGGTCGAAACATCCTTTGTCCCTCGGAATTAGGGCGCAGGGAATGCCGGGCGCTCGCTGCGCCCGAAGCCTCGCGTGCGAAAAATAAAAAGCACGGCGAGTTAGTCACCACGGTCACACCGGTTTCACCCGGCATTCCCCGCGCGAATGGTTTTAAC
>NZ_JBAVCF010000209.1:0-12175 GCF_049586575.1 Bradyrhizobium sp.
CGTCCATGCCGCGATGACATCGGCGACGTAGAGCGCGTCCTGGCGGTTGCTCAACAGATGGTCCGCGCCCGCCAGTGAGATAAAGCTCTTGGGATGTTTGGCCGCAACGAAGATGCGGGTCGCATTATCGATCCCGACGGTATCGTCGGACGGTGCATGCATGACCAGCAACGCCTTGTTTAGTCCGGCGATGTGCCCCATCAGGTTGTGTTCGGCAACGTCGTCGAGGAATTCGCGCTTGACCGTGAACGGCCGGCCGGCGAGGGATACTTCCGCCCGGCCTTCCTTTCGGATTTTCTCGATTGACTCCGCAAAATGGCCGGTAACATGCGCGGGATCGGATGGAGCGGCGATGGTGACGACCGCCGTGGCATCGGGAATCTCGTGCGCCGCGGCCAGCACGGCGGCGCCGCCGAGGCTGTGGCCGATCAGAAGTGCTGGCGCTTCGTAGGTCTTGCGCAGGTGGTCGGCTGCCCGCACGAGATCGGCGACATTGGAGGAGAAGGTCGAATTGGCGAAGTCGCCTTCGCTTGAACCAAGGCCGGTGAAATCGAACCGCAGCACCGCGATGCCTTTTGCGGAGAGCGCGACCGCGATCCGCTTGGCGGCCAATCCATCCTTGCCGCAGGTGAAGCAATGCGCAAACAGCGCGTAGGCGCGGATCTCTCCTTCCGGCGTGTCCAGTGCGGCGGCCAGTTGCTGGCCCTCCGAGCCCGTAAACTGAAATCGTTCGGTGGGCATGGGCGTCTCCGTACTTGAGAAGCGTCAGCTCCTTAGAAAGAAGTGACGCCCCTGGAAAGCGTTCTATTCGTGGCGATGCATCGCCGATTCGCGCTTGGTATCTCGCATGGTTGCGTAAATGATGAGTGACGCGAGAATAATGCCGGACAGATAATAGTAGAACCATTGCTCGTGGCCCAGGCTCTTGAAATAGAGCGCAATCGCTGGCGCAGTACCGCCAAAGATCGAGACCGTGATCGAATATGGGATGCCGACGCCCATCGCGCGAACCTTGGTCGGAAACAGCTCGGCCTTCACGACCGCGTTGATCGACGTATAGCCCGCCGTAAAGATCCAGGCGGCGCAGATCAGCAGGAACGCCATCAGCGGCGACTTGCTGGCCTTCAATGCGGTCAGGATCGGCACGGTGGCGAGCGTTCCGGCGACGCCGAAAAAGATCAGAAGCGGCTTGCGGCCGATCCGGTCGGACAAAGCGCCGTAGATCGGTTGCAGGAAGGTCGCAAAGATCAGCGAGCCGAAGATCACAAAGGTGGTCTGGTCTTCCGTGAGGCCGACCGACAATTTGACGAAGGTCTGCATATAGGTGGTGAAGGTGTAGAAAGCCGCGGTGCCGCCGGCGGTGAGACCTACCACGAGCAGAAGTTCGCGCGGATATTGCAGCAGGCCAAGGATAGAGCCGGTCGGTTTGACGGTCCGGCTCGCTTCCTCGAACGCCTCCGTCTCGTGCAGGTTGCGCCGCATCACCGCGGCAAATATCGCCAGCAGGGCGCCGATCACGAAGGGAATCCGCCAGCCCCACGCTTTCAATTCCGCGGGCGTGAGGAAAACCTTCTGCAAGAGCAGGAGGACGATGATGGCGGTAAGCTGGCCGCCGATCAGCGTGACGTACTGGAAACTTGAATAGAAGCCGCGGTGCTTGGCGTCGGCGACTTCGCTGAGATAAGTCGCGCTGGCGCCGTACTCGCCGCCGAGGCTGAGGCCTTCGATGACGCGCGCCAAAGCGAGGACGGCGGGCGCGGCCAGTCCAATCGAAGCGTAGGTCGGCGTGACTGCGATGATCAGCGAGCCGAAGCACATGCAGACGACGGAAAGCGTCAGCGACAGCCGCCGCCCGTAATGGTCGGCGATATAGCCGAACAGCCAGCCGCCGAGGGGACGCATCAGGAAGGTGGCGGCGAACAGCACGGCTGCATTGAGCTGTTGCACCACCGGATCGCGGTTGGGGAAGAAGGCCGGCGCAAAATACAGCGCGAAAGCCGTATAGGCATAGAAGTCGTACCATTCGACGAGATTGCCGACGGAGCCGATGAAGATGGCCTTCACCCGGCGCTCGACGTCGTGAACGTCGAGGCGATCGTCGACGCTCACGCGCGCTGCTTGGTCAGTCACGTTGGCCCCCCAGAGAGTTTTTTAAAGAGGAAAAGAGGTGCGCTCAGGCCTTCGTAAACAGTATCGGAAGTTGCCGCGGCCCGCGCACCGTGCCTTCCGACCAGGTGACCTTGCCGGCTGCGTCGAGCCTGAAATCGGGAATCCGCTTGAGCCATTCCTCGATCGCAACCGTCATCTCCATGCGCGCGAGGTTTGAGCCGATGCAGCGGTGAATCCCGAGCCCAAACGCAGCATGCGGGTTTTGCTTGCGGTCGATCACGACCTTGTCGGCATCGGGAAACATGGCCGGATCGCGGTTGGCGGCGGGAAACGACAAGAGCAGCATGTTCCCGGGCTTGACCGGACAACCGGCGATCTCGGTCTCCTTCATGACCTCGCGCGCCATCGTAACCGGCGCGTAAGCGCGCAGGAACTCCTCGATGGCTGCCGGAAGCAGTTCCGGATCGGCGAGCAGGCGCTCGCGGTCGGCGGGTATCCTTGCGAGGTGCCAGAGCGACGAGCCGATGGCGCTCCAGGTGGTGTCGATGCCGGCGATCAACAGCAGCCGCAAGGTGCCCTGCACATGGAGGTCGGACAGCGGCTGGCCGTCCTTGTCGCGCGCGTTCATCAATGTCGTGATCAGGTCGTCGGTCGGCTCTTTCTTGCGGCGTTCGATATGGCCGGCAAAGTAGGCGATCATTTCCTGGACGGCCTTCATCAAGATGGCCTGATCCTTGATGCCAAGTTCCAGGATCTCGTGAATCCACTTGATGAAGCGGTCGCCGTCGGCTTCGGGAATGCCGAGCATATGCGCGATCGCCCGAACCGGGATATGCCGGCTGTAACGGGCCGCGGCATCGCATCGGCCATCATTGATGAAGCCGTCGATCAGTTCGTTGCAGATGGCGCGGACCCGCGGCTCAAGTTTCTTGATCGCATCGGGCGTGAATGACGGCAGCAGCAATTGCTTGGCCGGCTTGTGTTCCGGCGGATCGGACGTGATCGGTGGCGCAGGAATGGTTTGTGGCCTCACATCGCGCACGACGACGCGGCGTGAGGAAAAATGTTCAGTGTCGTAGGCGACCTGCTTCACCGCGTCGAAGGTGGTGGGCATGTAGCAGCCGAGAAAGCGCTCGGTATGAACCACCGGACTTGTTGCGCGAAGCTGTTCCCAGATCGGGTAGGGGTTTTCGGTCCAGCGCGGATCGGTGTGATCGAAATCGTTAATCCAATCGGTAACGGGGGCATGATCCGACATGCGGCAATTCCTCTTGGTCAGTAAAGTCGAACGACTCGGCGAATAGTCTATTCCTCGATGACGTCGATCGCGAGTTCGGGACAATTGGATTGCGCGAGCCACGCTTTGTCTTCCAGCCCCGCCGGCACCGTGCCGTCGCCGACTTCATGCGCGTTACCGAATGTATCGAGCTTGAACAGTTCAGGAGCGAGCGAATTGCAGCGGGCATGCCCCTGGCATTTGTCTTGATCGACGCGAACTCGCAGCCTCGCTGGCATTCAGATTCCTCTCCTCGGTTGCGCCTTCCAAAAATTGGCGCGCTCGTTCTCTTGAAGGCGATTATAGCGGGCTATGTGCTGTTCGCCAGCGCCTAAATCGCCGAATTGCAACGTGAATCTTCCGCCAGTGGAATTTATCGCGGTGCAGCTTTGGGGTCGATCGGGGTGGTGCCGCGTAAGCCGAGAATATCCTCCAGGACTTTGGCCCCCGCAAGCAATTGCGCCTCGCCTCGTGACGGTGCCACCATTTGCAATCCGACCGGCAGCCCCGAAGCGGTAAATCCGCACGGCAAGGAGAGGGCAGGACAGCAGGCCAGCGTGATGGCATACACAATGCCAAGCCATTCGAAATAGCTGTCGAACTTCTTCCCGGCGCATTCGGCAACATAGCGGTTCTCGATCGGGAACGGCGCGACAATAGTGGCTGGTGTCAGCAGTAAATCGTAACTCTTGAAGAACTCGAGCGTGCGCGTCACCATCGCGACGCGCTGAGCCTCGGCGCGCTCGAGCTGATCGACGGATAGTTTCAACCCCTCCTCGATGTTCCAGATCACTTCCGGCTTGAGATATTCGCGTTTGCTGCGCAACAGCGCGGCCTTGGTGATCGCGAAGTCGAAAGCGCGCAGCACATGGAAACATTCATGGGCTTCGCGTAGATCGGGATGGGCTTCCTCGACGATGACGCCGGCCTCGGCGAAACGAGAAGCCGCCTGGCGCGTGATGGCGGCGACCTCGGGATCGACCGGGGTGATGCCGAGATCGGGCGAATAGGCGACCCGCTTGGGGCGCTTGCCGGAACGTGCGGCAGACAGAAACGATGTCGGCAGGCGGGGCAGGGACAGCAGATCGGCGGGATGTTCGCCGCTCATGGCGTCGAGAAAGAGCGCGATATCCTCAACATTGCGAGCCATTGGCCCGTGGACCGTGAGGTTGCGATCGATCTTGAAAGCCGGACTATGCGGCACGCGGCCGATGCTCGGGCGCATTCCCACGATGCCGCAGAAGCTGGCGGGGTTGCGCAGCGAGCCGCCCATGTCGGTACCGTGGGCGAGCCACGCCATGCCGGTGGCGAGTGCAACCGCTGCGCCGCCGGAGGAGCCCGCGGCGGAGCGCGACAGATCCCAGGGGTTGAGGGTCGGTCCGAAGATCTCGTTGAAGGTGTTGGCGCCGGCGCCGAATTCCGGCGTGTTGGATTTGGCGTAAATGACGCCGCCATTAGTCTCGATCAGTTCGACCAGGATGTCGGAGCTCGCGGGAACATTATCCCTGTAGATCGGCGAGCCCTGTGTGGTCTTGACGCCCGCGACGTTGGTGAGGTCCTTGATCGGAACAGGAAGACCAGCAAGCAAGCCACGCTTGGCAGCCGGCTTTTGCATCAGCGCTTTCGCGTGGCTCCGCGCGCGATCGAAGCACAGGGTCGGCAGGGCGTTTGTCTTGCCGTCGACCTCGGCGATCCGTTTCTCAAGCGCATCCAACAGGTCAAGTGGTGTGACGTCACCGGAATGGAGTTGGTCGACGATCGCGCACGCCGTCGATCGTGTCAGCGCCTGGTCAGATGGCATTCCTATTCCCCGCTCCATTGGACTTTTCGGTAGCGGATTGTGTAGCCCTGTAAAACATCTTACGACAAGGCCGAAACGTCAGGCATTCGTTTTCGGAGCAAAGGTATGATCACGCCGTTCGATGCGCCGGATTGGCGCAGCCTGAGCCAGGAGGCTCTCGACAGCGGCCTCAACAACTCTCTGGCGGTTACCGGCGGCGCCGACATGGTCGCGGGCTGGGAACGGCACTCAGCAGAGCTGCGCGCGCGGCATTCTCAACATCTCGATCTCCGATACGGTCCGCGCGAACGCAACCGGATCGATTTTCTCAAAGCCGCCGAAAAGGCGCCGACCTTGCTCTTCATCCATGGCGGCTATTGGCAGACGCGGGCCAAAGAAGCGTTTTCGCTGTTTGCCACCGGTCCAATGGCGCACGGCATCAATGTCGCTTTGATCGGCTATACGCTCGCGCCCGATGCCACGCTCGACCAGATTGTCGCGGAAGTTCACGCCGGGATCGATTTTCTCACCAGCCAACTGCCGACTCTCGGTGCCGACGCCAACCGGCTCGTGGCTTCGGGCTGGTCCGCCGGTGGTCACCTGACGGCGATGGCGATGATGAATTCCAACATCAAAGGCGGCGTGGCGATCAGCGGCATCTACGACCTCGAGCCGATCCGCCACTCTTACCTCAACATCAAGCTCGGGCTCGATGAGGCGATGTCTCGCCGCAACTCGCCGATGGCGCTGCCCGAAGGTCCCATGAAGCCTTTATCGCTCGTGGTGGGCGATGCTGAGCTGCCGCTGTTGCGCAAGCAGACCGCCGATTTCGCCGGCCACCGCGCCCGGTATGGCTTGCCGGTCACGTACGAGGAAATTCCCGGCGCCAACCATTTCTCCATCATGGATGAACTCGCCTCGCCTTCCGGCCGGATCACGACGCTGATCCGGCACGTGTTGGAACGGGTTTAAGGCTAGCCCCAACCCGCCGCGATGCCGCCGTCCACCGTGAAGATCACGCCGGAAGTATAGGCGGAGCGGTCAGAGGCGAGGAACGCCATCAGGTCGCCGATCTCCCGCGGATGGGAGGGGCGGCCGAGCGGCAGGCCCTTCTGAAACTCCTTGTAACGGCTTTCGTCACCGAACTGGTTTTTGGCACGGGTTTTTAGAAGCGTGACATGGCGGTCGGTGCCGACCGGGCCGGGATTAATTCCCACGACGCGGATATTATCGGCGAGACTCTTGCTGCCGAGCGCGCGGGTGAACGACATGATCGCGGCGTTGCCGGTGCTGCCGCAGATATAGTTGGCGTCGAATTTCTCGCCGGCCACGCCAATGTCGTTGACGATGACCCCGCCGCCGCGCGCCTTCATCTGTGCGTAGATCGCCCGCGTGATGTTGATATAGCCGAACACCTTCAGCTCCCAGGCATGACGCCAGGTCGCTTCGTCGATCTTGTCGATCGAGCCGCCGGGGATGTCGCCGGCATTGTTGACGAGAATGTCGATGTCGGCGGCCTCTTTCACAAGCCGCTTGATGTCTTCCGGCTTGCGCAAGTCTACCACGGTGGTGGCGGCGTCGATCTGATACGTCGAGCGCAGACGCTCCGCCAGCGCTTTGAGCTGATCGCCGCTGCGGGCGGCAAGCAGCAGGTGGGCGCCTTCCTCGGCAAAGGCTTCGGCGGCAGCCGCGCCGATACCCTTCGAGGCGCCGGTGATGAGGACGCGTTTGCCGCGCAGATGAAGGTCCATGGGATTCTCGCTAGATGAGGGATATTTGAAGGGGTGAGGCGGATTCCACTTAGGCCGGAGCAATCCAGACGGTCAACATTGCAGTGCAGCGTTGCGCGCCAGCAGAGTTTGGTCCATTGCAATCCCAACACGAAATCGCTTTACCAGAGCGGTCCCAGCCCGAAGGATTTTCTTGATGAGTAGCGAAAAAAAGCAATACCGGATTGCCGTCATTCCCGGCGATGGGATCGGCAAGGAGGTAGTGCCGGAGGGCTTGCGCGTCATTGAGACGGCGGCGAAAAAACACGGCGTGGCCCTGCATTTCGATCATTTCGATTTTGCCTCCTATGACTATTACGAGAAGCACGGCCAGATGATGCCGGACGACTGGAAGGACCAGATCGGCAAGCACGATGCGATCTATTTCGGTGCGGTTGGCTGGCCCGCGAAGATTCCCGATCACATTTCGTTGTGGGGCTCGCTGATCAAGTTCCGCAGGGAGTTCGACCAGTACGCCAATCTCCGCCCGGTGCGGCTGATGCCCGGCGTGCCGTCGCCGCTCGCGGGCCGCAAGCCCGGCGATATCGATTTCTGGGTGGTGCGGGAAAATACCGAGGGCGAATATTCGTCCGTGGGCGGCCGAATGTTCCCGGACACTGACCGTGAGTTCGTCACGCAGCAAACGGTGATGAGCCGGATCGGCGTCGACCGCATCCTGAAGTTTGCGTTCGAACTCGCCGCGTCCCGGCCAAAAATGCATCTGACCTCGGCGACGAAATCCAACGGCATCTCCATCACCATGCCCTATTGGGACGAGCGCGTGGAGGCGATGGCCAAGAACTATCCCAAGGTGAAGTGGGATAAATATCATATCGATATTCTGACCGCGAACTTCGTGCTGCATCCGGACTGGTTCGACGTGGTGGTCGGCTCGAACCTGTTCGGCGACATCCTGAGCGATCTGGGACCGGCCTGCACCGGCACCATCGGCATCGCGCCGTCAGGCAACATCAATCCGGAAGGCGATTATCCCAGCGTGTTCGAACCGGTGCATGGTTCGGCGCCTGACATCGCCGGCCAGGGCATTGCCAACCCGATCGGCATGATCTGGTCGGGCGCGATGATGCTGGAGCATCTCGGCGAGAAGCAAGCCGCTCAAGCTATCGTCACGGCCATCGAGCGCACGCTCGGAGAACGCACGCTGCGCACCCGCGATCTCGGCGGCAATGCCGACACGACGGCTTGCGGCAAGGCGGTCGCGGAGATGGTGGAGTAAGA
Source organism: Bradyrhizobium sp. (assembly GCF_049586575.1). Lineage (GTDB taxonomy): Bacteria > Pseudomonadota > Alphaproteobacteria > Rhizobiales > Xanthobacteraceae > Bradyrhizobium. The sequence continues at coordinate 8,174 of NZ_JBAVCF010000209.1, forward strand.
CGCTTCGCCATCGTCGTCCTTGCGAAAGCAGGAGACCCATAGCCACCGATATCTGTTGTCGTGTCGGTGAGCGTCCCAACCTTGCGCAACAGCGCAGCCCGGTGGTTATGCGTCCCGGCTTGCGCTTCGCTTGGCCGGGACGACGAGATGGAGGTTTCATCTCAGCCCTTCGCAATTCTTCGGCAGTGCTCCCACGCCGCGTGGATCAGATTTTCGCTTGCTTCGGGCGTACGGAACGCCGAGTGCGCCGATAGCGTCACGTTGGGGATCTTGGTGAGCGGGTGATTGGCCGGGAGCGGCTCGGTGTTGAACACGTCGAGCCCGGCATGGCGGATGTGGCCTGACTTCAGCGCCTCGATCATCGCGGCCTCGTCGACCATGGCGGCGCGCGCGGTGTTGACGAGGATGACACCCGGTTTCATGGCGTTGATGCGTTCGCGCGACAGAAAGCCGCGCGTTTCGTCGTTGAGCAGAAGATGCAGTGAGACCACGTCGCTTTGCGCAAGCAGCGCATCGAGGGAGACGAATTCGACGCCGGCGAATTGCTTCGGCGAGCGGTTCCAGGCGATGACCTTCATGCCGCTGCCGAGCGCAATTCGCGCGGCTTCTGCGGCAATGCCGCCAAAGCCGATCAGGCCAAGCGTCTTGCCGGTGAGCTGCATGCCGTCTTCGCGCAGCCAATTGCCGACGCGCATCTCGCGGTCCATTTTTGCGACGCCGCGCGCGGCCGCCCACATCAGCGCAATCGCGCATTCGGCCACGGCTGTGTCGCCGTAGCCCTTGATCAGGTGAACGGCGATGCCGAGTTCGGCGAGCTCTTCTGGGTTCATGTAGCTGCGCGCGCCGGTACCCAGAAACACCACATGCTTGAGGCCGTTGCAGCGTCGCGCGATATCGGTCGGCAGGGAAGTATGGTCGATGACGACGATCTCGGCGCCGTCGAGCAAAGCAGGGATCTGATCGGACGCGATGTCGGCGTTGCGGTTGACCCGCACGGCCGGGTCGCCGGCCCTGTTCTGGCGCTCGAAAATATCCGCAAGCGACCCGTTGGCATCGACGAAAACCCCGCGCACGGCAATCTCCCTTTGCTTTTAGAATTCTGCCACCGTCACGAAGCGACACCGGCGAGCGCCAGCACGGTGTGCATCAGAACGTTGGCGCCGGCGGTGCAGTCGGCTTGCGTGGCGTCCTCGAGTTCGTTGTGGCTGACCCCATCCTTGCAGGGCACGAATACCATCGCGGCCGGAATCTTTGTATTGAGATTGCAGGCGTCGTGACCCGCGCCTGACGTGATGCGGCGATGGGAGAAACCGAGTTTCTTGGCGGCGTCTTCCACCGCATTGACGAATTTTGGATCGAAATGGGTCGGCGGTTTGCGCCAGACCAGATCGAGCGTTACCTCGACCTTGCGGCGGGTAGAAATTTCCTTGATGGCCGCCCGCAATCCGGCGTCGAGCGCCTCCATGATCGCAGCGTCGGCGCTGCGGCAATCGACGGTGAAGGCGATTTCGCCGGGAATGACGTTGCGCGACGGATTGGCGATGACGGCTTCGCCGACGGTGCCGACCGCTTTGGGCCCGTGCTTCCTGGCTGTTGCTTCCATCGCCAGAACGATTTCGGATAAGGTAGCGAGCGCGTCGCGTCGAAGCGGCATCGGGGTTGTGCCGGCATGACTTTCGAAACCCGTGATCTTGCCGTCGTACCACAACACGCCCTGGCCGGAATCGACGACGCCGATGGTCTTGCTTTCTGCTTCCAGGATCGGCCCCTGTTCGATGTGCAGTTCGACAAAGCCAGAGAGTTTCTGGAAGCCCACCGGATTTTCGCCGCGATAACCGATGCTGTCCAGCGCCTCGGCAACGCTGACACCTTCCGCATCCTTGCGCGACAGGATGTCGTCGGTGGTGAAATCGCCGACATAAGCGGCAGATGCCATCATCGCCGGCGCAAAGCGCGAGCCTTCCTCGTTGGTCCAGTTGACGATGCAGATCGGCAGCTCGGTCTCGATCCCGGCGTCGTTGAGCGTGCGGACCACTTCGAGCGCGGCCAGGGTCCCGAGCACGCCGTCGTACTTTCCGCCGGTCGGTTGCGTGTCCAGATGCGAACCGAGCCCGATCGGCGGCTTGGACATGTCGCGGCCCTTGCGCAAGGCAAACATCGAGCCCAGCGCATCGACATGAACTTCAAGGCCTGCGGCTTCGCAGGCCTTTCGGAACCAGTCGCGTACCAGCTTGTCCTCGGGCCCCAGCGTCAGCCGCCGCACGCCGCCCTTTGGCGTGGCGCCGAACTTCGCGGTTTCGTGAATCGTGCCCCACAGCCTGGCGGAGTCGATTTGCAGGTTGGATGCGACAGGGGTCATGATCTTTGTCCAGGGATGATAGCGCGGAGAATTAGTGGCGCGCCCGCCGTGGCACGTCAACAATGGAGGGCTCGATGACCGCGGCGCTGCCTTGTGCAATTTTGGCGGCGAGATTGGCGCAAGGCGTATCTGGGGCTGTGATCGACACACATGTGATCCTCAGGATGAGGTCCGTGTATGCGGCGAATGCTCCGGCAACACCACCCCAAATGTCTCAGTTAAATCCGCGACCTGCGCCGGCGTAAGGTAACGCGGATTAAGCCCTCGCAAGAGCAAATAAAGCTTTGCCGTCTCCTCGAGTTCCTCGACCGCAAAGACGGCCGCTTCCAGCGTGTCGCCGGAAACCACGGGCCCGTGATTGGCGAGCAGTACCGACGAATATTTTCCGGCGAGTCCCTTGATCGCGTCCGCAACCGCCGGGTCGCCAGGCCGGTAATAGGGCACGAGCGCGGTTGCGCCGCATTTCATCAGATAATAGGCCGTCATCGGCGGCAGCGCCGCGCGCGGGTCGATCTCGGGGAGCATCGAGAGCGCGACCGAATGCGTCGAATGCAGATGCACGACCGCGCGGGCCGGCGCGCGGGTCTGATACAGCGCTGTGTGCAGCGATACTTCCTTGGTCGGAGCGTCGCCGGAGCGTAGCCGGCCGGCCGCGTCGAGCCGCGACAGCCGCGCCGGGTCGAGGAAGCCGAGCGAGGCGTTCGTCGGTGTGACCAGCCAGCCGCCGTCGTCGAGTTTGACCGAAATATTGCCGGAGGAACCCGGCGTCAGGCCGCGCTCGAACAGCGATCGGCCGAGGCTGCAGATTTCCTCGCGGGTTTTTGCTTCGCTCATGGCTGCGTTCCTGTTTCCGCCTTGTCTCATGCTTTGGCAGCACGGCCAAGCCGTGATACGCAGGGGATAAATTTGGAAAACTCAAGGGAAACGCCGCATGTCCTCCTCCGCCAAACCGCGCGTCGCCGTGATCGGGCTGGGCTCGATGGGTTTTGGCATGGCGACCTCGCTTCGCCGCGCCGGTTTTGGCGTCACGGGCTGCGATGTTTCGGCTGATGCCGTTAGCCGGTTCGTGTCTGAAGGCGGGCAGCGCGCCACGACCCCGGCCGAGGCCGCCAAGGACGCCGAGATCGTCGTCAGCGTGGTCGTCAACGCGGTCCAGACCGAAGGCATTTTGTTCGGCAAGGACGGCGTTGCCGAAACGCTCGCCAAGGACGCCGTGTTCATTTCCTCCGCGACGATGGACCCGGACATCGCAAGGCGGCTTGCAAAACAACTCGAGGCAACCGGGCGGCACTATCTCGATGCACCGATCTCAGGCGGCGCGCAGCGCGCGGCACAGGGCGAATTGACGATCCTGGCCTCCGGCAGTGCGGCCGCCTTCGCCAAGGCGCGGCCGGCGCTCGATGCGATGGCTGCCAAGCTCTACGAGCTCGGCGATGCCGCAGGCCAGGGCGCGGCTTTCAAGATGATCAACCAGCTTCTCGCCGGCGTTCACATCGCCGCGGCCTCCGAGGCTATCGCGTTTGCCGCCAAGCAGGGCCTCGATATCCGAAAAGTATACGAGGTGATCACGGCATCCGCCGGCAATTCCTGGATGTTCGAGAACCGCATTCCCCACGTGCTCGACGGCGACTATACCCCGCGCA
>NZ_JBAVCF010000210.1:0-3756 GCF_049586575.1 Bradyrhizobium sp.
GGCGACAGAGATCGGCTCCGTCGCGCCGAGAGTCCGCCCGGTGCAGGCGGACACTCGTCACTTTCAGTGGAAGGCTCCTATCCTTCAGGCGGCTTGCGCTTGACCCGGCGACGGCAAAAGTCCGAGCTGCATCATCATTCCGAGGGTGTCGAAAACGCCCCAGTGCCCAACGACCTTGCCCTCGTTGTTGAAACGAAAGATGTCGGTGCCGTGCACTTTGAACTTCTTCCCGGTAGCTGGCATGCCCATGAACGGACCTGTGTGAGTGCCCGTCGTGGAGATATGACTTATAAGGCGATCGCCTTCGGCGATCATGAATTCGATCTCGAGGTGCAAGTCGGGGAACGCTTCGAGGAAGCCGCCGAGAACCCTTTTGAACCCCTCATGGCCATTGGCGGCCCCCGGCGGAAGACCATAATCCTGGTAATCCACGCGATCCGCGGCGAGATAGAGATCGCAAAGATCGAGCCGGCCTGAGTTGATGACCTGGTCGATGAGGTTATGGATGGTCGCCTTGTTTCTTTCGATGGTGCTTTGGGTTGTCATGATCGTTCGCCTTTCTGTCCGCCTGAGGGATTGATTTCTCCTCGATATGACGACGGGCCAGATACCCCGATTTCGACATCGCCTCTAAAATTCCGCGCGTCGATGGCGAAGCCGCAGCGCCACCGCGATCCAAATTCCGCAAACAATCGGTTAGCCGGAAGCGAACCGACCCCTGGTAACGGCCGATAGAGAGTACCTGGCAGGTCCGGGAAGGAGCTGTCGTGCTTCGGGTAGCGCTGGCAGGGGCGACCGAGCGCTATCCTGTCGGGCCAGAGGCAATCATACGCCGCCTCAGGAACTCGCGCATCGCAGGATCCTGGCACAGCCCGATGGCGCGGCTGTAGGCGGCAGCGGCCTCGGCGGGTCGTTCCAAGCGCGTAAGCAGATGCGCCGCAACGGCCCAGTATGGCTGATAGTCCTTCACGACCTCGGGTGAGATCGCTTCCAGCAGAGCCCATCCGGTCACGGCGCCCCGTGCTTCCGCAATTGCTGCGGCGCGGCTGACCAGCGCGCCGATGGTGGGTGCAAGCCTTATGAGCCCTTCGTACAAGAGGGCGATCGCTTCCCAGTCTGTGCCGCCGATGGAGGCGCGGCGAGCATGCATGGACTGGATTGCTGCCTGGAGTTGAAAGTGCCCGATGCGCTCCATTCGCGGTCCGGTCAGTATCTCCTCCGCCTCTTCGATCATCGACTTGGACCAGCGGGTTACATCCTGCTCCGAGAGTGGCACATATCCTCCCGTCGCGGTGCGCCGCGCATCCCGGCGCGCTTCGCAATGGAGCATGAGCGCCAGCAAGCCACGCACTTCGGGTTCAGCCGGCATCAGTCGTAGCAGCAGACGGCCAAGGCCAATCGCTTCCACGGCAAGGCCCCTGCGGCGCGGATCAGCGCCCGCGACGTCGTCCCAGCCACTTCCGTAGGCGGCATATATCGCCTCCATCACGGCATCGAGTCGCGTCGGCAACTCGCTAGCCTCAGGCAGTTCAAAGGCAATCCGCCATCGCGGATCTTCGCTTTCGCGCGGCTAAGCCGCTGACCCATTGCCGAAGGCTTCACCACGAACGCGGTAGCGATGCGGACCGCGTCGAGGCCCAGCACCGTCTGGAGCATCAGAGGTGTCCGGGCCGCGACATCGATTGCGGGATGAGCGCAGATGAACATGAGCTTCAAGCGCTCATCGGGAAACACCAACTCGCTGCTCGCAACGTCCTGCGCCTCTTCCGCGACGGCAAGCAGTGTCGGGGTCGCTTCCGCCTGCACGCGCGCATGCCGAGCGCCATCAATCAGCCGGCGGCGAGCGGCCGTGAGCAGCCATGCCTCGGGCTTGTCCGGCACGCCGGTACGGGGCCAAGCTTCCAATGCGACGCGAAAGGCGTCGGCAAGCGCATCTTCAGCCGCCGCCACATCGCGCGAACGCGCGGCGAGATAGGCAACGAGACGGCCGTAGGAATCACGCGCCGCTTGTTCGACCGCACGGCGCGCGTCCATGGCTGCCGCTACTCCATCGGCGTCAGATTGGGTCGCACCTCGATCGACCCGCCCGGCGTCACCGGGTAGCGGGCCGCCCATTCGAGGGCTCGATCGAGATCCCGGGCATTGAGAATGAAGAACCCGGCGAGTTGCTCTTTGGCCTCAGCGTAGGGCCCGTCCTGCACGAGCCGCTGACCATCGCGTAGCCTGATTGTCGTGGCGGTATCAGGCGTCTCAAGGCCCGCGCCGCCGACGAAGACGCCGGCATCTTTCAGCGCCTTGAGGAAGGGCGGAATTCGGGACCAATAGGCGTCCCGCTTCGCAGGGTCCTTCCGAGCGGCAAAATCCTCGGCGCTTTCATAGATCACAAGCGTGTAGTTCATGGGTCTCTCCTGGACTGGTGGAAGCGGGAGATATCCCCGCTCGATACCCTGACGAGCCAGCCAGTCCGATTTCGACAAAGGAGAAATAAAGATTCTTCTCGGCGCTCGACCTGCGTCTCATAATCCGGGCTTCGCGTTCACAGTGTCATCGAGTCGGATCTTTGCCCATTTCGAGGCACGTCCTTACTACTATCGATTGCTATCGCCGCGTCACAGTTTCCTTAGCCTATCCTTTTCTACTCCATCCTCCTCCGCAGTATCCCCCTCACTCCCACTCGATCGTCCCCGGCGGCTTTGACGTCACGTCATAGACCACGCGGTTGACGCCCTTGACCTCGTTGATGATGCGGGTCGCGGTTTCGCCGAGGAATTTCATGTCGAAGGAATAGAAGTCCGCGGTCATGCCGTCGGTCGAGGTCACCGCGCGCAGGCCGACGACATATTCATAGGTGCGCCCGTCGCCCATCACGCCGACGGTCTTCACCGGCAAGAGCACGGCGAAGGCCTGCCAGATCTTGTCGTAGAGGCCCGCTTTGCGGATCTGGTCGATATAGACCGCATCCGCGTTGCGCAGGATGTCGAGCTTTTCCTTCGTGATCTCGCCGGGGCAGCGGATCGCGAGCCCCGGTCCGGGGAATGGATGCCGGCCGACGAAAATCTCGGGCAAACCGAGTTCGCGGCCGAGCACGCGCACCTCGTCCTTGAACAGTTCGCGCAGCGGCTCGACCAGCTTCATGTTCATGCGCGCGGGGAGACCGCCGACATTGTGGTGGCTCTTGATCGTCACCGAGGGTCCGCCGGTGAACGACACGCTCTCGATCACGTCGGGATAGAGCGTGCCCTGCGCGAGGAACTCCGCGCCGCCGATTTTCTTGGCCTCCGCGTCGAACACGTCGATGAAGAGACGCCCGATGGTCTTGCGCTTTTGTTCGGGGTCGGTGACGCCTTCAAGCTCGCCCAGGAATTGCTTCGAGGCATCAACGTGAACCAGCGGGATGTTGTAGTGATGGCGGAACAGGTCGACGACGGTTTCGGCCTCATTCAGCCGCAGCAGCCCATGATCGACGAACACGCAAGTGAGCTGATCGCCGATCGCCTCGTGGATCAGCACCGCCGCGACCGCGGAATCGACGCCGCCGGAGAGCCCGCAGATCACCTTGCCCTTGCCCACCTGGGCGCGGATTTTTTCGATCGCCTCCTCGCGGAAGGCGCGCATGGTCCAGTCGCCGGCCAGCCCCGAAACCTTGCGGACGAAATTGCGCAAGAGCTTGGCGCCATCCGGCGTGTGCACCACCTCGGGGTGGAACATCAGCCCGTAATATTTCCGCTTCTCGTCCTGGATGATGGCGAAGGGCGC
>NZ_JBAVCF010000211.1:0-2042 GCF_049586575.1 Bradyrhizobium sp.
ACGTCCGGCCGCACGGGCCGCTGGTATGGATTCACGGAGCCAGCGTCGGCGAGGTGCTGGCGGCGGCGGCGCTGATCGAGAAATTGCGTGCGCTCAATATCCGTATCCTGTTGACGTCCGGCACCGTCACCTCGGCGGCGATTGTCGCCAAGCGCTTTCCTGCCGACATCATTCATCAATACGTTCCTTACGATTCGCCGCGCTATGTAGCGCGCTTTCTCGATCATTGGCGGCCGAGCCTTGCGCTGTTCATCGAATCCGATCTGTGGCCGAATCTCATTCTTTCGAGCGCGGCAAGACGTTTGCCGATGGTTCTCATCAACGGGCGGATGTCGCATCGTTCGTTCCCGCGCTGGCGGCGCGTCAGCGGCACGATTTCGGCACTGCTCGGCCGGTTCGATGTTTGCCTGGCGCAATCCCGTGTCGATGCGGAGCGTTTTTCTGCGCTTGGCAGCCGTAACGTTCTGGTCACCGGCAATCTGAAGCTCGATGTTCCGGCCCCTCCCGCAGACTTCACCAAGCTTGAGCGGTTGATGTCGGTGACGCGTGGCCGACCCATCATTGTCGCGGCATCGACGCATCCGGGAGAAGAGGAGATCCTGATCGAGGCGCATCGAACGCTCGCAGGGTTTTTCCCGTCGCTGTTGACCGTGATCGTGCCGCGGCATCCGGGTCGCGGCGAGGCCGTCGCGCGCTTGATCGAGGCCTTCGGCCTGCACGCCAGCGTGCGCTCGCGCGAGGAATTGCCGACCGCAACCACCGACATTTATGTCGCCGATACCATGGGCGAGTTGGGGCTGTTTTATCGGCTCTCGCCGGTCGTTTTCGTCGGCGGGTCGCTGATCGAGCATGGCGGGCAGAATCCGATCGAGGCCATCAAGCTCGGCGCGTCGCTCGTTCACGGGCCTCACGTCTTCAATTTTGCCGATGTGTACGAGGCGCTCGATAGCGCCGGCGGCGCCAAGACCGCCGTAACCAGCGAAACGCTGGCGAAGCAGTTGGGTCAATTGCTCGCCGATCCCGCGGCACGCGATCGGGTGGTCGCTGCGGCCGAACGTGTGGTCTCCCAGCTCGGCGGCGCCCTCGACCGGACGCTTGCTGCGCTCGAGCCGTATCTTTTGCAGCTGCGCCTCGAAATGGGGGCGGCGGATGCGTGAGCCGGCCTTTTGGTACCGGCCATCATCCCTGATATCGCTGCTGTTGTCGCCGCTCGCCGCCGTCTATGGCGCAATCGCCGGCCGCCGTTTGCAGCGCAAGGGCTTTGATGCCGGCATCGCCGTCTTCTGCATCGGCAACTATCACGTTGGTGGCGCCGGCAAGACGCCGACTGTGCTGGCCCTTGTGAAATTGTTACGCGATCTCGGTGAGGTGCCGCTGGTGCTCAGCCGCGGCTATGGCGGGCAACTTCGCGGACCGGTGATGGTCGATCCCGGACGTCACCTTGCAGCCGACGTTGGTGACGAACCATTGATGCTGGCGCAGACCGTTCCGGTCGTGGTCGCACGCGAGCGCATCGACGGGCTGGCGCTGGCCAAGTCGCAGGGTGCGACCGTGATCGTAATGGACGACGGTTTTCAGAACCCGGCCATCGCCAAGGACGCCTCGCTGATCGTGATCGATGCTCGTCGCGGGATTGGCAATGGCTGTGTTTTCCCCGCAGGTCCGCTGCGCGCGCCGCTGCGGCCGCAACTCGACCGAACCGATGCGCTGATTGTGATCGGCGAGGGCGCTGCCGCCGACGCCGTCGCCGAAAGGTTGGCAGCACAGGACAAGCCGGTCCTGACGGCGCAGTTGAGAGCCGATGATGTCACGGTGTCGTTGTTGGCCGGCAAGCGCGTCCTGGCGTTCGCCGGGATCGGTGATCCCGGCCGCTTCTTCCGGACGCTACGCGCCAACGGCGTCGAGGTCGTGAGTGAACGCGTTTTTGCCGACCATCATCCGTTCACCCAAAGCGAAATCGAGGAGTTGCTGGCGGAAGCCAAACGCGATGCTCTGACAGTGGTGACGACGGAAAAGGATCTGGCGCGGCTCGGGACGGGAGA
>NZ_JBAVCF010000212.1:0-16765 GCF_049586575.1 Bradyrhizobium sp.
GTCGGAATTCCCTATCCGAGATACGACACCTGGAATATCGGTGGTGCGGTCGGCATCGCCAGGCTGTCGGTCGACCTGACCGCAATGACCAGCCTGAAGTAGCAGTCTTGTCCGAGCGGCGGCCAGCCAGTCGCTCCCACCAAGCCTCGAGCTTGCAAAGCGAATGTTAGAAGCGCACCACTAGTAGGAGACGAAGTCCTTCTTTTGCCGCTCATGCGCGGCAAACAGGTTTCCCTCGCGGTCCAGAACGATGTGACCGTCGTGGAACGCCCGAAGCGTGCTTCGATGTCCGATCGAGACCGTGGTCGTCGCCTTGAGCTGTTCGGCCAGCAGGCGGTAGAGCGCCGCTTCAGAGGCCTCGTCGAGCGAGGCAGTCGCCTCGTCGAGGAAAAGATATTGCGGTTCATGCAACAGCGCCCGGGCAAGGCCAAGCCGCTGTTGCTCACCGAGCGAGAGCATCCGGTTCCAATGTGCATCTTCCTGAAGCCGCGATACGAGTTGCGGCAGGCCGACCGCGGTGAGCGCCTGCTCGACGAGCGTTGAGCTGAATGCATCGGGGTTCGACGGATAAACGATCGCGGCTTTCAATGTCCCAACGGGAAAGTAGGGCCGCTGCGGCAACATCATCAGCGTGGCCTTGGCGGGAATCGTTATCACCCCGTCGCCGAACGGCCATATGCCGGCGATCGCGCGAAACAGCGTCGACTTGCCGGCTCCCGACGGCCCGGTGACGAGAACGTGCTCGTTGCTCTGAATGCGCAGGCCGTCTGCTGCGACCAGCGGCGTACCGTTGGGCAACTTGACCAGAAGCTGCCGCAGCTCAATCGCGTTGCCTTCGTCCGAACGTGCGACAGTGATCGAGGGCGGGTCGCCTGCAAGGTGGGCTGCGCTTGCGATTGCTTCCTCGAAACCTTCGAGACGAGCGACGACCGAGCTCCATTCGGCCAGGGAGCGATAGACCGTTACAAAGAACGACAATGATTGTTGCACGCTGGAAAACGCGTTTGCGGTCTGCATCATGCCGCCGAGCTGGATCTTGCCGGCGAAATAGGCCGGAGCAACCAGAACATAGGGGAAAACCACCGCAGCCTGCGAGTAGCTCGAAGTGAATGCGGTCAGCTTCTTGGTTCGGATCATGATCTCGTACCAGTTCTGGACAACGCGGCCGAAGCGCTCCAACAGCCGCCCTTGTTCGGCGCTCTCGCCGCGCAACAGCGCGATCTGCTCGGAATTTTCGCGCACGCGCACCAGATTGAAACGGAAGTCGGCCTCAAAACGCTGCTGCTGGAAGTTGAGCATGACCAGAGGCGAGCCGATCCAGTGCGTCAGCACCGTTCCGAAGGTCGCATAAATCAGCGCGCCCCACACCAGATAGCCGGGGATATGGAATTCACTGCCAAACAGCGTCATCGGCGACTCGGCCGAGAGGCCCCACAAAATGACGATGAAAGAAGCGAGCGTGACCACAGCGCTCAAGAAACCGACGCAGATGTTCAGAGTCTGGTCGACGAACATTTTGACGTCGTCGGAGATGCGCTGGTCCGGGTTGTCGGCCGCATCTCCGCGGAGCTGCATCCGGTAGTGCGTGGGACCGCGCAGCCATTCGCCGAGATAGTGATGCGTCAGCCAGTTTCGCCATCGGATTTGCAGCCACTGGTTCAGATAAAGCTGATAGACGGCGAGCGCGATATAGGCCGTTGCCAGAATGCAGAAGATGCCCATCTCGCGAACGAAACCCTCCCAGTTCTTCTCCTGAAGTGCGGTGTAGAAGCGGTTGTTCCACTGGTTCAGGAGCACGTTGATGCCGACCACGGTAAGCTCGATGGCGATCACCGCTGCAAGCAGAAGGCGGCCCGCGGACTTGTCTTCTGAACGGAAATACGGAGCCGCGATCCGCCACACGGTCGCAGGACTCAAGCGGATGTTTTTCACAGATCGTGGTCTCCGGGGAATAGCTGCGCGAATGGGGTGTTGGCTTGGCTAGTGACGGAGATTTGACATCCGTTACCGGTTTGCCGCAGTCCTTTTCGACATCCGCAAGGTCATGGGGGCGAATGTCAGTCGCCAAAGCTAGACTAAAGTTGTAAAACTTGGCGGTGTGGGTTCGCTTGTCCCAACCTCCGAGTCAACCCTAGCATGGGGGCAATGGCGGGTGGCAGGGGGCCCTCTCATTTCGCGCGTTTGTGAGCGGGTTTGGCGGGAGCCGAATTCGCCTGCGTCGTGCTTTGCCAAGGCCCCTCAACATTTAGCGCCAGCGCGCCGGCCATTCACGCGGGCAAGCGCGCCAAAAAAGGGCGTGGGGAGGAATCGTAATGTGGAATCAGGTCTATAATCCGTTTAACAACACGGTGCTGTCGACGATCGCCGCGGCGGTGCCCGTTGTCACGCTGCTGGTTTTGATCGCGAGCGGCAAGGTGAAGGCGCACATCGCCGCCATCGTTGCACTGATCGCCGCAAACCTCATCGCGATCTTCGCCTTCACGATGCCGGCTAACATGTCGATCCGCGCCTCGGTGCTTGGCGTGGTGGCAGGTTTCTTCCCAATCGGCTGGATCGTGCTGAACGTCATCTATCTTTATCGGGTCACCGTCGCGACTGGACGTTTCCAGCTGTTGCAGCGGGCGATTGGCGGCGTCACGGAAGACCGTCGCCTGCAACTGCTTCTGATCGCCTTTTCGTTCGGCGCCTTCTTCGAGGGCGCATCAGGCTTCGGCACGCCGGTTGCGGTTACCGGCGCGGTTCTGATCGGTCTCGGCTTTTCGCCGCTTGCGGCTTCCGGCCTGTCGCTGATCGCCAATACGGCGCCGGTTGCCTACGGCGCGCTCGGTACCCCGATTCAAGGTCTTGCTTCGGTGACCGGCCTCGATCCTTATATTCTCGGCGCGATGGTCGGCCGCCAATTGCCGGTGTTCTCGCTGATCGTGCCGTTCTGGGTGGTGTGGGCGTTTGCCGGCTGGAAGGGCATGAAAGAAATTTGGCCCGCTATTCTGGTCACGGGCGTCTCGTTCGCCGTCCCGCAATTTGTGATCTCCAACTACATCAATCCGTGGATTGTCGATATCGGCGCGTCGCTGATCTCGATGGGATGCCTCATCCTGTTCCTCAAGGTCTGGCAACCGAAGCAGCTTTGGCTGTCGGCGGCATTGCGTGGGAACGACGAATCGCTGGCGACGATGACCGCCGCCAAACCGTTGGACAAGACCCCCTTGTCCCAGGCGCAACTCTGGAGCGCGTTGTTGCCGTGGATCATCGTCTGCATCGTAATGCTGATCTGGGGCAATGGTGAGTTCAAATCCTGGGCGAATTCGATCTTCACCTGGAATTATCCCGTTCCCGAGCTCGACAAGCTGATCAACAAGGTGCCACCGGTGTCGCCGAAGGAGACGGCCGAGCGCGCCGTTTTCGGCTTCACCTATTTGTCGTTCACCGGAACAGGCATGTTGATCGCTGCCATCATCTCCGGCTTCCTGATGGGCTTCTCGCCTGCCAAGATGGTTGCCGAATATGGCCGCACGCTGAAAGTCTGCGCTGTTTCCCTCATCACGATTTCGGCGATGCTGGGTATTGGCACGTTGACGCGGCTCTCCGGCCTCGACGCGACGCTGGGTCTCGCCTTTGCCGCGACGGGTATTCTCTATCCCTTCTTCGGCACGCTGCTTGGCTGGCTGGGTGTGGCTCTTACCGGATCGGATACTGCTTCGAACATCCTGTTCGGTAACCTGCAGAAGATCACCTCGCAGCAACTGGGCCTGTCGCCGATTCTGATGGCGGCGGCGAACTCGTCGGGCGGCGTCATGGGCAAGATGATCGATGCGCAATCGATCGTCGTCGCCTCCACCGCGACCAACTGGTACGGCCACGAGGGTACGATCTTGCGCTTCGTGTTCAAACATTCGATCACGCTCGCTTGTCTGGTCGGCCTGTTAGTGATGTTGCAGGCCTATGTCCATCCGTTCACGAGCATGGTCTTGAAGTAGAGCTGGCTTCACGGCTGAACTGAACAAGTTCCCCGCGTCCGACCGGACGCGGGGATTTTTTTGACACCGCCGATCTGTTCAACGGCGCCGTGGCCGACTACAAGGCGCGCGCGTCGGCAAATATTTAGAGGAACGACATGGTTTCAACGCGCGGTTTTCTGAGGCTGGCTGTGGTTGGTGCCGCGCTTACGGCCGCCATTTCTTCCCTCTGTCCCGCCGCGCAGGCTGAGGACGGCTTTCCGTTCGGATTCGAGATGACGCTGGATGCGCTACCTCAGCCCGGATCGAAACGGATTCCGACGCTTGAGATCGGCGACCATGGCGAGGCCAAGCTTGATCTATGGTGCAAGAGCGGCACGGGCCAGTTCTCGGTCGCGGGCAACACGGTGATCTTTGTCGCCGGTCAATTGCAAGACCGCGACTGCCCGTCGGCGCGGGCGCAGGCGGACGATGACCTGGTCGCGGCGCTCAGCGAGGCCACCACCTGGAGACGGCGGGGCGATCTGGTATCCTTTGTCGGAGCCAAGCCTTTGCGATTCCGCATCAACACCAATTGAGCCAGTTTTCGCTGCCCGCTACTTCCAGGCCGATTTGTCGGCGTCCCAGCGTTGCCCCTTGAATTCTCTGGTCAAGGCATCGACCGAGCCGTTGTCATCCTTCTGATTGCCTTCCTCGTCGCCGGTGGAATCGTTGGCGAGGATGAGTGCAGGCCCCGACGTCTCATCGGCGGTCGAGATGACGGGAGCGCCGACCCAGAGGATCAATCGGTCCGATCCGCCGGGTTTCTCCGAGGACACCAACGCGGTCACCTCGACGGTGTCGGTAAGATTGAGCGCGGGATACACCTCGCTTGGGCGCTTGAACGTCAGTTTCAGCTTGCCGTTCGTGGAGTTCCAGGCGGAAGTCGCTGGCTTGGCGGAAAAGGCTCCGGCCAGGACATTGGCGATCGCCGCTGCCAGCTTGTCCTTGTTGAGCCGGTCGCCGTCGCGCCAGGGCGCCGCTGAAAAGCGGATGGTGCGATCAATTTCGATGATTCCCGTGGTCCAGCCCGCTGCAACGACACCGGGGGCCGACTTGAATTTCGCGATCAGCGCTGCGGCTCGATCCGGATCGGCGCTGAGCGTGATGGTCTGCTCGCCGGCGCGCAGCACGTCGCAGGTGACAGCGAGGCTCGTCAAGGAAACCTCGACGTCCTGCCCCTTCAGGCTTTTTAGAAAATCAGCAGCCGCGTCGAGCTTGACGCGAACGCCGATTGCTTCGGGGGATAGTTCGGTAAAATCCTTCGGCGACGGTGTGATGCCGTCATCGCTGGTCTGGCTTTCCCGAAATTCCCGCTCGCTGATGTCGGAGTTGTCGGTCGAGTTCACTTCGGTAACGGTTTGCCCGATACTGATCTGGCCCTTGAACTCGAAATTTTCGCCGGCCGGTTTTCGAGTCAATTTGACCGTAACCGGCAACTTGCCGCCGATGCTTTGAGTGGTGCCGCTCAGGGTTTGGCCGTTGACCGCCAGATTGACGACGAAGCGATCCTTGCGGTCGGAGCCTTTGGCCGCGGGGTAGCAGACGTCAAGGGTAGCCGCGGTGAGCGTCTTGCCCTGCCGCGTCTCTTTCATGACCACGTCGGCATTGCCGTCCATCAGTCCGTCGATCGAGGTGAAATACCTGACGTCGTTGGCGCCGGGAGCGGGCTTGGTCGATAGCTTCATTTGCCCGTGAGCCGCGCCGGTTGCGGCCGCGACAAGAACGGTCAGGAGCAGCATAGGTGCGCGCATCGGCATTTCCTTGCAAAACGGGATCGGCTCAACCATGGAACCAACGGGCTGGCTCAATCGAAAGCTAATGCCCCCTATTTGAAGTTCCTAGACTACAAGCGGCGAATTCGATTCAGGAACTTCAAATAGGAAACCGGCACTAGAATCAATAAGTTTGCCAGTGCCCGTAACTTTCCGAAGTTCGTGAAAAGTGGTTGCTGGGGCGGAGCACGAACTTCGGCAAGCGGGCACTGGATCGACCTTCCTAACAAAGCCTCGAGCAAATCGCCAAAAAAGAAGGCCGCCACAGGCGGCCTTCTCGATTACGTGCGGTTAGCAATCCGCCTGATTTAGAATCCCATGCCGCCGCCATGACCGTGGCCGCCGCCGGCCGCCGGCGCGGGCTCTTTCGGCAACTCCGCAACCATGGCTTCCGTCGTCACCAACAGGGCGGCGACCGACGAGGCATCTTGCAGCGCCGTCCGCACTACCTTTGCCGGGTCGATGATGCCCTTGGCGACCATGTCGACATATTCTTCAGTCTGGGCATCGAAGCCGAACGTCTCCGACTTCTCTTCCAGAATCTTGCCGACGACAATCGAACCCTCGACACCGGCGTTTTCCGCGATCTGGCGGATCGGCGCTTCCAGTGCCTTGAGCACGATGTTGATGCCGGCCTGAACATCGGAGTTTTCGTTGTGGATGCGGCCGACTGCTTTCTTGGCGCGCAGTAAAGCGACGCCGCCGCCCGGTACGATGCCTTCTTGCACCGCAGCCCGCGTGGCGTTGAGAGCGTCCTCGACGCGGTCCTTTTTCTCCTTAACTTCGACCTCGGTCGCCCCGCCGACGCGGATCACCGCGACGCCGCCGGCGAGCTTGGCCAGACGCTCCTGAAGCTTCTCGCGGTCGTAATCGGAAGTGGTTTCCTCGATCTGGGCCTTGATCTGGTTGACGCGGCCCTCGATGTCCTTCTTCTTGCCGGCGCCTTTGACGATCGTGGTGTTTTCCTTGTCGATCACGACCTTGCCGGCGCGGCCGAGCATGTTGACCGTGACGCTTTCGAGCTTCATGCCGAGTTCTTCCGAAATCAACTGGCCGCCGGTGAGGATCGCAATGTCTTCCAGCATCGCCTTGCGGCGGTCACCGAAGCCCGGCGCCTTGACAGCGGCAACCTTCAAACCGCCGCGCAGGCGGTTGACGACCAGGGTCGCCAGGGCTTCGCCCTCGACGTCCTCGGCGATGATCAGAAGCGGCTTGCCCGACTGCACCACGGCTTCGAGCACCGGCAGCATCGCCTGCAGGCCGGACAGCTTCTTCTCGTGCAGCAGCACGTAGACGTCTTCGAGTTCGGCCGTCATCTTTTCGGCGTTGGTGACGAAATACGGCGACAGGTAGCCACGGTCGAACTTCATGCCCTCGACGATGTCGACCTCGGTCTCGAGCGACTTGTTTTCCTCGACCGTGATGACGCCCTCGTTGCCGACCTTCTGCATCGCCTGCGCGATCATCTTGCCGATCGCGGCATCGCCGTTGGAGGAGATAGTGCCGATCTGGGCGACTTCGGAGGAGGAGGCGACCGGCTTGGCGCGCTTCTCGATGTCCTTCACCACGGCGGTCACCGCGATCTCGATGCCGCGCTTCAAGTCCATCGGATTCATGCCGGCGGCCACCGACTTTGCGCCTTCACGTACGATCGCTTGCGCGAGCACGGTGGCTGTGGTGGTGCCGTCACCGGCGGTGTCGTTGGTCTTGGAGGCGACTTCGCGCAGCATCTGCGCGCCCATATTCTCGAACTTGTCGTCAAGTTCGATTTCCTTGGCGACGGTCACGCCGTCCTTGGTGATGCGGGGGGCGCCGAAGCTCTTTTCGATGACGACGTTGCGGCCCTTGGGACCGAGCGTCACCTTGACCGCATTGGCGAGAACATCGACGCCGCGCAACATGCGATCGCGCGCATCTCCGGAAAATTTGACGTCCTTGGCAGCCATTTGAATTTACTCCATCGGTATTGGATGTTTGCCTGACGCAGCTTTGCCGCTGCGCCAACGGGAGCGATGCGGCGTCTAAGCCAGCACGCCCATGATGTCGCTTTCCTTCATGATCAGCAGTTCCTCGCCGTCGAGCTTGACCTCGGTGCCCGACCACTTGCCGAACAGGACGCGATCGCCGACTTTGAGGTCGATCGGAATCAACTTGCCGGATTCATCGCGGCCGCCCGGACCAACCGCCGTGATTTCGCCTTGCGAAGGCTTTTCCCTGGCGCTGTCGGGAATGATGATGCCACCCTTGGTCTTTTGGTCGGCATCGATACGCTTGACCACGACGCGGTCATGCAGCGGACGAAATTTGGATTTAGCCATGACGGTTCCTTTGGGGGCCTGTTCGCTTGTCGATTTGCTGCCGAAATAGACCGAGAATAAAGGGTGTATGTATCCGACGCGTCCGAGGACAGCAGATCGTGTTGCTGGCAATCGAATGTTTAGAGTGCCAATTGTGAAAAAGGGGGATATGGCTTTGCCGCGATGCTGTCAAGCAAACGAGGTTAAGGCCCTGTTGAGGCTCATATAGGATGCTTTGGGAAACCATATCGGCGCGTCAGCGTAGTTTGCAGGACGTCGTTGCTAAGGCAGGGATTTTGCGCTTGGCTGCCGGTCGAGTGCGGTCGCAGATTTGCTTGGGGGAGAACATGGTCGGTTCAGGTGGCGCGCGGACGGCCGCCAATCTCGGGATCGTCTCGTTACTGGCGCTCTTTCTGGGGGCGTGCAGCAGCGTGAGTCTGCCCTCGTTCTCGTCCTCTCCTACGGCGGCTCCGGAGCCTCCGCCGGCGCCGGAAATGCCCGCAACGATCCGTCCCGACGAAATCGTCGGCAAATGGGGACTGGCTTCGTACCAGAACCCCAACGACCGCATGCGCACCGAGGCCGCGGCCAAAGCGCAGTGCAAGCAACCTTATGTGATCGGCGCCGGTGCCAACGGCGGCGTGATCATGCATCTGGCCGATCAGGCGACGCCGCAGGAGTTACGCCTGAAGGGCAGTCCCGGCGGCAAGAATTACATCGGTCCGGCGGGTCCGGCCGGTGGCGAGCAGGACCGCGAAATCGTGTCCTTCGATGGCAGGGTGCTGATCACCCGCTTCATCGACAAGGATGCGGCGACCCGTTACGGCAACATGGTCTACGTCCGCTGCGGCCCGCGGGCGTGAGCTGAGACGTCAGCGCGGCCAAACAAAAACGCCGGCCTTTAAGGCCGGCGTCCTGTTTTGAAACGAATGCCTTGATCAGTCGAACAGTGCGTCGATATCGTCCTGCGAGGCGTGGCCGACGTCGCCTTCGGATTTCGGACCGTTCAGGAGCTTGGCGTCGCCCTCGCGGGTATCGACGATCGGTGGCGCGTGCGCCTTGATGGCGTCGACGCCACCCCAGATATCCATCATGACGGTGATGTGATTTTCGATGAACTTCATCGTTGTCATCACTTTCTTGATGCGCTGGCCGGTCAGGTCCTGGAAGTTGCAGGCCTCGAAGATGGAAACGACGCGTTCCTGGATCTCTTCGCTAAGCAGCTTCTGCTGGTCCGGTGAGGTGACCTTGCTGAGTGCGGTGGCTGCGTTGTCGATCGATTCGGCGGCTTCCAGGATTTGCTGGGTCGCCTCTTCGGTACCGCCGACCACGGCGCCGAGTTCACCGTTGACTTTGGCCATCTCCTCGCCGTCGAAGCTCTTGCCGTGCAGCACGGCGATCTCGCGCTTGGTGCGGGTAATGGCGTCATAGATCAGGTCGAGTTCGACCTTGAGCTTCTCGCATTGTTCGATCTGGGCGCGATAGGTTTCAAGCAAGACGTGGGCCTCCGCAACTTCGCGCACCGCGGCTTCACCAATTGTCTCTGTGGTGACGCTCGAGGGACGTGAGACAGCCATCTGTGCCTTGATGGCGCGCAATTCGTTCATGATCTCGCGATGCATGGGGCCGACTTCAGTGTCGACCTCCGGTGGCAACTGAATATCTCCGGAAATAGATTCCTCGATTCGAAAACGTCTGCGATGAACCGGCATAAGATGTGTCCCTAACCCCTTCACTCCGCCGTGTTTTAAAGCAGACCGGATTTAACATGAGGTTCACGCCGGAACCGGCGTGCGAAACATCGAGGCGACGGCACACCAACGATTAACCATGCGCATTCCCCGTTCACCGAAAATAAAGGCTACCGGGCAAAACCGCGCGAACCTGACGACGTGGTGAATCGAAACGTCGATTCTGTTTACCAAACCGATGCGGTTCTACCGTTAGCTGGTTGCGTGCAAGGCGCGCCGCTCCGGCGCACCCACGACGAAACAGTATGAGTACGTCGATGAAGAGAATGTATTTCGCGCTGCTCGCCAGCGCCTGTTGGCTCAGCCCGGGATTCCCGCAAGCCGCCGCGAACGAGGCAGAGTTTGTCACCGACCCCGTGGTCCTGCATCCCGCAACGCCGCCGGCTCCCGCGCCAGTGCGGGTCGCCTCGGCCGACCGCCCCAATATGGGAGGCGGCTTCATCGAGTTCCTGTTCGGTGGTGGACAAGGGCAGGGCTATCAGCAGAGGCCCGCGTACCCGCAACAGCCGGCGTACCAGCCGCCCATGATGCCGCAGCAGGGTATGGTGCAGCCCATAATGGGCGAGCCGGTACGTCCTGCGTTCGATCCAAAATATGAAAAACAGCTCGTCGAATACGACGGCAAGGAAAGCGTCGGCACGATCGTCGTCGATACGCCCAACAAGTTCCTCTACCTGGTCGAGGGCAAGGGCAAGGCTTTGCGTTACGGCATCGGCGTCGGCCGTCCCGGCTTCGCCTGGTCCGGAATCAAGACGATTTCCGCCAAAAAGGAGTGGCCCGATTGGACCCCGCCAGCCGAGATGATCGCGCGCCGGCCGGATCTGCCGCGGCACATGGAAGGCGGACCGGAAAATCCGCTCGGCGCCCGCGCCATGTATCTCGGCTCGACGCTCTATCGCATTCACGGCTCCAATGAGCCCTGGACGATCGGCACCAACGTCTCGTCGGGGTGCATCCGTATGCGCAATGAGGATGTGATCGACCTCTATGGCCGCGTCAACGTCGGCACCAAGGTCGTCGTCATCTAACCGATAGGCCTTCGCAAAAATAAAACGGCCGCTCCACCGGCAGGGCGGCCGTTTTTTGTCTGTTTGCTTCGATCGTCTCAGGCTAAATCGCTGTCATCGTCATTGTCGTCGGAGTCCATATCCATGTCGTCCTGGTCGTCGGCCGACGCAGAATCAAGCAGCCCCGCGCGCGAATAGTCGTCAGCTCGATCCTGGGATGAGCCGATGTTGTTGATGCCGGCGTCACGCGCGAGGTTGCTGTTGGACTGATCGGCCCATGGACTCTGGCCCGAGCTTCGGTCGGCCAACGCGTTCGCATCGCCGAAGCCATGATGGCTTCCGCCCATCATCGAACGGATGCTGTTGAGCAGAAGCGAGCCGCCGACAACACCGGCGGCTGCGGCAGCGGCGGTTCCAAGGAACGAGCCTCCGCCCCCGCTGCCGACGCCTCCACCCATCATTCCTCCACCCATCATGCCGCCGCCCGCCGGCGCCTGCGGTCCGCCATAGGGCTGATCATAGCCGCCTTGGTCATTATGTCCGGTCTGCTGCAACACCTGACCGCTGTTCCAGACTGGGCGGCTGCCGACTTCGGGAGGTCGTACGTTCGGCACGGAACCTTGCGATTGACCCTGTCCGAACAGGGCGCCGCGCATCGTATCGAGGAAGCCACCGCCCTGGTCTTGCTGGGGCGCGCCTTGGTTCTCCAGTTCCTGGATGCGGCTGTTGGCGCGCTTGAGCGCCTCGTCCTGCACCAGCACTGTCTGCACCAGCGGGTAAATCGCGTTCGGGGCGATCCGCAGGCCCTGGACAATCGCAGCCGCGGCGTCCGGATCGCGTGGCGCGCTCTCCATCTTGGACAGCCGGTCAAAAAGTTCATCAACCAATTGGCGTTCTTGCGGTGTCATCAGGCCTCTCCTCGCTTTAAAAGCGTGGGCCAGATGTAGGTGCCGTTCATGTCGCAAGTAGTGCGGCCGGAAATTAAATTTATGTGGGCGGCGCGGTTTGCACGCAAATCCGTGATTGGAAGCCGAAAAATCTCGCCCCCGCAGTGGGGCATTCGGCTGTCTAGTCCAGGGTGACTTCGCTGGCCCCGAGCAGCGGCAAAAAGTGGTCACCGCGAAAGAATTCGTATTCGCGTTCACGCTGGGTCGTCAGCGGATCGAGGCTGATCAGCACATCGTCCACGATGCCCGGATGACACATGACCACGCCGGCTTCAGGCATTCCTCGCAGGAATTGCCGCATCAAGGCGCCGAACTCGGGTTGTTTCGAAAAATCATAGGCGCCGGCAAAGGCCGGGTTGAAAATGAGTTGGGCGCGCGCGGCGCGGCGGCGGAATTGCGCACTCAGGATGTCGAGAACAAGCGCCTTCGGTGGGTCGAGACGTTGCATCCATGGCCGGTCGCGGCCGCACTGCCGGATCCACGCGTTGGGCGCTGCTTGCTTCACCGCGGCGAGGAAAGCGTCGCGCACGCCCGGATAGAGTTGCACATGCTGATGGCCATCAACGAAGTCGGGAGGCCGGCCGAACAAATCGACAAAGGCCGCAAGCTGCACCATCAGTTCGGTGTGAATCAGCTCAAAGTCGAGACGTCCCATCAGGCTCCGGCGCAACAGCTTGGCATGGGGCAGGAACAAGCCACCCTCGATCGGCCTGAAATGCATGGTCAGGGGACGAAACGGCGCGGTGAGGGTAGCATGAAGGCCGATCGCGCAACGCGGATTGGCTTGCGCGACTGTCTTCAACGCGCTCACCTCGTCACGGCCGATGGCCGGTCCCACCACCATGACGGACGTGGCGTTGAGGCGGCGGTTCTCGATCAGGTCGCGGATCGCGCGGTTGACACCGGGACTGATGCCGTAGTCGTCGGCGCACAACCAGATGCGCCTGTTCATTCGGCCGCGGTCCTTTCGCCGGCCTCGCCGCCGATATGCGCATCGGAGCGCTTCTCGGAATGTTCGGCGACGAAGTAGATCGGGCGCGCTTTCAGCTCCGAGAGGATCTTGCCGATATATTCTCCGACAATGCCGATCATGATCAGTTGCACGCCACCGATCGTCATCAGGCCGACCACGAGCGAGGGATAGCCAGGGACCGACTTCCCGTCCACCATGGTTTCCCAAAGGATCGAGAGGCCGAACAGGAAGGCGGCGGACGCAAGGACCACGCCGAGCAGGCTCGCAAAGCGAAGCGGGGCGACCGAAAACGAGGTCAGTCCCTCGATCGAAAGTCCGACCAGCCGGCCGGGGCTGAACGTCGTCATGCCGTGGGCACGGGCGGCGGGCTCATAGTCGACGCGAATCTGACGAAAACCGATCCAGCTCGCCAGTCCCTTGAAGAAGCGGTTGCGTTCCGGAAGCTGGCGCAAGGCTGCCGCTGCACGCGGCGACAGAAGGCGGAAATCGCCGGCGTCTTCCGGGATTTTCTGCCGGGCGCCCCAGTTGATCAGCGCGTAGAAGCCGCGCACCGACAGTCGCCGTAGCAACGACTCGTTATCGCGATGGGCTTTCGCCGTGTAGACGACGTCGTAGCCGTCTTCGATCCAGTGACCGACCAGTTTTTCGACGAGGTCCGGCGAGTGCTGGCCATCGCCGTCCATAAACAGGACCGCGCCGCGTTTGGCGTGATCGAGACCAGCCATCAGCGCGGCTTCCTTGCCGAAATTGCGCGATAGCGAGACCACCTGGATATCGAGAGCATCGGCGGCAAGCCCGCTCGCAATGGCGAGCGTGTCATCGGAGCTGCCATCGTCGACATAAACGACCTCGCAGCGCAGGTGGTATCGATCGTTGAGAGTCTTGGCGAGGTTGCAAAGCCGCCGGTGCAGCAGGGCAAGCCCGGCCGCTTCGTTAAACAGCGGGACCACGATCGACAGGCCTTGCGCCGCCGCAGTGGCAGCGGTCGTAGACAAGCTCGATACGTCCGTACCCAGCATCATCGGTCAGGCTCCAGTCCCAGCGCCGGCACGATCAATTTCGCTCCAAAACCCGTTCAAGCACAACATATGGCAATCGCGGTGAATTGTCGCCACGGAGGTGGTTGCCATTTTGCCTATCGGCCAAGGAATGCTTCGAGCCGCGCGAACAGGGGATTTTCGCGGTCGAGCACATAATCGAGCGAAGCCACCGAAACCGTGTCCGCGCCGTGGTCGCGCAGAAAGCTTCCGAGCGCATAGAGCTGCGCCGGTGGACAGTGCAGCGTCACCATTCCGGAAGACGTCGGTCCGCCGAACGGCGACACCACGCCGAAGCGTTGCGCTGCCTCGGCCAGTAGCGCCGCATTGCAAGCGGCAAAGCGGGTGCGGACTTCGCGGTATTTGTTCGCACGGGCCCGGGCCGCGATGTGGTCGAGGATCACGCGGGCAGCTTCGCGCGCCTGGCTCGACCAGTCGGCCTCGCGCGAGGCGACGAGATTGGCGTGGCTGCGCAGGATCACGCCGTCGTCGAG
The DNA here is from genome assembly GCF_049586575.1 of Bradyrhizobium sp. Lineage (GTDB taxonomy): Bacteria > Pseudomonadota > Alphaproteobacteria > Rhizobiales > Xanthobacteraceae > Bradyrhizobium. The sequence continues at coordinate 14,277 of NZ_JBAVCF010000212.1, forward strand.
CACCTTCAGGCCATTGGCGGCGAGGGTCGCGCCGGTCGTGGTGATATCGACGATCATTTCGGCAGTGCCGACCGCGGGCGCGCCTTCGGTTGCGCCGGCGCTCTCGACGATGCGGTAGTCGACGATACCGTGGGAAGCAAAGAACGCGCGGGTGAGATTGATGTATTTAGTCGCTACCCGCATCCGCCGGTTATGCTGCTCGCGGAAGCCCGATGTCACGTCGTCGAGATCGGCCATGGTCCGCACGTCGATCCATGCCTGCGGTACGGCCACCACGACGTTGGCGCTGCCGAAGCCGAGGCTGTCGATCAGAAGCACACGTTTTTCGGCATCGACGATGCTTTCGCGCACGAGGTCCTCACCGGTGACGCCCATGTGCACGGTGCCGCGCGCCAATTGAGAGGCAATCTCGCTCGCCGAGAGATAGGCGATCTCCACATTGTCGAGCCCGGTAATGGTGCCACGATATTCGCGGGCGCCGCGTGGCTTCGCCAAGGCAAGCCCGGCACGCGTGAAAAACGCTTCCGCATTTTCCTGCAAGCGGCCCTTTGAGGGAACGGCGAGAACAAAAGGCGTGGTCACGACGGCCTCCCGGGCTTGCCCATCTCGGCCAGGGCCTCGACCCACACCGAAAATCCGACCGCGGGAATGGGGGTGTCGGAGCCGAGCCGCTGCAATAGCCCGTCATATCGGCCGCCTGCGACCAGCGGTTCGACGCCATTGTCCCTGGCGTGCAACTCGAATTCGAAACCGGTGTAGTAGTCGAGCCCGCGTCCGAACGATGTTGAGAAGCGCGTCACCGCGGTATCGATGCCGCGCGCCGCCATAAAGCCGACCCGGCTTTCAAGTGCATCGATGGCGGCAGCGATGTCGAGCTTGGCATCCGAGGCGAGCACCCGCAGTTGCGCGATCGCCTGGCGAGGATCGCCGGAGATGGCGAGGAAGCGCTTGATGATGGCGAGTGCGTCGCGCGGTAGCGCGCCGGCCTTCAAAGTGGACTGTTCGAGAAAGCGGTCGGCGATCTCGGCAACCGTGCGGCCACCGACATTGCTGGCGCCGGCAATCGACATCAGATCGGTGACGAGCGCGAGCGCCGCTTTACGATCGGAGCCGGCAAGCGCCGCCAGCACGCCTTCATATTCGTTGCGGGTTGCACCGCTGGTGACCGTGAGCTGTTCGATATCCTGTTCGAGGCTGATCCTGCGGTTGAAATCTTTCATCAGCCGCCGCCGCCACACCGGATAAAGACCTAGCGCGTCGATAAGCGCCGTGAACAGGGCGACGTCGCCGGTGCGGATCTCGACCTCGTTGACGCCGAAAGCGCGTGTGGCCTCGAGCGCCAACGCCAACATTTCCGCGTCCGCCGCCGGCCGATCTCGCCGGCCGAACGACTCGATGCCGGCTTGCAAGAACTCGCTTGGCGCGCTGCCGCGATATCGGAACACCGGGCCGAGATAGCTGAATCCGGCAGCCTTCCCAGCCCGCCCTGAGGCGAGATATTGCCGCGCTACCGGGATCGTCAAATCCGGACGCAGGCAAAGTTCTTCGCCGGTCCCATCCGTCGTCAGATAGAGGCTCTTGCGGATGTCTTCGCCGGAGAGATCAAGAAAGGGTTCGGCGGGCTGCAAGACCGGAGGTTCGGCCAGGACGTAGCCGGCCTGGGCGAACGACAATAGCAGTGCATCCGCCCATACGGCGGATCCGGTCGCACGAGGCGCGTGGGTTGCGATCATCTTGCAGTCCAAATCCCCCGAAAACGGGTTCGGTACGCCGAAATTCTTCTAAGCCATTGACTCAATTATATTTTTATTGAGGTGGCGGGTTTTCGGCCCAATCGGCCGATCCCTGCCGCAGGCACAGACCGCAGCCTTTAGCATGGCACGGGCGGGGTTTCGACCAGGATCCGCCAAGTGTCTTAACGAGTGGGGTGTCTTAACGAACGGGACGCGGGGTCCAATCGCCCAGCGCGGCCTGTACCAGCGCCAGCGCCGCGACGCCTGCGGTATCCGCCCGCAGGATACGGGGCCCAAGCGAAAGCCGTAAAGTGTTTGGCTGACGCAGCAGCAGGGCGCGCTCCTCCTCGGCGAACCCGCCTTCGGGCCCGATCAGGACGTCGATGCCATCGCCGGCTTTCTTGCCCGCAAGCACGCTCAACGGATTTGCAACCTCGGCCGCTTCATCACAGAAGACGAGAAGGCGTTCGGACGTGCGGCGATCGAGGAAGCGATCGAAGGCAACGGGTTCTGCAACGTCGGCGATGCCGAGAATGCCGCATTGCTCGGCGGCCTCGATGACATTCGCCCGCATCCGTTCGCTGTTGACGCGGGATACTTGCGTGAAACGCGTCAGCACCGGCTGCAAGGAGGAAACCCCCATCTCGACCGCCTTCTGCACCATGTAGTCCAGTCTGGCGTGCTTGAGCGGCGCGAACACGTAAGCGAGTTCCTGCAAACGATCTTGCGGCCGGGTCTGGGTTGTAATTTCAAGGC
>NZ_JBAVCF010000213.1:0-1973 GCF_049586575.1 Bradyrhizobium sp.
ACTTTGTACTGATCGGATTTATCGAGACTTTTAAGTGAAAGGGTTGTTAAGACCTCAGGCTCGCCGTTTCTTAGTCTTAAGGGAGTGTTACCGGCGCAGGTTTCTGCAGCCCGGCCCCTGCGTGTGGCCCTGCCCGCACAAGCGGTCTGAAGCGCTGGCAAGCGGCGGTAATGACACTTAAATTCCAGGCCATGTCCCGCGAATCGACTGATCAGGCAAAGAGCGCAATCAGGAAGGAATCCGCCCTTTCCCGGCCCGACCAGGCGCAACCGGACCAAAACGAGCCCCAGCAACTGACCGCTGGCGACATCGATCCTGCGACCGTCGCGACAGACGAGGAAGAGGAAGCCCGGTTACCGGAAGTCACCGAAGACGGCAGTGAGGCCATCGCCGAGGGCCCGTTGGCGATCGGGCATGCCGCGATCGAAAACGCGGTCAGGCTGGCGCCGACCTCACCTGGCGTCTATCGCATGCTCAATGGCGCCCACGACGTGCTCTATGTCGGCAAGGCCAAGAATGTCCGAAAGCGGCTTTCTTCCTACGCCCGGGCGAACGCGCCGCAGCCGGCGCGCATCCTGCGCATGATCGCCGCGACCGTTTCGGTCGAGATCATCTCGACGGCGACCGAGACCGAGGCGCTTCTGCTGGAAGCAAACCTGATCAAACAGTTGCGCCCGCGCTTCAACGTGCAACTGCGTGACGACAAATCGTTTCCCTACATTCTGATCACCGGCGATCATTGGGCGCCGCAAATTCTCAAGCACCGCGGCGCGCAGAGCAGGCCTGGACAGTATTTCGGGCCATTCGCCTCGGCCGGCGCGGTCAATCGGACCATCACCGCGCTTCAGCGCGCCTTCCTGATCCGCTCCTGCACGGATGCGTTTTTCGAAAGCCGCACCCGCCCCTGTCTGCTCTACCAGATCAAGCGTTGCGCGGGACCCTGCACCCGCGAGATCGATTTTCCCGGTTATACCGAGCTCGTGCGCGAGGCCAGGGATTTCCTGTCCGGCCGCAGCCGGGCCGTAAAGCAGGAACTCGCAGGCGAGATGGAAAAGGCCTCCGCCGAGCTCGAATTCGAGACCGCGGCGCTCTACCGCGATCGGCTCGCGGCGCTGTCGGCGATCCAGTCGCAACAGGGCATCAATCCGCGCACGGTTGAGGAGGCCGATTTGTTCGCCATCCACCAGGAGGGCGGATATTCCTGCGTCGAGGTCTTCTTCTTCCGCACCGGGCAGAACTGGGGCAACCGCGCGTACTTTCCGAAAGCGGAAAAATCGTTCACGCCGGAAGAGGTGCTGGCCTCGTTCCTGGCGCAGTTCTACGACGACAAGCCGCCGCCCAAACTCATCTTGTTGTCGCATGCGATCGAGGAAAGCGAGTTGATGGCGAGTGCTCTGTCGATCAAGGCCGGACACAAGGTCGAAGTCGTCACGCCGCAGCGCGGCGAAAAAAAAGAACTGATCACGCACGCGCTGACCAACGCGCGCGAGGCGCTCGGCCGCAAGCTTGCCGATACCGCCACCCAAAGCCGCCTGCTCACGGGGCTCGTCACCACGCTCGGCCTGCCGCAACCGCCGCGCCGCATCGAGGTTTACGACAACAGCCACATCCAGGGCACCAATGCGGTCGGCGCCATGATCGTGGCGGGCCCGGACGGCTTCATCAAGAACCAGTACCGCAAATTCAACATCAAGTCCGAGGGCCTGACGCCGGGCGACGACTACGCGATGATGCGCGAGGTGCTGCAGCGGCGCTTCAAGCGGCTGTTGGCCGCGCCCTCCGAAGCCGAGGCCGGTAGCCTGCGCGCCGACGATGAGGCGGTTCCGCAATGGCCCGATCTCGTCATCATCGATGGCGGCCGCGGCCAGCTCAACGCGGCCAAGGAGATTTTCGAGGGGCTCGGACTGACACAGGTGACGCTGCTCGCCGTGGCAAAGGGGGCGGACCGCGACGCCGGCCGCGAGACCCTGTTC
>NZ_JBAVCF010000214.1:0-3538 GCF_049586575.1 Bradyrhizobium sp.
GTGGAAAAATTGAAAGGCTAATTCACTTCTTGGTTCTTTTCGGGGCGAAGTTTCTTCCTAAATAGGGTACAGGTTCTGGACCCGCCGATCTGCTTCTCGCAGGCCGGTTGCCGCGCCGTCTGCTACGCGCGATGAAGAAACCATCAGGACGCTCCAATGTCTCGCCAGGATGCGAACGCTGCCTTTGCCCTTTCCTCTTTTTTGCAGGGCACAAACGCCACCTATATCGACGAAATCTACGCCCGCTATGAGAATGACCCCTCCTCGGTCGATGCCGAGTGGCAGGAGTTCTTCAAAAGCCTGAAGGACACGCCCGCGGACGTCCGCAAGAACGCGCAAGGGCCCTCCTGGAGCAAGGCCAACTGGCCGGTCACGCCGCAGGACGATCTGACTTCGGCGCTCGACGGCAACTGGGCGCAAGTCGAGAAGGCCGTTTCAACCAAAACCGCGGCCAAGGCGCAGGCTGCTGGCGGCGAACTCGCCTCAACCGATGTGCATCAGGCCACGCGCGATTCGGTACGCGCGCTGATGCTGATCCGCGCTTACCGGATGCGCGGACATTTCCACGCCAAGCTCGATCCGCTCGGCATCGAGGCGCCGCGCGATCGCGAGGAGCTTGATCCGCGCTCTTATGGCTTCACCGAAGCTGATTTCGACCGGAAGATTTTCCTCGATCGCGTGCTAGGTCTCGAATACGGCAGCTTGCGCGAAATCGTTGCGATCTGCGAGCGCACTTACTGCCAGACGCTCGGCGTCGAGTTCATGCACATCTCCAATGCCGCGCAGAAATCCTGGATTCAGGAGCGCATCGAGGGACCGGACAAGGAAATCTCCTTCACCCGCGAGGGCCGCCGGGCGATCCTCAACAAGCTGGTCGAGGCCGAAGGTTTCGAGAAATTCTGCGATCTCAAATTTACCGGCACCAAGCGCTTTGGCCTGGATGGCGCCGAATCGCTGATCCCGGCGCTGGAGCAGATCATCAAGCGCGGCGGAAATCTCGGCGTGAAGGAGATCGTCGTCGGCATGCCGCATCGCGGACGTCTCAACGTGCTGACGCAGGTAATGGGCAAGCCGCATCGTGCGCTGTTTCACGAATTCAAGGGCGGCTCGGTCAATCCCGACGTGGTCGAAGGCTCCGGCGACGTCAAGTATCATCTTGGCGCGTCGTCGGACCGCGAGTTCGACAACAACAAGATCCATCTGTCGTTGACCGCCAATCCGTCGCATCTGGAAATCGTCGATCCGGTGGTGCTCGGCAAAGTGCGCGCCAAGCAGGACCAGCATGGCGACCCGCCGGACATGCGGATTTCGGTGTTGCCGCTTCTGATGCATGGCGATGCAGCCTTTGCAGGCCAGGGCGTGGTGGCGGAATGCTTCAGCCTGTCGGATCTGAAGGGCTATCGCACCGGCGGCTCGCTGCACTTCATCGTCAACAACCAGATCGGCTTCACCACCTATCCGCGCTACTCGCGTTCATCGCCCTATCCGTCCGATGTAGCGAAGATGATCGACGCGCCGATCTTCCACGTAAATGGTGACGATCCGGAGGCCGTGGTGTTCGCGGCCAAGGTCGCGATCGAATTCAGGCAGAAATTCCACAAGCCGGTCGTCATCGACATGTTCTGTTATCGCCGCCACGGTCACAACGAGGGCGACGAGCCGGCGTTCACGCAGCCGTTGATGTACAAGAAGATAGGCTCGCATCCGACCACGCTGGAAATCTATGCCAAGCGGCTGGTGGCCGACGGCGTGATGACCGAGGGTGAGGTGGAAAAGGCCAAGGCCGATTGGCGCGCCCGGCTTGATGCCGAACTCGAGGCCGGCACAGGCTACAAGCCCAACAAGGCCGATTGGCTCGACGGTAAATGGGCCGGCTTCAAGATCGCCGACCAGGAGGAAGATCCACGCCGCGGCGTGACCGGCCTCGATGTGGCCGTTCTCAAGGAGATCGGCCGCAAGATCACCAAGGTGCCCGACGGCTTCCGCGTCCACCGTACCATTCAACGCTTCCTCGACAACCGCGCCAAGGCGATCGACACCGGGATTGGCATCGATTGGGCAACCGGCGAGGCGCTCGCGTTCTGCTCGCTGTTGCAAGAGGGGCGTCATGTGCGGCTCTCGGGGCAGGATTCCGAGCGCGGCACGTTCTCGCAACGCCATTCCGTGCTGATCGATCAGGAAGACGAGAGCCGTTATACGCCGTTCAATCATTTGGGCGGCGATCAGGGCCACTACGAGGTCATCAACTCGCTGCTCTCGGAAGAAGCAGTGCTTGGGTTCGAGTACGGTTATTCGCTCGCCGAGCCGAATGCGCTCGCGATGTGGGAAGCTCAGTTTGGCGACTTCGCCAACGGCGCGCAGGTCCTGTTCGATCAGTTCATCTCTTCGGGCGAGCGCAAATGGCTGCGCATGTCGGGCCTCGTCTGCCTGTTGCCGCACGGTTACGAAGGGCAGGGACCCGAGCATTCTTCCGCGCGCCTAGAGCGCTATCTGCAAATGTGCGCCGAAGACAACATGCAGGTGGTCTATCCGACGACGCCGTCCAACTATTTCCACGTGCTGCGGCGGCAACTGCATCGCGAAATCCGCAAGCCGCTGATCCTGATGACGCCGAAGTCGCTACTGCGGCATAAGCGCGCCGTCTCGCGGCTCGACGAGCTCGGCGAGGGAACGACGTTCCACCGCATTCTTTACGACGACGCCCAGATGTTGCCTGACGAGAACATCAAGCTCGTCGCCGACGACAAGATCAAGCGTATCGTGCTGTGCTCGGGCAAGATCTATTACGATCTTTACGAGGAACGCGAGAAACGCGGCATTGACGATATCTATCTGATGCGTATCGAGCAGCTTTACCCGGTGCCGTTGAAGGCGCTGGTTACTGAAATGACCCGCTTCAAGGGTGCCGAGATTGTCTGGTGTCAGGAAGAGCCGCGCAACATGGGCGCATGGCACTTCATCGAACCCTATCTCGAATGGGTGCTGAACCAGGTCAACGCCGCCTACAGGCGCCCGCGTTACGCGGGACGCGCGGCGGCCGCGGCCACGGCAACCGGCTTGATGTCGAAGCATCTGGCGCAGCTCAAGGCGCTGCTCGATGAGGCACTTAACTAGACGTCGTCATGCCCCGCGAAAGCGGGGCATCCAGTAAGGCGCGCCGCTTATTTTTGACAACGACCATCGCGGATTACTGGATCCTCCGCTTTCGCGGAGGATGACAGCAAGGGAATATCGCCGCAAAGGGCATTTGGAGAGAGCAAAGCCATGACTGAAATTCGCGTGCCGACGCTCGGTGAATCCGTGACCGAAGCCACCATCGGCCGTTGGTTCAAGAAGGCCGGTGACAGCGTGGCCGTCGATGAACCCCTGGTGGAGCTCGAAACCGACAAGGTGACGATCGAAGTCCCGGCGCCGTCGGCCGGCGTGCTTGGCGAAATCAGCGCCAAGGATGGCGAGACCGTCGCGGTCGGCGCGCTGCTCGGGCAGATCACGGATGGTGCTGCGGGCGCGGCTGCAAAGCCTGCTGCCGCTCCTGCGA
>NZ_JBAVCF010000215.1:0-26296 GCF_049586575.1 Bradyrhizobium sp.
GCCCACTGCCGCAGATTTCAAGCTCGACACTGTAACTCCGGACACGACCAAAGCGGCCGCGACAACAGCTCCGGCAACGCCTGCCGCCAAGCCTGCGGATGTCGCCACCGCCCCGCTCTCCCAGCCCACCAAGGTCGAGCCCGCCAACACCGACACCGCCAAGATCGAACCTGCCAAGTCTGAGTCTGCAAAGTCTGAGCCTGCAAAGTCTGAACCCGCCAAGACCGAGCCCGCAAAGGACGCAAAGGAAGAGGCGAGCAAGTCTGAGCCGGCCAATGGCGACGCAGCCAACGACGCCGTCAAGAACGATACGGCCACCGTGGCTCCCGCCCAGGCGCCCGCGCCGGCCGTCACGGCTTCATCGCCCGAACCTGTCAAAGCCGCGAGCAACGTCGCACCCGAAGATCAGCCCGTTGCTGACAGACTGCACGACATGGTCGGTTCGAAGGTGACGCGTTATTTCGACCGCAAAGCAGAACGCGCGGCGGTGGAGAAATTTTACACCGCGCGTGACTTCGCACCGATCTGGACCCAGAGCGGCAAGTTGACCGACAGCGGCAAGGGCGTCGTAGCGCGGCTGAAGGATGCCGCTGCCGACGGGCTCAATCCGTCGGACTATCCGGTGCCGGATTTCGCTGCGGCGACCACGCCCGATGCGCTTGCGGAAGCGGATCTGAAACTCACTGCCAGCATGCTCGACTATGCGCGCCATGCCCAGAGCGGCCGGATGCACTGGTCCCAGGTGTCCGGCGACATTCAATATCCGGAACACCCGATCGATCCGAACGAAGTGCTGGCCAACGTCAGCACGGCCAAGGACGCCTCGCTCGCGCTGGACAACTACAATCCGCCGCAAAAACTCTATCGCGCCCTGAAGAAGAAGCTCGCCGAATTGCGCGGCGACGGCGACGGACAAGTGATCCAGATCGCCGACGGCCCGGCGCTGAAATATAGCCCGCCCCGCAAGAACCAGCCCGCGGTCGAAATGGAAGACGGCCGCGTGCCGCAACTGCGCGCCAAGCTCGGCATCGGCGAAAATGCCGACGATCGCCATTACGACGCCAAGGTCGCCGAGGCGGTCCGCAAGTTCCAGTCAATGGCCGAGCTGAAACCAACCGGCGTGCTCGACGACAGGACCGTCAAGGCCATCAACAGCCCGAAGCGCGATCGCCAGATCGATACCATCGTCGTGAACATGGAGCGGTGGCGCTGGCTGCCGCGCGACCTTGGCGCGCCTTCGATCGGCGACGCCTATGTCATTCTCAACATTCCCGACTACACGCTCAAGGTCATGCAGCATGGCGAGCAGGTCTGGACCACCCGGGTGGTCACCGGTCAGCCCGGCATTCATGCCACGCCGCTTTTGACGGAGACCATGAAGTACATCACGGTCAACCCGACCTGGAACGTACCGCCGTCGATCATCTACAACGAATATCTGCCCGCCCTGCAGCAGGACCCGACCGTGCTGGAGCGCATGGGATTGAAGCTTGAGCACAATCCGGACGGCAGCATCCATATCTCCCAGCCGCCGGGCGAACGAAATGCGCTTGGCCGCATCCGCTTCAACTTCCCGAACAAGTTCCTGGTGTATCAGCACGATACCCCGGACAAGAACCTGTTCGCCAAGGAAGATCGCGCCTTCAGCCATGGCTGCATGCGGGTTCAGAATCCGGACCAGTACGCCGCGGTCCTGCTCGGCATCACCGAACCGAACGCGCACTACACGCCGGAAAAAATCCGCAGCATGTATGGCTCGAGCGAAATCGATCTGAAATTCCCGACGCCGATCCCGGTCAACATCACCTACCAGACCGCGTTCGTGGACAACGACGGCAACCTGCAATTCCGCAAGGACGTCTATGGCCGCGATGCGACCATGCTGTCGTTGCTGCGTTCAGGCCGAAACAAGGACCTGGAGGCTGTGATCGCCCACTCCCAGCCGAACTACGTGAAGCCGGTCAACAATCTGCGGTTCGCCAGCGACAATTCGTGGTCGCCGTCGGGACCGTCCTTCTTTGAACGGCTGTTCGGCGGTCCCACGCCGCCGCCCGCCCCTCCCGGCCGCCGGCGTCTTCTTCAGCCGCAGCCCCAGCGGTACTACGACCGCTGACAGCCAGGCGGCAAACCGGGATTATTTAGTAAAATCAAAGACCTCGTCCATCGGGCGAGGTCTTTTGACATTAAGCATTGCCGATCCCGATTAACCACGCGGCTATCTTTCGCCACACTCGGCGGCTTAGCTTTCCCTGCAATTTGGGGGGATGGGTTTAAGTCGCACTTAACCCTCCCGCGTTAAGAGTGCATTTACCGTCTTTCGCCACACGGGGTCGCGAAAGAATTCAACGCTCGGTCTGTTGGGTGGGCTTATTCGTTGCTGACCGGTTTCGCACGCCAATCTACATTGTTGTCAAAGGCCGGATGGCAGCTCGCGCTGACCTCGGTGCTGCTGCTCGGCGGGATCGGCTCCGTCCACGATGCGACCGCCCTGAACGAAACCCGCACCCTCTCCTTCCACCACACTCACTCGGGTGAAGACCTCACCGTCACCTTCAGGCGCGAGGGGCGCTACGACGAAGAGGCCCTGAAGCAGCTCAATCATTTCCTCCGTGACTGGCGCAGCCAGGACCAGACCACGATGGATCCTCATCTGTTCGATATCATCTGGGAAGTCTATCACGACGTCGACGGCAAAAAGCCGATCCAGATCATCTCCGCCTACCGCTCCCCCGCCACTAACGCCATGCTTCGGCATCGCTCGGCCCATACAGGTGTGGCGCGCTTCAGCCAGCACATGCTGGGCCATGCGATGGATTTTTACATTCCGGACGTGCCGCTCGAACAGATCCGTTACGCCGGTCTGCGCCTTCAGCGCGGCGGCGTCGGCTTCTATCCGACCTCGGGATCGCCGTTCGTGCATCTCGACACCGGCAACATCCGCCACTGGCCGCGCATGACCCACGACCAGCTGGCGCGCGTGTTCCCCGATGGTCGCACGGTGCATATTCCTTCCGATGGTACGCCGTTGAAGGGATATGAGCTGGCCCGCGCCGACATCGAGCATCGCGGCAATGGAGACGATGCGGCCAAGGTCAGCAAGCCGAGCCTCTTGGCCCGCCTGTTCGGCAACAAGACGCAGGATGACGAGGACGAAGGTTCTGCGCCGGCCGTCCAGGACAAGTCCGCTCCGGCAGTACAGGTCGCTGCCGCCAAACCGGTCGACGCCGTGCCGGTCCGGCGCGCAAAGCCTGCGGCGACGCTGCAGTTGGCCACAGCCGACGCGCAGACCGTGCAGGCCGCCAAGCCGAAACAATCCGCCGCATCGGACAGTTCGTCTGAGGCCACGCCACAGACCCCGGCTGACATCATCAATGCGCGGGGCTTCTGGGATAACATGCCGGCGGCACCGAAGCAGGCGACGCCGGCACAGGTCGCTGCCCTCAATGCCCGTCAGGCGCCTGCCTCAACCGATCAGCAACCGACCGGCAGCGTTCCCGCCGCGTACCAGGCGATGGCTTACGCGCCGGAGGCGTCTCCTCCGGTCGATCGCGCCCATATTGTTGCCGCCAGCGCGCCCATTCTCCGCAACGCGCATTCGGCAGCCAGCCGCAATCTCATGGCGGCGAACGATGTGACCACTGGTGTCGCCAAGGCCCAAGGTCAGGACGGCGTGGTGGCCACCTCGACACGGGTTGTCGCGTCCAGGGCGAGCGATGAATGGTTGCGGATCATGATGCTGGCGCCGAGCGCAAGCACGTCGATGTCGGTTACGATGCTCGGCGATCCCAATATGACCTTGCTAAGCCACCTCTTTGTCAAACCACAGACGGCGATCGTGATGGGATTCTCGGACGATCCGCAAGCCGGCCTGACCGTCGATCACTTTAGCGGCCCAGCCACCGCGCCGCTCACAATACAGTCCTTCGCCTTGCGGACGGCTTCGCTGAACTAGGTCCTCAGGAGGAGAACCTCACAGCATCCCGAGCGCCTGCATATAGGTCTCGAGAATCGTTTCCTCCTCCGCCCGCTCGTTGGCGTCTTGCTTGCGCAGCCGGACAATCGTACGCAGCGCCTTGACGTCGTAGCCGTTGCCCTTGGCTTCCGCATAGACATCGCGAATGTCATCGGAGATGGTCTTCTTCTCTTCCTCCAGCCGCTCAATCCGCTCGATAATGGCCTTGAGCTGATCCTTGGCAAATCTCGTCGCGGGCTCTTCCTTGACGGCGGCAGCAGCGGTGGCCATCGGGTACTCCTGAATTGAACTGACGGTTGGGGCGGAAAAAGAAAGCGCCGCACGTTTGACCGCGAGGCGCATGTCGCAAAACGACCCTCAAGAGTAAGGCCCCTCACGTCAAGGCGGCATCATCGCTCATCCACAGCGCACCCACAGGAGAGCAGAACTTGCACGGACAATGTCCGCGCATCGTCGCTATCCCATCAATGTCCGGATTGGGCTTTCGTCATTGCGGCAAGCTGTTCAGGGCTCGCTTTTCCTTGAAAGCTTGCTTTCCAGGTCTCGTACGGCATGCCGTAGACCGCCTCGCGGCTCTCATCCTTGGTCATCGCCGCGCCCTTGGCGTCGGCTTCTTCCTTGAGCCAGTTGGACAGGCAGTTGCGGCAGAAACCCGCCAGGTTCATCAGATCGATGTTCTGGACATCGGTGCGGGAACGCAGATGCTGGACAAGACGCCGAAACACCGCGGCTTCAAGTTCTGTTCTGGTTTTGTCGTCGATCGCCATGGCCGGTTCCGTCCTTTTGCGGCATGATCGGAAACGACCATGCTCTGACTGTCCAAGTAGGAAATTGTCACATATTTTTCCATATCGCGACGCAAACATTCAGCGACTTTGCAAGGCTCGAACGGGTCCGACGGTCCGAAATGCTGGCGAAATTCTGCTTGACCGTCGACGGGCCTCACGCGAAATCGTCAATATCTTGATATAGCTTGGCCGCAATGATCCCAAAAGATTCGCTTCCCCCCACCCGAACGGCAAAACGCCTCGGCACTACCTTGATGCCCGCCCTGCTGTTCGCGCTGACCTGTCTGTGGAACGGATCGGCGTTTGCGGACTTTCGTCTCTGCAACAACACGTCGAGCCGGGTGGGCATTGCGCTTGGCTACAAGGACGCGGAGGGCTGGACCACCGAAGGCTGGTGGAACGTATCCTCGCGAAGCTGTGAAACGCTGCTGCGTGGCACGCTTGTCGCACGGTACTACTATATCTACGCGCTCGATTACGATCGCGGCGGCGAATGGTCGGGACAGGCTTTCATGTGCTCGCGCGACAAGGAATTCACGATCAGGGGCGCGGATAACTGCCTGGCGCGGGGCTTCGACCGGACCGGCTTCTTCGAAGTCGACACCGGCGAGCAGCGCGCCTGGACCGTGCAGCTCACCGAAACCAACGAGCAGCAGCCCGCGCAGCGTGTGCCGGGTATTCCCGGCGCGATCGGTCCGGGCGGCGCCGGAAACATTCCAGGCATCTCGAATTCACCGGGCGCGACGGTGCCGCCAACGGCTGCGCCCGGAACCAAGCCATGAGGCGACTGCGCCGTATCAAGATCCTCGCAACGCTCGGCCCGGTTTCTTCCGACAGTGCAGTTATCAGGAAGTTGTTCGAGGCCGGCGCTGACGTTTTCCGCATCAACATGAGCCACACCCCGCACGACAAGATGCGGGAGCTGGTCAAGACCATTCGCAATGTCGAGAGCAGCTACGGCCGCCCCATTGGCATTCTGGTCGATCTGCAAGGACCAAAGCTGCGCCTCGGCTCGTTCGCCGAAGGCGCAGTGCAACTCAACAACGGACAGAGCTTTGTGCTCGATTCGGACAAGGCGCCGGGCGACAACACCCGCGTTAACCTCCCGCATCCGGAAATTCTCGCAGCCCTCAAACCCGGCCATGCGCTTCTGCTCGACGACGGCAAGGTGCGGCTGATCGCCGAGGAGACCTCGCCCGAACGCGCCGTTACCCGTGTCGTGATCGGTGGCCGGATGTCGGATCGCAAAGGCGTCAGCCTGCCCGACACTGACCTTCCGGTCTCCGCGATGACACCGAAAGACCGCGCCGACCTCGAAGCCGCGCTGGTGACCGGGGTCGACTGGATTGCGCTCTCGTTCGTGCAGCGCGCCGAAGACGTCATCGAGGCGAAGAAGCTGATTCGCGGCCGGGCCGCCGTGATGGCCAAGATCGAAAAGCCGCAGGCGATCGATCGCCTGCCCGAGATCATCGAGGCTTCGGACGCGCTGATGGTCGCGCGCGGCGATCTTGGCGTCGAACTGCCGCTGGAGCGCGTGCCGAGCCTGCAAAAGCAGATGACGCGGCTGGCGCGCCGCGCGGGCAAGCCGGTCGTGGTTGCAACGCAGATGCTGGAATCGATGATCCAGTCGCCGGTGCCGACGCGCGCGGAGGTCTCCGACGTTGCGACCGCGGTCTATGAAGGCGCCGACGCCATCATGCTCTCAGCGGAATCGGCGGCCGGCAAATTCCCGGTCGAGGCTGTCTCGACGATGAATCGTATCGGCGAGGAGGTCGAGCGCGATCCGACCTATCGCGGGGTGGTCAACGCGCAACGCGCCGAACCTGAGCCCACCGCCGGCGACGCGATTGCGGGCGCCGCGCGCCAGATCGCCGAGACGCTCGATCTCTCCGCGATCATCTGCTGGACCAGTTCGGGATCGACGGCGCTGCGGGTCGCGCGCGAACGACCCAAGCCGCCGGTGGTGGCGATCACGCCGAATATCGTGACGGGACGCAGGCTGTCGGCAGTGTGGGGCGTGCACTGCGTCGTCGCCGAGGACGCGCAGAACCTCGACGACATGGTGAGCCGCGCGGGCAGCATCGCCTTTCGCGACGGCTTCGCTCGTGCCGGCCAGCGCGTCATCATTGTGGCCGGTGTGCCGCTGCGCTCGCCCGGCACCACCAACATGCTGCGCATCGCCTCTGTCGGTCCGGACGAAGACGCCGAAATGTGAGCGTGCGGCGACAGCGCTTCGTCAGAGCAACTTCGCGTCCAATGTGATCTTGGTGTTGAGAAGCTTCGACACCGGACATCCGGCCTTGGCCATGCCGGCCAGTTCCTGAAACTTTGCGTTGTCAGCGCCGGGTATCTTGGCGGTCAATGCCAGATGCACCGAGGTAATGGCAAAGCCGTCGCCGACCTTTTCGAGCGTGACGTCTGCCTTGGTTTCCATCTGCTCGGCAGTGAGCTTGGCTTCGCCGAGGATCAGCGACAGCGCCATGGTGAAACAGGCGGCGTGCGCGGCGCCGATCAACTCCTCCGGGTTGGAACCCGGCTTACCCTCGAAGCGGCTGGCGAAGCCGTAGGGGTAGTCTTTCAAGGCGCCGCTCTTGGTAGAAATCGCGCCCTTGCCGTCCTTGATGCCGCCTTGCCATTTGGCCGATCCCGATGTCGTCGTCATGTGGGGCTCCGTCGTGTTGGGGGTGAAACAGGCGATATCCTCCAACACCAATGCGGCAGAAATGTTCGAAACGGGTAGTAACGCACCTGACCGCGGGTTCCTCGGCTGGCATTCGTTAACCAAAAAGCGGCGTCGGCGGGCGATCGTCGAAATGCGGCTCTGACCTTTACTCAACCTTAGATCGGGTGCCCTAAAGCACCCGATGTTGGCAGTTCACCGCGCAAGCCCAAAGAGATGCAGAGCCCGTAGCGAGGCGCGCTTTGACCGTCAGGGAGCCGTTGATGTACGCACTGGAGGCTTTGGACGGCTCTCGGCCTGATCAAGCGCGGAAGACGCTCTGGATGCACTTCCAGACATCCGGGATCTACATCTTCCTGATCGCCTGCATGGGCGTGTACTACCTTTCGAACGCATCGCTCCTGCTTGGCCACTATGATCTGGGATGGCACCTCGCCGCGGGAGACTTGATCAGGGAAAAAGGCAGTATTCCCTTCCAGGATCCGTGGGCGTTCACCCTTGGCGACAAGCAGTGGTACAATCTCTCCTGGCTTTGGGACGTCCTCGCCAGCGTCCTGGTTCAATATACGGGATTTAGCGGTCTCACGCTGTTCGTCGTCGCCTGCGGCGCCGTCATCGTCGGATATCTGGCGTCTGCCTGTCTGAGCAGTGGCGCCTCGGTGCTTGCGGTTTGCATCTCGGTATTCCTCGCCGGTTTGCTCTATCCCACCTTCGCAACTCCTCCCAACATTTATCTGGCAGCCTCGCCGAATACGGCGACGATGTTGTTTTGCGTCATCTTCTTTGCAGAGTGTCTGAAACGAACACGGCGCTTTCTGCTGCCGGTGATAATGATGCTCTGGGCCAATCTGCACGGCGGCTTTGTGCTCGGCTTTTTCATCATCGGTCTTTTTGGCGGCGTCGCATTGCTTCGACGCGATTGGAAGAATGTCTGGGTCTACGGTTTGACGGGCGCAGGTTGCCTTGCCGCCATCTTCGTCAATCCGCTTGGCCTTCATATCTACGACGGCGTCACCGCGACGCTCGGCAACTTCGTGCAGGCCAATATCACCGAGTGGATGTCCTATTCTCAGAACATCACCTTGCCGGGAAGCATCCCAGGCATCGTCTACATTCTGGCCTTCGTTGCATTTGAATTGCGCTTCGGCGGCTCTAGTCCCGTCCCCCTCGAGTCACGGCTGTTGAGCTGGCTCTTTCTGGTTCTGGGGCTGCATCAATTCAGATACATGTCGTTCTTTTTCCTGTTCTCAGCCATTCCCTTCGCGCTTCACCTCGACCGGCTGCTGCCCGGAAAACCGAATGATGCCGAAGTGCAAAAGGGGTTGTTGACCGCCGGTATCGTCGGACTGTGCGTGCTGCCGTTGATCTTCATGCGGGTAGAACCGGCTCTCGGGCTTTCGGATGATCTCCTCTCGGAGCAGGACGCGCACTATTTGCAGCAGAATTTTTCACATGCGCGAATTCTGAACCACTGGAACGTCGGTGGCCCCTTGATTTTCCGCACGCATGGTGCCGTGCCAATATTTGTCGATGGCCGCGCGGCGACCGCTTATCCCGACTCGCTGCTGCGCGACTATTTCACGCTGATCAAGTGGGATATCGACGAGACCGCCTGGAACGCCGTGCTTGAGAAATACAAGATCGATGCGGTGTTCTGGCCGACCGCGCATGACCCACTGCGGCACTTCCTCGTCGACAAGCGCGGCTGGAAAGAACAATACATCGGCTCTCACGAGAGCCTTTACGTCAAACCGTAGCGGCTCTTCTGTTTACCGGCTTGAAGATCGAGCCGCGCCTACGCACCGGCCAGCGCCTTCGCCGGCAAAACCGCCTGCACCACGAGGCCGCGGGCGCGGGCATCCATCACACCGACCGCGCGCAAGGCCAGCAACGTCACAGTCTGCACTGCATCACGCAGCTTTCCGGGATCGTCCATATTTTCCGCGGCGAGCGGCCCGACCAGCGCTTCATGCAGCGCCCCGAGCAGCGCGGTCGCCGCGAGGTTCGTGTCCTGCGCCGGCAGATGTCCGGCACGCACCGCTGCATCGATCCGGCTTGCGATTTCGTCAACCACCGCGCGGCGGCTCGCAACACGCGAGGCCGTTACATCGACATCGACGGGCTCGGCCAGAATGCCCCAGGCGAGCTTGCGCTGCGATAACGAATGCACCGCGACCGTGGTGACGGTGGCCGCCAGTGCCGACGACGGCCCAGGTGCGGCATCTGCGGCCCGCCGGATCGCGGACAACTCGTCGCGCGAGACGTCGGCGATCAATTCGGAGATCAGGTCGGCCTTGGAAGGAAAATAGCGGTAGACCGTTCCGGCGGCGACATTGGCGCGGATCGCGATCGGCGCGATCTGTACCGCGGCCATGCCACCTTCGGCGGCAGCATTTCGGGCAGCCGCCAGGATAGCGCTGCGGCGTGCAGCGAGGCGCTTAACGACGTGGTGGGTCCGCCGGTAGACCATCTGTGCGTTTCTCGCTCCCTGTGCGCCCGGACCTGAAATCCATCAAAGCACGTACTGGCGTTTTTGGCGGCCGATGCCAGCCACTTCAAGAAGTGAACTACAATTCAGGGCTGATGACAAGCCGGTTCTGGATGCGCGCTATCGCGCCGGAACCATCGGTGCCGATGCCGGTCCTCGCCACCAAGGCCCTATCCGGCTGCCGATCAAGGTGGCGACGACGAGCGTTGCCGCAAAGCCAGTCGGCGCGCCCAGCAGCGGATAAATCATCAGGAGGGCGGCGACGAGGCCAAGGGCCGGTAACTCGTGGCGCGCAAAGCCCTCGTCCAGTCCGACGCGAACGAGAAACGCCACCGCAATGGCGAGCACCATCTCATCGTAGAGAAACAGATAAGGCGTCACCAATAGCGTGCCGGCAGCAAGGGCGGCCGCTTTCAACGGATATGGGATCTTGCGATTGCGCCAAAGAAGCACGAGCAGAACCGCGACCGCCCCGCTCATCATCCACTGCAACACCCAGGCTAATGTCTCCGGGCCGCCGAAATAGCGGGTCAACGCGAAGATGCTCTGAATCTTGCCCCACGGCGCACGGCCCTCGACGAGGAAGGCCTTGTCGAACATCGGCATCCAGTGAACGAACGCCTGCCAGCTTTCAGTGCCGAAGACGAACCACGACAGTGCGGCCAACAAAACTGCGACAAAGCCCGCGGTCAAGAACACCCGCCACTGCGCGGCTGCGATCAGCACCAGCGGAAACAGCAATCCATATTGTGGTTTGTAGCTCAGAAGCCCGAGGCAAATGCCCGAAAGAACCGGCCGCTTCGGCATCAGCACCAGCGTCCCGCCAATCAGCGCGGCCGTGAGAAATCCGTTTTGTCCGACGAGCGTGTTGGTGAACACCACCGGGAACGCCGCCGCGAGCAGAAAGCCGAACCAGCGACCGACGATCGCGCGCATCGCCGCGAGATAGGGCAGGAAGCTCACCGCCGCCCAACCGACATAGGCCACCGCGTAGGGAAAATGCGCGAGCGTCGCGGCGACGAACAGAAATGGCGGCGGATAGTGCCAGGCGAAATTGCCCTCATAGCTCTGGCCGAGAACCGCGACCTGGACCTGCTTCTGGATGTCCCAGTCATAGGCGAGCGCCGGATGGCCATCGAGCACGAGACGGCCCGCGGACCAGACGTTGACGAAGTCTGTCGGGATGCCCAGGCCATTCTCGTCGAAGATCCACCAATGGGCGGTGAATCCATTTTGCAGCATTGCCACATTGATCGCGCAAAGCACGAGGCCGCCGATCAGGAGCGCGGGCGGAATTGCGCTCTTCGTCGCGGGCCTGATGATATCGGATGTCAGCGCGGCCATGGAGGGGTCCCTGGAGTTCCGATTCCGAAGTTCGCAAACAATCGCCGCAACCTCTGATGCGAGCTTCGGAATCAAAAAAGGTGCCAGCCTCCAGCTTTAGGCCGGCTGGCTTGCCGAAATCTTAAGACGTTGGAGCTTGGCGCCCCCCGATTTGGCCTGTTTCAGGCGACGGCTCGCGATGGCGTCGTCGCCTCGCGGCCGCGCATCAGTGCCATGTACAACAGGGCGCCGAGGGCCGCCCCGATCAGCCAGCCCCAATCCCCGATATTGGTGATGGCCCCGTAGGCTCCCGCAAGCGACAGCCCGATCGAGACCGCCGCCGAACCCGCGAGCGCGATCAGCGCCCGGGCGTTCCAGCCGTTTTCGAAGTGCAACGATCCCGTCTGTGACATCGTATAGAGATCGTCGAGGACGATCTGCTGGCGTTTCACGAGATAATAGTCAGCCACCATGATCCCGAACATCGGACCGAGCGCAGCACCGAAGATGCTGACGAAGATCGTGATGGCCTGCGGACTCGAGACGAAAATCCACGGGCATACGATCACCGAGAGGATCGAGGTGATGAGACCGCCGAGACGGAAATCGATCTTCTCCGGATAGAGGTTTGAAATGTCGTAGGCTGGCGAGACGAAGTTGGCGACGATGTTGATGCCCATGGTCGCAACAATGAAAGTAATGGAACCGAGCGCCACCACGATCGGACTACCGATGCGCTCGACGATACTGACGGGATCCATGATGGCCTCGCCGAACACCTTCACGGTGCCCGCCGTGACGATCACGGTAATGATCGCGAAGACGATGAAGTTGACGGGAAGGCCGAGGAAATTACCGACCTTCATTGCGCGATCGTCTTTCGCAAAACGGGAGAAGTCGCCGAAGTTGAGCAGCAGCGCCGCGAAATAAGCGACGATCAACATCGCCGCGCTCGCCATATGGCCAACGGCCGAGCCTTCAACGGGCGGCCCAAGCTGCAACGACAGGCTCGACGTTCCGGTCTGTGTCAGGATCCAGATCGCCAGTGCAAACATCACGACGTAGACGGCCGGTCCGCAGAAATCGATGAACTTGCGGATCGTCTCCATGCCGTTGAGAAAGATCAGAAGCTGGAACAGCCACATGAACAGGAAGCAGGCCCAGCCGAGCGCCGAGAGCCCGACGAAAGAGGAATGCGTCCACGCTTCGGCGCCTGGATAGAACGTCAGCACCAGCACCTGGACGGCCTTGGAGGCGAAATAGGTCTGCACGCCGTACCAGACGATGCCGACAATGCCGCGCAAGCCTGCGGCAATATTGGCTCCCATGACGCCGAACGCCATTCGCGCCACTACTGGAAAAGGCGTGCCGTATTTCAGCGATGGCCGTCCGATCAGGTTCATCAGGAAGTAGACGGCGGTGATGCCGATCGCCATCGCGAGCAGCACCTCCCACCCGGTCAGGCCAAGAAAGAATAGGCTCGCCGCGAAGGTGTACCCGCCGACCGAATGCACATCCGACATCCACATCGCAAAGATGCTGAAGATGCCCCAACTGCGTCCCTCGCGCGCCACGGGCGCCAGATCGAGGTTGTAGAGCCGGGGGTCGGCGCCCGGCACGGCAATGACGGGTGAGGCGTTTGAATGGCCTGACATCGGCAGCTCCCCTACTCGGCAGCCAAGACTGACAGATTATTTCAAGCAAGTCCCACGCCAAGGAGGCAGCATCCCGCCGTTTTTCAGCAGGCTCGTGCGGTTATCGCTGGTCTTTCGGGATCACAAATTTCAGCGCGGACCAGACCTCATCGATCGCGCAGACCTTGATATCAACGAGGCCAAGCGGAAGTGCGGTATCGCGCACGCCAATATCGGTCAGATCGGTCGCGACGCCGGAAGATTTCTTGGGCCATGATACCCAGATCATGCCGTCAGGGACGATGGCGGTGCGGTAACGACGCAGCTTTGCGGCAAGCCCGTTCGACTGCATAGCGAACAGATGCACCATATCGAGCGGCGGCTTCGGTTTGGCCTGCACCAACGCGCCCGATGGCAACGGGCCGACGATCTTTTCGTAGGCGGTTGGCGCCCCATCCACAAAAATACAAAAGCCCGGCTTGATGCCGAGCTTTTGCGCAACTGCCTTGCCGGAGGTACCGGCCATTCCGCCGGCTCTTACGCCTGCGGCTGCGGCTCCAGGCCGGGATCCGGATCGGGACGCGGACGCGGCTTGCCGGCCGGCGGCACCGCAGAGGCGCGCGGCGTGGTCGGCTCCAGTACCGACTCGCGGTTTGGCTTCTTGCCCTTGAGGAGATCGATGATCTCGTCGCCGGTGAGCGTTTCGTATTCCAGAAGGCCCTTGGCGAGTGCCTCGAGATCGGCACGCTTCTCGGTCAGGATCTTGGTCGCCTGGTTGTAACCTTCCTCGACCAGACGCCTGATCTCGCTGTCGATCTTCTGCACCGTCGCCTCGGAGGCGTTCTGCGTGCGCGAGACCGACATGCCCAGAAACACTTCGTCCTGGTTTTCGCCATAGGACACGGTGCCGAGTTCTTCCGAGAGACCCCAGCGTGTCACCATCATGCGCGCCAGCCGCGTCGCCTGCTCGATGTCGGAGGCAGCACCTGACGTAACCTTCTCGCGGCCAAACACCAGTTCCTCGGCGACACGGCCACCCATCATGATGGCCAGACGCGAGGTCATCTGCTCGAGCGACATCGACAGCTTGTCGCGTTCCGGCAACTGCATCACCATGCCGAGCGCACGGCCGCGCGGAATGATCGTCGCCTTGTGGATCGGATCGGTGGCGATCACGTTGAGGCCGACGATGGCATGGCCGCCTTCGTGATAGGCAGTCAGCATCTTTTCTTCCTCGGTCATGACCAGTGACTTGCGCTCGGCACCCATCATGACCTTGTCTTTCGCCTCTTCGAACTCGGCTTGCGTCACCATGCGCTTGTTGCGGCGGGCGGCGGTAAGCGCGGCCTCGTTAACGAGGTTCATCAAGTCGGCGCCCGAGAAACCGGGCGTGCCGCGGGCGATGGTCTTGAGGTTGATATCGGGCGCGAGCGGCACCTTGCGGACATGCACCTTGAGAATCTGCTCGCGGCCGACGAGGTCGGGTTTGGGCACCACGACCTGACGATCGAAGCGGCCGGGCCGCAGCAACGCCGGATCGAGCACGTCGGGCCGGTTGGTGGCCGCGATCAGGATCACGCCCTCATTGGCCTCGAAGCCGTCCATCTCGACCAGCAACTGGTTCAGCGTCTGCTCGCGCTCGTCATTGCCGCCGCCGAGGCCGGCGCCGCGATGACGGCCGACCGCGTCGATTTCATCGATGAAGATGATGCAGGGCGCATTCTTCTTGGCCTGTTCGAACATGTCGCGGACACGGCTCGCGCCGACGCCTACGAACATTTCGACGAAGTCCGAACCGGAAATAGTGAAGAAGGGCACGTTGGCTTCGCCCGCCACCGCGCGCGCGATCAGCGTCTTGCCGGTGCCGGGAGGGCCGACCAGCAACACGCCGCGCGGAATCCGGCCGCCAAGCCGCTGATATTTTCCGGGATCGCGCAGGAATTCGACGATCTCCTGCAAATCCTGCTTGGCTTCATCCACGCCCGCAACGTCCTCGAAGGTCACGCGGCCATGCGCCTCGGTCAGCATCTTTGCGCGCGACTTGCCAAAGCCCATCGCCTTGCCGGCGCCGCCCTGCATCTGCCGCGAGAGGAAGATCCATACGCCGATCAACGCAACGAAGGGCAGCCATGAAACGAGCAGCGAAACGAACCACGGCACGTTGTCGCCCGGCGGCTTCGCCGTGATCTGCACCTTGCCGTTGTAAAGGCGTGTCACCAGCGAGGGATCGTTCGGCGCATAGGTCTGGAAGCTCGATCCGTTGGTGAATGTGCCATGGATTTCGGGCCCCTGGATGACGACATCGCGGACGTGATTGGCGTCGACTTCGTTCAAGAGCTGCGAGAAGGAGATGTCCTGTGAGGCGGCCCGCTGGCCAGGATTCTGGAAGAGCGTGAACAAAGCCAATAGCAGCAGAACAATAATGACCCAGAGGGCGAAATTGCGCAGATTGGCGTTCATTGAATTTCCTTCGTGGTCGCGCGGATCGCGGCCTTATTCCTGTGTTGAGCGCGAGAGAATCCCTCGGGGCCGCGCTGCGCATACAATCTAGGTGCCGAGGCGGTCGCTGCCAAGGGAACCGCATGGGACTATTTAGCCTATCCTTGGACTATTACGGCTCAAATCATGGCCTGAAAATGGGGTGAGTTCGGGGGGTGGTTAAGGCCCGCAAAACCGCGGCAGTCCGCCCTATCCATCTCAATTCGGCCTGCGGCGGCGCGGCGGAGCCGGGGCGATGACGATTCGCCCCTGGGCCAGGCTGACGGCAGCGCCGGCAAGAGTATGTTTCAGCCGCGGTTGACGTTTTTCAGTGGCCGTTCGCAATGCGTCGTCCAAAACCGCAAGCAGGGCTTCTACCTTGCCCAGTTCCGCCGGTCCTTCATGGCCGACCCGGTCGATCGCACGCAGCAACAACCGAAGCCGGATTTCCTCCGGCAGAGCGGCGAACGCCGAGCCCTCGAAGCTGGTATTCGGCGGCTTGGCGCCGTGGGCCGCGGGCCGCGATCCAGCATCGCGGTCCCGAAGCGCCAGATAGCGCGCGGCGCCGCCAACCAGAATCTCGATCGCCGCATTGGCCCGCGCCAACCGCGACGCGAGCCTTGCCAGATTGCGGGCATCGCCGCCTTCGGCGCCAAGCTCCTCGATCAGGTTGCGGATGCGTGGCCGGGTAAAGCTGACGTCGCGATTGGTAGGATCCTCCGCATAGCCGATTTTGGCTTTTTCCAGCGTCGCGATCAGCTGCGATTTCGAAATGTTTAGAAACGGGCGGGCAAGCAACACCCCTTCCCGCTCGCTCTCGCGCGCCATCGCTGCCAGACCGCTGATGCCGCTGCCGCGCAACAGTCGCATCAACAACGTTTCGGCCTGATCGTCGCGGGTATGGGCGGTGAGGATGTGGCTCGCGCCGCTCCGGCGCGCGACGGTGGCGAGCAGGCGATATCGTGCGGCCCTGGCCGCGGCCGGCACGCCCGATTTCGGCTTCTCGCCACTCCAGCGCATCGTGCGATGGGGGACGCCCAGCGTGCGCGCCAGATGTTTGACCTCACGCGCCTCGCGCGCGGACTCTGGCCGCAGGCCGTGATCCACCGTCACCGCCAGGAGATCGGGGCCGCGCGCCAGCGCCGCGCGCCAACGCGCCGCAAGCCACATCAACGCGATGGAATCGGGGCCGCCTGAAACGGCGAGGACTAGCCCGCGTGCATGCTTCCAATCCGCGAACAGGCTTTTCGCCTGCTGCACCGAGATCGGGGATTTGTCGTCCTCAGGCATGGCATCGTGAGCTGATCGGAAGGGCCTTTCCGGACCTTAACCTATCCGCCACAAGCTAGCACGCCACTCGTACACGCCGCGACAGGGCACGAAATGTCAGAACCGGGACCCTGGTGGAGTGAATTTGACGTTCGCTCCCCAGTCAACCTCGAGTTCGCAAAGCGCGAATGTCAAATCCGAAACTCCACTAGAAACAAATATTTGCTGGTAGTCCTTTTGATTCCAACATTCGCAAAGGTGCCCCCTGAAAAGGGGTGCGAATGTTAGAATCGGACCACTAGCACTTCGAACGCTTTTTCTCACGGTCGACGGTCTGCCTGATGCTGGTCGCGGCGCGCGGATATTTCCGCGCGACTTCGCCGAATGCGGCGCAGGCCGCCTCCTTTTCCTTCAGCGCGGCGAGCGACTGACCAAGCCGCAGCAACGCATCCGGGGCCTTCGCCGAACGGTCGAACTTGGTCGTCACCGCCAGGAACGCTTCCGCCGCCTCACGGTAGTTCTGGCGCTGGTAGAAGCTCTCGCCAAGCCAGAACTTCGCATCCGCCAACAGGGGGTCGTTCGGATATTTCCTCGCGAAGTTGCGCATGGTTTCTTCGGCCAGCGCGTAATCCTTGCGCTCGATATACCCAACGCCAAGATCGAACTCGTCCCTCGGTGTTGCCGAGGGTGGCAAGGTCGTGAGCGCACCCGTGCCGTTGACATTGCGCGGGGGTGGCGGCGGCAAAGCCCCGGCGGGAGCGCCTGCACCTCCGGTATTGGCGAGGTCGACCGGCGCGCCGATTCTTCCCTCGGCAGGAAGAGGTAGCTGGCCGCCGCCAAGCGCTCGCGGCGCGCCGGGGGCATTCGGATTCTGGCTCGGATCGAAGGCGTCGCCGCGTCCGCGGCCTTGCGGTGCGCCGGCCGGTTCCAGAACGATCGGCGCGGGAGCGGCAGCCTGCGATTGGTAGCCTCCCGGGGGTTGCTGATAGCCGGGGGCTGGCTGTACCGGCGGCAAGGCGGCTGCGTTGGGCAAGGGGGCGGCTCCCGGCTGCGCGGACGCGCCCGGCTGGGCGCCGCCCTGAAGTGCTTTCAGGCGCTCTTCCAATTGCCGGTTGTGGTATTGCAGTTCCTCGTTCTGCCCGGTGAGCTGCCGCAGCTGGTTTTCAAGCTGCTGGATCCGGATCTCCGGATCGACATCGTCGGATTGCGCCCGCGCAGGTCCGATCCAGGTTTGCAAGCATAGTGCCAGCAGCGCTGCCAACGCGGCAGCGCAGGTAATTTTATGAATCCTGAATGACATCCCGGTGGTCCGATTCTAACATTCGCATCCCTTTTCAGCGGTCACTTTTGCGAATGTTAGAATCAAAAGGACCACTAGCCGTGACGGGCGAGTGAGCGCGACGGTAGATCAGATTGGGAGGGAGTACGCCAAAAATGTGACTGAGACAAATGGCGCAGACTGCTCCCAAAGTAGAACCGGCGCCGCTCAGTAAAGAGCGACGCCGGCGAAATGTGTTCCAATCAAGCGGGCTTTACGAGCTCGCGTTCAGCACCGTCACCGCGCGGCGGTTCTGCGACCAGCAGGAGATATCGTTGCAAACCGCAACGGGGCGCTCCTTGCCGTAAGAGATCGTACGCATCCGCGAGGCATCGATGCCGCGCGAGGCGAGGAAGGTACGCACCGACTGGGCACGGCGGGCACCGAGCGCGATGTTGTATTCGCGGGTGCCACGTTCGTCGGCATGGCCTTCGATGGTGAAGGTGTAACGGTTGTAGGTTTGCAGCCACTGCGCCTGCTTCTCGAGGGTCGCAATTGCCTGCGGCGACAGATCGGTCTGATCGCTCTCGAAGAAGACGCGATCGCCGACATTGACCACGAAGTCCTGCTGGCTGCCCGGCGTGGCCGCGCTGGCCATCGCACCGTCAGTCAGCGGATTCTTCGCGCAGGCGCCCATCGACAGCGCGACCGCAAGGGCTGCGGCCAGCTTCAGACCCTGGAGGATACGCATAGGGTGTTTCATTCGGGAGCCTCCACGCTCACGTTTTCGACTTCTATCCGGTCTACAGGGCGATAGTTAAGCGAACGTTCCGTCAACCTTGATGGGACGTTGCCGAACCCATTCAAATGCCCCCAGTCGGCGAAAAGCGACCACGATGGTTAATGGGTTGTAAATGTGGCGCGAGGGTGAAGGCAAGTCCATTGCCCCGAATATATCGGCTTTTCAAGGCCCTGGGCTGTGATTTGGCGCCGAGGGCCAGACCCCGGACAGCCGAATCGGGGCGACCGGCGAAGCTCGCACCCTGAGGATCAATTGAAGCCGGCTTGCAGGGGTGGCGTTAACACGGCGCGAGCGCGTCAGGCGACAGGCGAGATCGAAGGCTGGCACGGCAGGAATTGCGGCAGGTCGATCACCTTCGGCACGGTGTCGTGACGCCCGAACAGGATTTGCCGCTCGAATTGGGTCGATCGCATGATAGGAAAACGCGCCAGGACCCTTTCGCGGAGCCTCCGGAAATCCGACGCCATCAATGAGGTCTTCATCGCATGCCAGCCCGGAAATGCACGCGGTTCACCGATCGGCTCGTGCAGAAACACTCGGCGATAGAATGGCTGATGGTCCGGACGCACCATCGCAAGCCCCGTATCGGCATTGAAATGATCACATGCCACATAGGCTAGCCGCAGAGTCACGTAGGGAAGTTCCGGAAACAGCCTGGCTTTTTCCGGGTCCGCAGCAAGGCGCGCCGGATCGACGAAAACTTCGCCTCGATCGAGTCGGCTATGGAGAACGTCGCCATACAGCTCGGTCGAATAAGACATCCGACATCCCGACGTCAGGACGTGAACGCGGAGAGAACTGCAGAGTTCTCCGTCAAGATATACTCCGAATATCCAGGCGTTGGGCGCGTCGTCGTAGCGATCGCTCACACGCCGGGACTCCGACGGCAAAATCAATCCGGCATTCAGATAGGCCTTGTACCGCAGTGCGTAGATCAGATCTTTGTCTTCAGGGGTTTCGATGAGCCTGTAATCGACGCGATCCAGTAAAGCTGACCCCCGCAGGACAGGCGATGTGCGCGGCTCGGCTTCGGGCTTCATCAGCTACCTCTCACACCCGCGGCAACTTCCGCGAGAAGAAAAGATTATTAATGGCTCCTTAACAAAATTGCAAAGCAATCGAAACGTTAGGGTTAACCCTTGCTGCGCAAGGGAAATTCACGCCGCAGGGAACAAGTCTATCGGGGGATGAGCCTTGCGCCGTGAAGGCGTCTTCAGGCGATCGATCTGGAAGGAAACACTTCTTCGTCGGGCCGGCGGCCGTGAGAAGCGTTCAGGAGTTGCAGAACCCGCGGCGCCGGCACGGGCCGGCTGAAGAGATAGCCCTGGGCCTCGGTGACGGTGCCATCGGCATTGATGAGCTCGAGCTGTTCGTTGGTCTCGATGCCTTCGACGACAACCGACATGCCAAGGTCAGCGCTGAGCCGCGCTACGCCGCGCAATAGCCGCAACGGACGATCGGTGTCGATCCCTTCGAGGAACGAACGGTCGATTTTGACCTTTTGCAGCGGAAAGTTGTGCAGATAGCTGAGGCTCGAATAGCCTGTGCCGAAATCGTCCAGCGAAATGC
This sequence comes from Bradyrhizobium sp., assembly GCF_049586575.1. Classification (GTDB taxonomy): domain Bacteria; phylum Pseudomonadota; class Alphaproteobacteria; order Rhizobiales; family Xanthobacteraceae; genus Bradyrhizobium. The sequence continues at coordinate 20,263 of NZ_JBAVCF010000215.1, forward strand.
GCACGCCGAGTTCGCGCAACTGCGAAAGCAGCTCATGCGTAAACTGCGTATTGCGCAGCAAGGACGATTCCGTGATTTCGATCTCGAGGCGATGAGCCGGCAATCCCGAAACGTCGAGTGCGTAGCGGACCTCGCTTAGCAGATCCCGCTGGTGAAACTGCTGCGGCGAGAAATTGACGGCGACGCTGACCGCCTCAGGCCACCGCATGCACTCCAGACACGCCTTGCGCAGGATCCAGCGGCCGAGGTCGACGATCATGCCCATGTCTTCTGCGACCGGAATGATGTCGATCGGCGAAACCGTGCCGCGAACCGGATGATTCCATCGCAGCAGCGCCTCGCAGGTCGAAATCTTGCCGCTCTGGAGATTGACCAGCGGTTGATAGAACAGCTCGAACTCCTCGTTCGCGAGCGCCTTGCGGAGGTCGAGTTCGAGAATGCGGCGCGCCGCGACGGTCTGCGCCATTTCGTCACGGAAGAAGCAGAAGGTGCCGCGGCCATCCGCCTTGGCACGGTAAAGCGCCATGTCGGCATTCTTCAGAAGCGTGTCGGCGCTCACTCCGGCAGTCATCGCAATGCCGATGCTGGCGCCGATTTCGACCAGGTGATTGTCGATCTTGTAGCGCTCGCTCAAGTGATCGACGATGCGGCGCGCAAGAGCTGCCGCCTCGTCCGGCGAGCGGATATTTTGCTGAAACACAACGAATTCGTCGCCGCCGAACCGCGCCACAAAATCTTCGGGGCGCAGCATGGTACGCAACCGATTGGCCACTGCGCACAACAACTGGTCGCCGGAGGGATGACCGAGCGTGTCGTTGACTTGCTTGAACTGGTCGAGGTCGATGAACAACAGCGCCGACAACTGATCGGCCTTGTGGGGGGCGGCGAGAAGATGCTCGATCTCGTCGCGGAAATTGGTGCGGTTCGGCAATCCCGTTAGTTCGTCATAACGCGCCAGATGCGTAATCCGGGCCTCGGCGTTGCGCCGCTCGGTGACGTCTTCAAGCAGGACGACGGCGCCGCCGTCGGCCATCGGCTGGAATGCCCACGACAGCGAACGGCCGCGCGCCACGTCGGGGTCGGTCGTGATAATGCCCTTGGCCTGCGGATTTTCGATTTCGGAATGGATCATCTTTGCGCTCGCCGCCGAAATCGATCCGGCATCGACGCAGGCGGAGAGGATGTCGGAGGCGCCCGGGCGCAAATGTGCCAGATCGCCCGGCAGATTCATCATCTCGCTGAAGCGATGGTTCATGACCGCAAGACACCCGTCGCTCGTGAACATGCACAGACCGTGCGGCATGTTGTTCAAGGCGGTGTCGAACTGGGTGGCAAGCGCCGCTTCGCGTTCGCGGGCCACAACCGCCTGCATGAATATTCTGTGCAGATTGGCCGAGAGCTGCATGATTGCGAAAAGAAACGCCGCACTCACGGCCGACATCGCCACGTAATAGGGTGTGCCACGCATCGCCAGCGCGATCACGGCCGGACCGAACTGAAGCAGAGCCTGCAGACGGAATATCGATGGCCGCCCGTAGGCCCTCCCCGCGCCTCCTGCCACGATCCCGGTGGTGACGGATAGACAGATCATATGGACGACGGCGTCGTTATTGCTGGTCAGCGCAACGGAGCACCACGTCCCGATCGCAGCCGCCTGGACCAGCGCCCCGAATTGATAGCGCGTGTGCCACTGCGCCGCTTCATCGGCAGTCAGAGTCGCCTTGCGTGCGAGGTACCGCTGCAGGTCGAGCACCCGAATAGCGCCGGCCGCAACGAGAAGTACGACACACGCCCAGATCAGATCCTCGCCGGTCTTCAGCGCCGTCATGGCTGCGGCGATGGCCACGAAGATGATGCCAGCAAGCAACGGACCGGGTGCCTCGAAAAGCGAATCGATCGACGCCGCGCGAATTGACGGCGAGGTCTTCAGTTCGGTTTCTGGTGGATGCTTGGCCAACTGCATCTTGCGCACGGTTCCTCTGCAGGCGAATTCTTACCCGCTGCCGGTGAAGTCTTTCTGAGGGAACATCGTTACCGAGACGTTGTCTTTTGTCCCGGCCGCCAGGAATCTGCCTACGGAATCATCAGGCTAGGCAAGGTTTGCCGATTATCGCCCGGGCAGGTTCGGCAATCTCACGAAAGCAGCGGCGACCACGCCGGATCGGAGGCGAATCCGGGCGTTGGAACACGCTGTTCGAACCGCCCGGAAATATCGACGGTGAACAGCGACGGCCCGCTATTGCCACCGGGATCGCGGAAGAACATCAGAACCCGCCCGTTCGGCGCAAAGGTCGGTCCTTCGTTGTGGAATCCGGAAGTCAGGATCCGTTCGCCGGAGCCATCGGGCTTGATGATGCCGATCGAGAATTGCCCGCCGCCCTGCTTGGTAAACGCGATATAATCGCCGCGAGGTGACCACACCGGCGTCGAATAGGTGCCATCGCCGAAGGAAATGCGCTGGGCCTGGCCGCCGGCGGCCGGCATCACGTAAATCTGCGGCTTTCCGCCGCGATCGGACTCGAAACAGATTTGGGAGCCGTCAGGCGCGTAGGATGGCGAGGTATCGATCGCCGGCGTATCGGTCAGCCGCGTCGTCGATTTCGACCGCAGGTCCATCACGAACAGGTTGGAATTGCCGCCCTGTTGCAGGCTCATGATCACGCGCTGACCGTCCGGCGAAAAACGCGGCGAGAAGGTCATGCCCGGGAAATTGCCGACGATTTCGCGCTGTCCGGTTTCGACATTGAAGAGGTAGACGCGCGGGTCGCCCTGGCCGAATTCCATATAGGTGATTTCCTGGGTCGAGGGCGAAAAGCGCGGCGTCAGCACAAGATCGGTGCCGCGGGTCAGGTAACGAACATTGGCGCCATCCTGATCCATCAGGGCGAGCCGCTTGATCCGCCGCTCGGCGGAACCGGTCTCGTCGACAAACACCACGCGGCTGTCGAAATAGCCTTTCTCGCCGGTCAGACGCTCGTAGATCTGATCCGAAATGATATGGGCGATCCGCCGCCAGTATTCGGGCTGGGTGAAATATTGCTGGCCGGTCAATTGCTGACCGGTCGCAACATCCCAGAGACGGAACTCCGCCTTCAGCCGTCCGTCCGGCTGCCGCGTCATGCGGCCGGTCACCAATGCTTGCGCGTTGATCGACTTCCAGTTGTTGAATTGCGGCGCAACATCGATATTAGCGACCTTTTCGATGTAGGCAGCCTGATCGATCGGCACGAACAGTCCGCTGCGCTTGAGATTGTTGGTAATCACCTGGGTCACGCCGGCGCCGACGTCGCCGTCGGATGGCGTGCCCGCCACGAAATTGGGAATGGCAATCGGCAACGGGACGAATTCGCCCTCCGGCACGATGATGCGTTTTTGCGCTCGGGCTGCTCCGATCGGAACACCCGCAAGCACGCCAAGCGAGGCCATGCCGGAAACGAGCTGCCGGCGGCTCAGGCGAAACGGCGTTGGGCGGAATGAATCTTTGTCGGTCATGGGCTCGGCTTCATGTCATATATACGGATCGTAAGCTCAGCGTTTCAGCTCTTTCGTTCAGTGAACACGGGCGCAAAAAACTTCCATTCCTCAAAATAGACCGCGGGAAGTTTGTACGGCTGGCACTCGATGATCGCGCGCAAGGCGCTCTCCTGATAGACGCGAAGATAAGGCGTCGCCGGCGTGCCCTCCGGCATCGGTGCCGATTCCAGTGTGCCGTCCCGCTTCAACCGGATCGAGAAAGCGGCTTCCGGATTCTGGCTTTCGATGCCGCCAAATGGCTTTTTCCAGCAACGCTCGACCTGTTGCTGGAACATCGCGCCCCAGGTCGCCGAATTGTCTGCGGCTGCGCCCTTGGTGGTTCCGAGCGCGGCGTTCGAATTGAGCGTCTCACCGGTCGCGGCCCGGTGCGACGGGTCGCGCTTGTCCAGCAACGCCGCAATCTTGGTCTGGTCGAAGGTACGTTCCTTCGGTTTCGGCGGTTGCGGCGGAGGCTTCGCGGCCTGGACCTGCGGCTTCTTCTCTTCCTTTTTCAAGGCCTCCGCGATCGGGTCGGTCGTCTCCGGCTTTTTCTCAACCGGCTTCGGCTCTTCCTTCGGCTTGGCCTCGGCCACCGGTTTTGGCGGATCAGGCTTTTTCTCGACCGGCTTTTCGACCGGTTTAGGCTGCGGCGGCGGCGTGGTATCGGTCACGACCGGCGCCTTCTCGGTAATCTTGCCAACAGCGTCTTCAACAGGCTTGGCCTCGGCGACTTTCTCCACCAGCGGTTTGGGGTTTTCCTTCTTGCCCGACTTCATGCCGGCGGTGACATGCGAGAGCTGGTCGGCCGAGATCACGTCGACCGCGACCACATCCTCCTCCGGCATGACGAAGGCCTTGGTCGCAAACGAAACCATCGTCCACCCGATCACGAGGACGTGCAGGACAATCGACGCCGCCAGTGTCTTGTCGATCTTGACCTTCAAGTCAGGCCTTCCGTTTCGATCCAGAAGTCGCTTCGCGCGCGACCGGCATTCTCAAGAACCTTGCTCGGGAATGATGACGATATTGGCCTTGAATCCGGCGGTCCGGATCTGCCCGAGCAATTTCATCATGTCGGTGTAGCAGACATCCCTGTCGCCGCGCAGGTAAACCACGCTCTCGGCCTCCGACCGAGTCTCGCGGATCGCCTTGATTTTAGGCAACAGATCGGCGGCCGCAATCGGCGCATCGCCCAGATAGAGCTCGATATTCGAGTTGCAACCACCGTTGGTCCGCTTCACCGACAAAGTCAGCGGAGGGGTGTTGGACGCGGTGGACCGGCCACCGCTCGCAATCGGCAGATCGATGTCGATGTTCGAGGTCATCAGGGGCGCCGCCACCATGAAGATGATCAGGAGCACCAACATCACGTCCACCATCGGCGTGACGTTGATCTCCGCCATCACGGCGCTGCGCCGGCCGCGGCGCCGGCCGCCCCCTGACGAGCTAGCCATGTTCATCGCCATGTTTTGGTGCTCATAATAAGCTCATCGTATACGGCTACCGACCCTCACCCGCGTTCGTCGATCTGACGCGACAAGATCGCCGAGAATTCGTCGGCGAACCCTTCCAGCCGCTGGGCCTGCCGGTTCACCTCGGAGGTGAACTTGTTGTAGAAAATAGTCGCCGGGATGGCGGCGATAAGGCCGATGGCGGTCGCAAAAAGCGCTTCCGCGATGCCCGGGGCGACCACCGCCAGCGAGGTATTCTTCGACGCGGCGATCGACTGGAAGCTCGACATGATGCCCCAGACGGTTCCGAACAGACCGACGAAAGGTCCGGCCGAACCGACCGTGGCGAGCACCAGCAGCCGACGTTCGAGCCGCTCGATTTCGCGCGCGATCGAGACAGTCATCACCTTTTCGATCCGCATCTGAAGGCCGGCAAAGGAGCGCGCCTGGCTTTCAAAGGAGCGTTTCCATTCGCGCATTGCCGCCACGAAACAAGCCGCCATCGACTGCGTCGGCTTGGCGGCGAGCGTGCGGTAAAGCTCCTCGATCGACTGCCCGGACCAGAAGGCCTGCTCGAAGCGATCCATCGCGCGGCGCGTGCGCGAGTAGAGAATGACCTTGTCGATCGCGATCGCCCAAACCCAGACGGAACAGGACAACAGCCCCAGCATGACGCATTTCACGATCCAGTGAGCCTGCCAAAACAGGGTAATCAGCGAGACGTCAGTAGCTGGCAGCGGCAAGGCGGACTGAACCACGTCGGCCGGATTCATAAGCGATCCTCTCAGCGCAAAATTCCCAATATTCCGATAGCCAAATGCTGCTAGTGCATTGGCTACCGGTCCTACGGCCGCGCGCAAACCGCGGGCAATCACCGCCGGCGCGAAATGCCGTGATCCATCACATGGGAGGCCCGTCCAAAGCCGGGGCTGGCTTCCCCTGCCAACGTGTCAAAACGAGGGCTTTCCGCGCGTCTTTTCGTCTCTAACCAGACGCTAATCGTAGTTAACGTCTGGTTACCAAAGGGGATTTCGATCAGGGGAAATACCGGCCCCGCAACGGCCTACAGC
>NZ_JBAVCF010000216.1:0-13500 GCF_049586575.1 Bradyrhizobium sp.
GGCACGCCTACCGAAGCCTCGAACAGACGGAAGAAGTGCGAGCGCGAGAGCCCTGCGTCCCTGGCGAAAGAATCGAGGGCGGCATCACGTCCGGCTTCAGACCGCATGGAGGCCGCAGCCTTGCGGATACGCCAGTCTCCGCCGCGTGCGCTCATTTCGCGGATCGAGGCCGGAAAGCTTCGCCACGGCGTAAAGCGCTCGATCACCGCGATCATCAAATCCGACAGCAGCGCTTCGTGGGCCGCCCGGGCCTCGGGGCGGGCCACCATATCTGCGGCCAGGTTCATGGCGAGGTTGCGGATATGCGGCGAGACATCGCCGGAGGGGTGACCGAAGAAACCGGGCGCGCCGCTGGCCGCCCAGCCCGGCCGGAAGGCCGTCAGCCACTCCGGCTCGATATAAAGTGCGAGGATGACGGTGCGCGGCCGCTCCGGATAGTGGACATAGGAATGCGGCTGCCAGCCGTTCACCAGAACGGCGGTATCATTGGTCAGCGGATAGACGGCGTCGCCGACGACGAACTGAGTGTCCGCGCCTTCGACCTTTAACAGCACATGGCAATGCGGATGGGCATGCCGCACCAGCGACTCGTCCATGTCGAGCAATGCGACCCGCCCGAAGGCTCCATGCGCAATCCGTAGCGCCGTCGACATCGAAAATGTTCCCGATCAGCGCGCCTCGCGCGCCGTCATACGCTCGTTATTTGACGGTTGTCTGCGAGCGACGTCAACCCGAGACGATCCGCGCAAAGGCGGCTTTCGGATCTTTCTGCAATGCCTTGTCGAGATCGACCTTCTCGACACCCTTAACGTGAATGCGTTTGAATTCCATCGGATCGGTTGCAAGCGGCTTGGTCGCGTCGATCCCCATCTTGGCGCTGATGCCGTTGTCGGAAGACGGATCGAGCTTCGAGCCCTGTGCGCCCGAGACGATGACCACGTCACGATCGGCCTGGAAGCGGGTAGCAATCGCCCATTCAATTTCGGTCTGGTCATCGATATTCACGTCCATATCGACCACCACGACCTGCTTGATGTCGTAATGGCCGCCGAACGCGCCCATGATAATGTTCTTCGGCTCACCCTGGCTCTTCTTGTCGATCTTGACGGCGAGGTGGTAGCGGCAGGTACCGCCGCGGGTGAGACGCACGTCGTGCACCGACGGAAAGCTTCGTTGCAGATAATCGAGTAGCGTGGCTTCGCGCGGAATACCGCCGAGCAACAGGTGCTCGACGCCGCCGCCGACGATGGTGTGAAAAATCGCGTCCTTGCGATGGGTGATCGCATCGACCTGGATCACCTCGCGATCGGCGCGCGGCCCATAATATTGCGGGAATTCACCGAACGGACCTTCGGGCTCGCGTACCTTCGGCAGAATCCGGCCTTCGATCACAATCTCCGCATGCGCGGGCACACGCACACGGTTGCTACGGCACTTGACCATCTCGACCGGGCGGCCAAGCAATGCGCCTGCGATTTCCATTTCGTCACTGTCGAGCGCCGCGATCGCCTGCGAGGCGAGAATGCAGGCCGGATGCACGCCGATCACAAGCGCGATCTCCAACCCTTCGCCTGCCTCCTCTGCCATCCGGAAGTAATGCAGCGTATGCCGGGGCAACAGCAACACGCCGATGCGATCGGGCCCGCTCACCTGACAGCGGTGGATCGAGACGTTCTGGATTCCCGTTTTCGGATTTCGTGCGATCAGGAGCGCCGCCGTGATGTAAGGCCCGCTGTCAAGTTCATTGTGTTTGGGGATCGGCAATTGCTTGAGCAGATCGACCTTCTGGTGAACGACCTCCTGCGCCGGCGCGGCTGCGACCTCGACCCATGGCAGCGGATGACGTACGGCGTTCTGGAAACTCGAAAGCAACTTGGCAGCGGGAACTCTCAGCGCATCTGCAATCCAGCTGCGGTCGACAAAGAGATTGGCGACCACGGGGATGGCGTGCCGATCGGGTTCCGGAAACAGCACCGCGCGCTCATTTTCCAGTCTCTTGGCGACCGCCGCCAATTCGTCGGTCAGCGAAATACCTTTTTGCGCGACCGCCAGACGGCCTCCGGCTAAAAGCTGACGCAACCAGTCGCGCAAATCGGGATGCGCGGTTCCACCGGCCGTATCCGTGTTGGAACGCCTTGCTTCCATGGTCTGCTCCGTCGTGCCGGTCAGCCGAGATCTGCCATGACTCGCCGATACTGGTTCGGCGAGGTCCCGGTGTGCTGCTGAAAGAATCGGGTGAAATTGCTCTGCGCGCTGAACCCGAGGTCTTCGGAAATGCCACCGATCTCGTCCCGCTGCAACCGCAGGCGGCCAACCGCCGATTCAACGCGAAGCGCGTTGGCGTACAGCCGCGGGCTCACGCCGGTGCAATGGCGGAACAGGTGATTGAAGTGCGGACGGGAAAGTCCCGCGGCGCGTGCGACATCGTCGAGATCGACCGCTTCGGCCGCGTGCTCTCGCATATGCCGCAGCGCGCGGCTGACGCGATAATCCCTGGCGCCGTTATTGCCTGCCGCGCCTGCTCCTTGCTCGCGCCACGCTGAAAAGCCGTGCGAAACGGTCAGGCAAAGCTTCAATATCTGCTCAGGCAGGTCGTCGTGGGCATCGAAGGGATCGGCCATGCGCTGAACCAGATCGGTTCGAAGGCGCTCGATCTCTCTTGTGATCGGGATGCCGGCACGCGGAAAAAACCCCGATGCGGCGCAACCCGAGAAGGCCCGGTCCGCCTGCACCAACCAGCCGGGCTCGACATACAGCGCGAGAAACAGGGTACGGTCCGCGTCCCGCCGATGCACGTAGGCATGCTGCTGCCACGAATTGACGGCGACCAGCATTTCGTTGCTCAAAGGTACCCGCTCGCCTTCGATGACGAAATTCTGATCGGGACCGCTCGCCTTGAAAATGAGATGAAAATGCGGGTGCGCATGGTCCACCAGCGAGGTGTCCATGTCGAGGAGGGCGACGCGTCCGAAACGGCCACGGAGAATGCTCAAGGCCTTGGTCATGATTTTCGGTTCTCCGAACCAGCCGCGCTTCTCTCGCAAAGCCTGTTCGTCTGGCAGTCCACGGGCTTGAAGATAGCCCGGATTGCTGGTGACCGGTATGTGTCGGCACGCAAAAAATCATCCAGAATGATAAATCCTCCGCGGCGCAGCGAAGCCCAACCAGCCCTTGACCGGAATATGCTCTCCAGCAATCGCCATTGAGCGGCCGTCCCACCGACGGGACACAAGGAGGGAGAACGACATGGACGTGGTATTCCAGAACGAGAGCCGGGACCGCCGCGAACAAGAACGCCAGCGTCAATTCCGCGACAGATTCATTGCCGAAACACCGCCATGGTATCACGGCGCCATGCATCTCGCCTTCACGCTGCTCGTCACCGGCGCTGCGATGTGGTTCTGCTGGAACCGGATCCATGACGCCGGTTGGCTATGGCTTCTGGTGATTCCGATCGCATTGTTCGGCAACTGGATCGAATGGGCCGCGCACCGCTACATCCTGCACCGCCCGGTCAAGGGGCTGGAGATGATCTACAAGCGCCACTGCACCGTGCATCACCAGTTCTTCACCCATCACGACCTTACCTACCATGGTCACCGGGAATGGCGGGCGTTGTTGTTCCCTCCCTTCGCACCGCTCGGCTTTGTACTGGCAGCGCTTCCACCGGCTCTCCTGCTCGGACTGGCGATTTCCGCGAATGCCGCCTACATCGCGGTGTTTACGATGGCCGCCTATTACCTGATGTACGAAGGCCTGCACACGCTCTCGCATCTCGACGACGCCCGCCATCCCTATTTGAATTATATCCCGCTCATCAACACGGTCCGCCGCATGCACACCATCCATCACGTGCTCGGCTTCATGCAGACGCGCAATTTCAACCTTACCTTTCCGATCTGCGACGCGCTGTTCGGCACCAGCGATCTCGATCGCGGCGTGGTCGGCACGCTGTTCAATGGCAATTCCAACCAGTACATGCGCCGCGACTTGCAGCCGATCGACCCTGGGATTCCAGTCCCGCAAATCGACGGGCCTGCTGCCGAACCAGCCAAGGCGGTTTAGCCGATACGAGGCCGAGCGGCGCGGAGCGATCTTTATCGCGCGCTACTCGACCTTGATTTTCGCGGCTCGAATGATTTTGGTCCACTTCTCCATCTCGACCTTCAACTGAGCGGAAAATTGCTCGGGACTATTGCCGATAGGCTCAAGGCCGAGCGCCGCCAGCCGCTCCTTCGTATCGGGATCATCGATGATTTCAGCGATCTCCCGATAAAGCCGCGCGGTCACGTCTTTCGGCGTGCCGGCCGGAATCAGAACGCCGACCCAGGCGTCGCCGTCGAGTTCCGGATATCCGGCTTCGGCGATGGTAGGCAGGTCAGGAAGCGCCTGCGACCTGTGTTGGCTCATCACCGCCAGCGCGCGCAATTTGCCGTCCTGGATGAACGGGAGTGCCGCCGATAAGGCCGCGAAGCCGATCGATGGGTAGCCTCCCACCGCTGCTGTAACGGCGCTGCCACTCCCGCCATAGGGAACGTGCACGAGATCGACGTTGGCCGCGACGCGAAATTGTTCGCCAAGGAGGTGCGATGGCGTTCCGAATCCCGGCGAGGCAAAGCTGTACTTGTTCGGGTTGGCTTTGATGAGCGCCACCAGCTCGGCAACGGAACGTGCCGGCAGAGACGGATGGACGAACATCGCCGACTGGAAGATGGCCACCTCTGTCACCGCTTCAAAATCCCTGAGCGGGTCGTAGGAAACCTTGTCATACAGGGTCGGATTGATGACGTAACTGTTCACCGTGACGAGGATCGTGTAGCCGTCCGGCGCCGCTCTTGCCGCTTGTCCAGTGCCTATATTGCCGCCGGCCCCGACGATATCCTCGACATAGAACTGCTTGCCCAACCGATCGGACAGTTTTTGCGCGATCAGCCGCGCGCAGACGTCGGTCGGGCCACCGGGCGAATAGGGCACGATCACCCGAACGGTCCGGGCCGGATAGGATTGCGCCCTTGCCAAATCCGGGAAGGCCGGCAGCGCCGCAATACCGGCAGCGAGATGCAAAAAACGACGACGTGGAAGTCTCATGGCTTGAGGCTAGCGCAAGGCGGCAGCCTCCGAAAGGGGCCCAATTTCCCGTTAACTTAACGCAGCCTGTAGTCTGTGCTATCCACGACCGGAGTAGCGCTCACTTTGTTCTAATTGGTGCTGTTTTCGATGAACTCACATCCGCGGCGCTTGATCGTCGGCATCACCGGCGCTTCCGGAGCGATCTACGGCGTCCGCTTGCTGCGGCTGTTGCAAAATACCGGCGTCGAAACCCATCTCGTGATGAGCCGGTCGGCCAAGATTACCTTAACTCAGGAGCTGGACGTTGGCCTCGCCGAGGTTTCGGCACTGGCGAGCCTCGTTCATCCCGTCGACAATATCGGCGCCTCGATCGCCAGTGGATCGTTCAAGACGATGGGCATGGTGATTGCGCCATGCTCGATGCGAAGCCTCGCCGAGATCACTTCGGGCGCGACTTCCTCCCTGGTCACGCGCGCCGCTGACGTCGCCCTCAAGGAACGGCGGCGGCTGGTTCTGCTGGTTCGCGAAGCCCCGCTCCACCTCGGCCATTTGCGCTCGATGACGGCGGCGACCGAAATGGGGGCGATCGTCTACCCACCCGTGCCGGCATTCTATGCGCGACCGGCGAGCCTCGAGCAGATGGTCGACCACACGCTGGGACGGGTGCTCGACCTCTTTGACATCGAGAACACCGCCGTCAGCCGCTGGGGCGGATTGAACTCGATCAAGAATGACAACTAATGGCGTCAGCGCGGTCCGAGCTTGAGGCGGATAGCTGGGCATTCGCGCTGGCCATCTACGCCAAGCCCGGCGTTGCGGAAGCCTGCCTCACGTTGCAGAACGAGGCGGGCGTCGACGTGATGATCTTACTGATAGCGACCTTCGCCGCGATCAAACATCGCCTTTTATTGACGGCAGAAGATATCCGGGTATTGGACGAGGCCTGCCGCCCTTGGCGTGAACAGATCGTGCGTCCCCTACGCGCCATCCGTTCGGGATTGAAGACGGGACCGCAGCCTGCGCCAAACAACGCCACCGAACCGTTCCGCTCGCAAGTCAAGGCACTGGAATTGGCAGCTGAGAGACTTGAAAATCAGCTACTGACTGAATGCCTGCCGCTCAGGGCGCCAGCGCAAGGGACGGTGACGCCGGAACAGCTCCAGACCGTTCTGAAAAGCGTCGTCGCGCACTTTGCCAAGGGCCGGGGTGTCCAGCTTTCTTCGGCGATCGGCACGATCGTCGAAGCTGCGATCCAGGATGCATGCTGAACTCCTTCATCCCGTGGAAAGCTATTGCGCTTCGACCCATCGAAATGCGAAATCCTTCCCCGAATGGGTGGGTTGCGAGGAATTCGGCTTGATATTGCGGCGTCCCTCAGCAAACTGCCGGCGAAATCTGAAAGTCCTGCGCCTGACGCGCGCGCCGGGATCGTATTAAACGGGATAACGAAATGTCAGAGACGATGAAGGCGCTGCTTCTGCGCGAGCACGGCGGATTGGAAAATCTGAAGCTGGTGACGGACCATCCGAAACCGAAGGCAAGAGCCGGAAGCGTCGTGATCCGCGTGCGGGCTTCGTCGTTCAATTACCACGACGTCTTCACAGTGAAAGGCATGCCCGGCATCAAGGTGCCGCTGCCGGTGGTGATCGGCCTCGACATGGCCGGCGAAATCGTCGAGATCGGCGAAGGCGTCTCTGGCTGGAAGGTCGGCAGCCGCGTGCTCGTCAACCCGCTCAACAAGAAAAAGGGCCTGATGGGCGAGATGCTCGACGGCGGCATGGCGGAGTATTGCCTCGTCGAAGCCGACCAGTTGATCGCCATGCCGGATGGCGTCAGCTTCGAGGAAGCGGCCTCTCTGCCGGTCGCCTACGGCACTGCGCACCGCATGCTGATCACCCATAACACGATCAAAAAGGGCGATCGCGTTCTGATCCTCGGCGCCAGCGGCGGCGTCGGCACCGGCTGCGTCATCCTCAGCAAACTCCTGGGCGCCGAAGTCATCGCCTGCGCGAGCAGCGCGGAGAAGATGGACAAGCTCAAGGCGATGGGCGCCGACGAGGCGATCAACTACAAGGAAGTGGATTTCTCGAAATGGGCGATCGAGAAATACGGCAAGCCGCAACGCCGCACCTATGACGGCGGCGTCGATGTCGTGATCAATTTCACCGGCGGCGACACCTGGGTGCCGTCGCTGCGCTGCCTCAAGCGTGGCGGCAGCCTTCTGGTTTGCGGCGCGACCGCCGGACACGATCCGAAGGAAGACCTGCGATATATCTGGAGCTTCGAGCTGAAAGTGATCGGCTCCAACAGCTTCTATGAGGACAACCTGACGGATCTGATGAAAATGATCGCGGAGAAGAAGATCGCCCCCGTGATCGACGCGGTGCTGCCGCTGGAAAAGGCCGCGGAGGGCTTGCGCCTGATCCAGGATCGCGAGGTCATCGGCAAAGTGGTGGTTGTGCCTTGAGACGCTGACGTGCGATGAACCAGGATAAAAGGTTTTTGTAAGATGAGTGAAATTCCCAGCGTCGAGGACGTCCAGAAGCTGCTATCCCGCGGCCCCTACCATCAATGGCTTGGCCTGAAGGTGATGGCGGTTGGCGAAGGTACGATCGAGCTGACCGCAACCTGGCGCGAGGAGTGGGTGGTCAATCCCGATCGTGGCTACACCCACGGCGGCATTCTGGCTGCGCTTGTAGACCTCACCGCCGATTGGGCGATGGTGTCGAAGACCGGCCGCGGCGTTCCGACCATCGATCTGCGCGTCGATTATCATCGAGCGGCGATGCCTGGCGTGCTGACAATCCGTGGTGAGGTCGTGAATTTCGGGAAGCAGTTCTCGGTTGCCGAAGCAAAAGTCTTCGACAAGGAAGGCCGCCTGCTCGCGAGCGGCCGCGGCACTTACCTGACTGCGCCGCCAGCCTGACAGGGACACGAGTGGCCGCTGCGAAGGGACGCAAATGCTAGAATCGGACCACTAGTCGTGCCCGGTATCCCTTCGTTTTCGAATCTGGGAGCCCTGACGTCAAAGGACGGCGATCCCGACAAGGTCGCAATCATCGATCTGGGCACGGGCGAGGTGCGCCGTTTCAGCTACCGTGATTTCGAAGAGCAGGCTAATGCGGTCGCGCGAGGGCTTACGGCGCGCGGTCTTGCGCGCGGAGAACGGGTCGCCGTCCTCTCGGCCAATCGTTTCGAATATCTCACGACCGTCCACGGAATCATGCGCGCCGGCTTCGTTGCCGTGCCGGTCAATTTCAAATTCCCGCCGGCGACGATCGACTACATTGTTCACGACTCTGGCGCCAATCTCGTTTTTTGCGATGCTCAGCGCCTTGACAGCGCGCCAAAGGACTTGCCGCGCATCTGCTTCGACAGTGGCAGCGGCGAGGCAGACTTCGCGAGCTTTCTCAAACCCGGCCCGCTTGAACCGACCACACCATCTGATCGCGAGCCGGCGATGTTCCTCTACACGTCAGGCTCGACGGGACGGCCCAAGGGCGTCGTGCTCTCGCACCAGAGTCATATCTGGGTGGTCGAGCAGCGCATGGCCGCGCAGGACATGACGCGCCACCGCTTTCTGGTCGCCGCGCCCCTCTATCACATGAACGCGCTCGCCATAAGCCAGTTGGCGCATGCGGCCCACGCAACTGTGATTTTGCTCCCGCAGTTCACGACGCAACTCTATCTCAAGGCCATCGAGGACTATCGCTGCACGTGGCTCACCGCAGTTCCTCCGATGATCGCCATGATGCTGAACGACAAAGAGAGATTCGCGGCGACCGATCTTTCCAGCGTGGAATACTTGCGAATGGGATCGGCGCCGGTCAGCCAAAGCCTGATGAAAGCGATCCACGACGCGCTTCCGAAAGCGGCCGTGACGAACGCCTATGGCACCACCGAAGGCGGCCCCGTCGTTTTCGGACCTCACCCGAGGGGCCTACCTCAACCGGAAATGTCGGTCGGCTATCCGCACCCGAAAGTGCAGGTGCGATTGATCGGAGAAAACGGCGCACCTTCCGATCCCGGCGTGCTGGAGATGAAAAGCCCGGCGATCATGAACGGCTACCATAATCGTCGGGATGTGCCCTCGCCCATTACCGCGGACGGCTTCTATTTCACCAGCGACGTGTTTCGCCGCGACGAAAACGGCTTCCATTTTTTTGTCGGCCGGACCGACGATATGTTCGTCAGCGGCGGTGAAAATATTTTCCCGGGCGAAGTCGAAAAGATGCTGGAGAGCCATCCGGACGTGATCCAGGCCTGCGTCGTGCCGGTTGACGATGACATCAAGGGCACCAAACCGGTGGCGTTCGTGGTCAAGCGCGAGGGCAGCGATCTCGACGAAGCCAGGCTAAAGGCCTTCGCGCTGGCGAACGCGCCGGCTTACCAGCATCCGCGATCGATCTGGTTCGTCGGCAGCCTTCCCTTGGCTTCGACCAACAAGCTCGACCGCAAGGCGATGCACCGCATGGCCGCAGAACGGTTGCGGCACCGTGATACCGGTTAGCGCTGCGCGCGAAATTCGAGCAGCGTATCGAGGAACGGAATCAGCACCGCCAGCGAAGTCTGTTCTATGCCAACACGCAGATCCGGAATGGAGGAAGCGAGATCACGGATGCGGGCAAGATCCGGCGTATCGAATACGACAGCGCCGAAGAAGCCGTGACGGCCGTTGGCCTCGACACATCGTTCGCCATAACGCTCACGATAACGCTCGGATGAAATCAAGCTGAGGCGAAAGCCACCGGGCAACGCGATGGTCCAGCCGTCTCCCTGTCTTTCCGCCGGCGATTGAGCCGCCTTGGCATAGCGCGGCGCGTCGACTTCGATGTTCGAAGTCACAATCACCAGTTCACTCAACGCCCGAACGCCATTGGGATGCGACATCCACGGACGATGCCAGACCAGCTCCGGTGTGTAGTGCTTGCAGTAATAGACGCGGCCTGCCTCAAACAATTCCGGCGCGGTGCGAACCGTGCGAAAGCGCGCAAGGTGTTCGACGCCATCGATCGTGACCGGCCGTGAAAAACTCTGCGGCTCGAGCATGGCGAGACCGCCGCCGCGCAATGCGCTTTGGCTTGCGTCGATGTCCTTGGCCCGAAACACCAGCCCATTCAATCCGCGCGGACTTTCCAGGACGTCTTTGCGCACGACGTCGGTTCCCGTCGGCAACCCGATCAGTTCCAGATAATCATGTTCGAACATGACGAGATGATTGATCGAGCCGAGCGAATGGTAGCCGCGCGGCGTCAAGGTGAAGCCGAGCTGGGACATCAGCGCGGCGGCGCGGTCCATGTCGAACAGGGTGTTGATCACGACATGATCGAGCGCGAAAGTCATCTTCTTACTCTTCCGGCGGCGGAATGGCACCGACCCGGCTGGTGATGAGACCGTAGTGCTCGACGCGGCGATGGCTGGCGAAGTCAAAGATCGTCTGTTTGCCGAAGGCGGTCGCATCGAGATCGCATGGGTGGACCAACAGCTCATCGCCCTCGGTCCTGGCTTCCGCGACAATCTCGCCATCGGGGTCGACAATGAGGCTGCCGCCGATCAGCGGAAAGCCGTCCTCGACGCCGGCCTTGGCGACCGCAACTACCCAGGTCGCGTTCTGATACGCGCCCGACTGGACGGACAGACGATTGTGGAAGAGCCGCCTCGAAGGCCCCTCCTCGCTGTTCTGCGGATTGACCGAAGGCGTGTTGTAGCCGAGCACGACCATCTCCACCCCTTGCAGCCCCATCACGCGATAGGTCTCGGGCCAGCGCCGGTCGTTGCAGATCGCCATGCCGAAGATGCCGCCCATCGTGCGCCACACCGGAAAGCCGGTGTCGCCGGGCTCGAAATAGCGCTTCTCCAGGTGCTGAAAGGCGCGCTCGGGATCGAATTCGGAATGACCCGGCAAATGTGTCTTGCGATACTTGCCGACGATTTTCCCTGACTTGTCGGTGAGGATGCAGGTATTGAAGTGATGTCCGGCGGCGCGGGCAAACAGCGGCATCGCCGCTGCGTTCGGTATCTCGCGCTCGAACCAGGCATCGACCTCGGCCTGGTCCTCCATGTACCATCGCGGGAAAAACGTGGTGAGCGCCAGCTCCGGATAGACAATCAGATCCGCCCCGCGCGCCTTGGCTTCGTCCATCAGGGCGATCATGCGCGGGATGACGGTTTGACGGCTTTCCGCGCGCTGAATGGGGCCCATTTGAGCGGCAGCGACGGTGATGATACGCATGGATGAGCTTTTCGGTTGTTTTATCTCGCGCTGCAATGAACAAAAATCGATCACGTTTTGCGGTGCAGATTATGACCCAAGTCATAGGATCGTTTCACTGGGAGTCAATTCGGTTCGGATGCAACATCTGCCGTCATGGCAGATCTGACATGGCAGCAATATCTGACCGGCATCATCTTCTTGTGACCCGGCGCGGGCCGATGGCCAGTGTTGCTTTCAGCGGTAAATTCTGGTCAATGCAACACGGTTGCACGGTGGGCCATTCTGGTCTCCTCTTCGGTATGGGCGAAAGCCAACAGTAAAAAAGACAAGAAGCTAAAAAGAAAAGAGAGGAAACGACATGATCGCGTCAGCTCGGGCGACTCCAAATTCGCGTATCTCGGATTCGCCGCGCGGCCTGGCGCTGTTGCGCGACCCGTTACTCAACAAGGGAACGGCTTTCACCGAAGCCGAGCGGGACGCGCTTGGTTTACGCGGCTTCCTGCCGGCGCATGTGCTCTCAATGGAGGAGCAGGTCGCACGCGTTCTGACCAACCTGCGCAGCCTTCCCAACGACCTGGAAAAATACATCGCGCTCAACTCGCTGCACGACCGCAATGAAGAACTGTTCTTTCGGGTCGTTTGCGACAATATCGATGAAATCCAGCCGCTGATCTACACCCCGACGGTGGGCCTTGCCTGCCAGCGTTATGGCCTGATCTTCCAGCGTCCGCGCGGCATGTTCATCAGCGCGACCGATCGAGGGCGGATCGCCGAACTCCTGGCCAACTGGCCCTATCCGGCCAAGCTGATCGTCGTCACCGACGGCGAGCGAATCCTGGGGCTAGGCGATCTCGGAGCGCACGGCATGGGCATCCCGGTCGGCAAGCTCTCGCTTTACTCGGCATGCGCCGGGATCGATCCAGAACATTGCCTGCCGGTCATGCTGGATGTCGGCACCAACAACCAGGATCTCCTGAACGACCGCTACTATATCGGCTTGCGGCAGAAGCGGCTGACCGGCAACGCCTATGACGAATTCGTGGATGAATTCATTACCGCGGCCCGAGCCGCCTTCCCCGGCGTGCTGATCCAGTTCGAGGACTTTGCCAATCACTCGGCATTCCGCCTTTTGCACAAATACCGGGAAGACATTCCCGTCTTCAACGACGACATCCAGGGAACGGCAGCGGTCGCGCTGGCGGGGCTATTCTCGGCCTTGCGCGTCAGCGGCGGCAAACTCGCTGATCAGCGGATCCTGTTCCTTGGCGCCGGCGAGGCGGCGACCGGCATCGCCGATCTCATCGTCTCTGCGATGATCGCCGAGGGCGTTTCGGAAACTGACGCGATCAAGCGCAACTGGCTGGTGGATTCGCGCGGCCTCGTCGTGAAGAACCGCGCAGGCCTGACCGAGCACAAGCTGCGCTATGCGCATGATCATGCGCCGGTCGACGACTTCCTCACCGCGATCCGCACCCTCAAGCCCACCGCGATCATCGGCGTCGCCGCTGTCGGCGGCGCCTTTTCGCCCGAAGTGCTTCAGGCGATGGCCGAGATCAACCACCGGCCGATCGTGTTCGCGCTCTCCAACCCGACTTCGAAGGCGGAATGTTCGGCCGAAGAAGCCTATCGTCACACCGGCGGCCGGGCGCTGTTCGCCTGCGGCAGCCCTTACGATCCGGTGAAACTCGACGACAAGACCTTCGTGCCGCGCCAGGGCAACAATTCATACATCTTCCCCGGCGTCGGCCTCGGCGCGATCGCGAGCGGATCGAATCTCGTGACCGATGAGATGTTCATGGCCGCCGCCCACACGCTGGCCTGTCTCGTCACCCATGACGATATCGAACAGGGTAGCCTTTATCCGGCGCTGCCCCGGATCCGTGAGGTCTCGGCTCATATCGCCGCTGCGGTGGCCGACGTTGCCTATAAACGCGGCCTGGCGACAGCGCCGAAGCCGAACGACATGATGGCGTATATCGAGCGGCAGATGTACGACCCGCGTTACTGACGAAGTCGCGGGCGCGACGGTATCGATGCCGCCGTGGCCTTCAACCGCGCGAAAGACCGCCTCACCCGACGGTGGCGAGAGCGAGTATGTTCGCAGCGCCGCTCGCGCGCCGGTTGTGCCGGATGCCAACGGCATAGACGCGTCTCGCCCGATGCAGCTGGTGGAGAAACCGTCTCTCACGGCTTTGGGCGAACGCCGCGTCTCGGAC
>NZ_JBAVCF010000217.1:0-2841 GCF_049586575.1 Bradyrhizobium sp.
GCGTTCCATAGCAGCGACGAGAGTGCCACGCGATTTTTGGCGTCACGCAACCCGGCCGATTCGGATATCGCGCGCACGGACCTGGAGGCAATGGGCCGAGCGTTGCAAGCCTTGCAGGCGCGAAAAGTCGATAACCGCCGAGTGCAGCGTTTTCTGAACGCTATGTCGGAGCCATTTGGTCGGTACAAAAGAGCAGTGGGTGGTCTTATCCGAGCCACGGACAGATTTGCTCAGGCAACTACCGACCGTAATTCTGCGGCGGTGGCCCTGATTGAGGCAACCGACCAGGTCCGTCTGACCGCGACGGAAGCGCAGCTCGGCACGGTGGGCGGCATGCTGTTGACCGTGGCTTCGGCGCGCTGGTTCGGCAATTTGGCGTCACTGGGCGCGATTGTCGCGGGGTTAGCGTTAGCCTTCGTCATCGGTAGAGGTATTGCTCGCCCGGTCCGGCAAATGACCAGGGCCATGCGAGCTCTCGCGGAGGGCAACGTCGATGTCGTGATTCCTTACGCTGGGCGTCGCAATGAAATAGGCGAAATGGCCAAAGCCGTACAAGTATTCAAAGATAATAAGATCAAAGCCGATCGCCTTGCCCGGGAGAACGAAACAGAGCGGGGTCATAAAGAGCGTCGGACCAGGACTATTGAGGAATTGAATCGGCACTTCGACCTTTCAGCTACCGAACTCACGTCGACCCTGGCTGCCGCGGCCGCTGGTCTGAAGCTGAGCGCAGAAACGATGTTCAATCGGACAAAGCGGGCTGGTGAGATATCAGGAGACGTTAAGGTTGCCGCGCAGCAAGCCTCTGCCAATATTGAGATTGTCGCCAATGCCGCGGAGGAGCTTACGTTGTCCATCGATGCAATTGGTCAAAGTGCGATCAATTCATCCAATCTCTCGACGAGGACTACCGAAGATGCTCAGTCCACCAACAAAGCGGCACAAGCGCTCGCGGCTGACGCGCGCGAGATTGAGCGAGTTGTCAGTCTAATCAAGCAGATCGCCGAGCATACGAACCTATTGGCGCTCAATGCCACCATTGAGGCCGCGCGCGCCGGACAAGCAGGACGAGGCTTTGCTGTCGTCGCCGGTGAAGTCAAAGCCTTGGCGTCGCAAACTGGCAATGCCACCGAAATAATAGAAAACCAAGTATTCAAAATACAGTCGGTTGCCGGCAATATGGTGTCAGCCATCAAGGACATCGTCACGAGGAGTGGGGAAATGAGTGCGATCACCGCATCAGTTGCCGCTGCGGTTGACCAGCAACGGGCAGCGGCTCGCACAATCGCACAAAATGCGCATCAGGCGTTGTCAACTGCGATAGAAGCAGTTCATGCCATCGCTAACGTGGAGGACGAGTCTGCTGCGACGAAGAACGAGGCCAATGAAATCCTCGTGGCGGCCAGCCGCCTCTCCCGTCAATCCGACGATCTGCGCGTTGAGGTCGATGGATTTATTGCAGGTATCCGGGCTGCTTAAGAGTCGGCCCCCACACGACCATGTTCGCTAGATAACTGACACCGAATTCCGGCCGCCTGTTTGGCCCTCGACGGCCTCTCACCAGCGCCGTCATGACGCGCCCCTTTCCAGGAGCGCTCGGCGCCCATTGGAGGGGCGGCGATCGCCATGCGCACCCACCACCCTGCATTTTGGCCAGCTCAGCTTTGATGTAGTATGCGTTCCTCGGAAGGGACGCGGGGCATCTGATGGTCTCAATATCCAACGAACTGCTGAATGTCGCAACAGGAATAGCGCAAAATGCGCAATCGCGCCTTGCGGCACTCGATCAGGAAGAGGCTGAACTAGACGCCCGGAAGGTGGAAATAGGAGCGGAGCGCAAAGAAATCAGCGTCGCGGCGAAACGCGCGGTCGAGTTTAGGCCGCAGGTCGGCGCGGATTTTCAATGCCCTCGTTGCTGGGTTGACTACGAACGCCGAGCACGGTTGCTGCCCGTCGGAGGGGGCACGAAAGCCGAAGATTACTTCCGCTGCCGCACATGCGGTTTCGAATACACCGTTACGTGCGACCGAGACGCGGATTGATGTCCGTCGGCTTACCCGGCCTGAGAAGTCGAGCGTGACGCCATGTTGGTGCGTCCACAGATCCTAGTCGCGTGACACAAACTCAGTGTCTTGGTCGAGCCGGATCCTCGCCGGCAATCCGTCTTCTCGTCCAAATCTTTACCTGGACGGTATCGGTGTCGCGGATGGAGAGACACGTAGTGACAAGTTGACGACGTAAGCGAACAGAAGTACTCCGCAGCTTTTGGGGGAGCATTATTACGAATGAAAAAGGGCCCTGGTCGATAGAACCGGCCAGGGCCAAGTGGCGATGACCGGCGGTGCAGATGCCGGTCTAATTGAACCTAGCATAGGACCGTAAGGAAAGGCTTAGCAGCCGCCGAGCCCCACGCCGCAAATGGGATGGACCGCCGCAGCGAGGAACCCTCTTCAGCGGTGCGCAGTCAACTAACCGTATTCAACCTTCCACGCCACGCGGCATTTTGTGAAAAAAGTGCGCTGAACTCATTCCTAAGACGAGTTTCTGAGGGTTGATAACCAGCGTCGCTAAAATTAAGCTGGATGGGTTAAATCGGATAAAACATCCCATACGTATAAGCACCAACCTCGGAATGCGAACAATTCGCCGACAGGCAGATTGATCTAAGGTGAGGTGGCAAACGATGCGTTTCTTTTTCGATTACACTACAAAAGATGACTCATTACTTGACTATCGGGGGGACGATTTTTGCAGCCCCAAGGGTGCAATCGAGTTCGCGCAGGCGTTGGCTCATTATCTAAAGCATAGCTTAACCGAAGACTGGTCCGGATGGTCTGTCGA
>NZ_JBAVCF010000218.1:0-12076 GCF_049586575.1 Bradyrhizobium sp.
TGGTTGCGGGGATAGGATTTGAACCTATGACCTTCAGGTTATGAGCCTGACGAGCTACCGGGCTGCTCCACCCCGCGATAAACCTTTGCGCGCCTTTTCCGAAAGCCGAAACAGCCGCGGCAACGCCCGAGGGCGCCGCTTCCGTCCAGAGACTTCCTGAGAAGGCAACCCTTGGCCAGAAGGCCTTGGGGTCGCGGGCGGTATGTACCAACGCACGCCCGCTTTGGAAAGGGCCGCCGGGCTACTTTTAAGGATTTTGTGACGGCAAACGACGCCAGATTGCGCGCTTCGGCGACCAAAATGGCCGAAAACGCCGCCCTTGCCAGAATTTCCATAAAGGCCCAGCCTCCGGCTCAAAAGCAGAGCTGAGGGGGAGCGGGCATGGAAAGCTTCGATTTTGTCGTCGTGGGCGGTGGTTCCGGTGGTTGCGCGGTCGCAAGCCGCCTGTCGGAAGATCCGGGAACGTCGGTGGCGCTGCTCGAGGCCGGTGGCACGGACGACAACTGGGTGGTGACCACGCCCGGTGCGATGATCCTGATGATCGCCGGCAAGACCAACAACTGGGCGTTCAACACGGTGCCGCAAGCGGGCCTCAACGGCCGCGTCGGCTATCAGCCGCGCGGCAAGGGCCTCGGCGGCTCCTCGGCGATCAACGCGATGGTCTATATCCGCGGCCACAAGGCCGACTACGACGGATGGGCCCGCCTCGGCAACAGCGGCTGGTCCTATGCCGACGTGCTGCCCTATTTCAAACGTTCGGAAGACAATTCGGAACTCGACGGCCCCTATCATGGGAAGGGCGGCCCGCTGCACGTGACGGGATCGCAGAGCGACAATCCCGTCCGCGAGATCTATCTCGAGGCGGCGCGCGAGGCGCAATTCCGTATCCGCGAAGATTTCAACGCCGAAGAGCAGGAAGGTCTCGGCACCTACCAGCTGACGCAAAAGAACGGCGAGCGCTGGAGCGCTGCCCGCGGCTACATCCATCCCTTCATGAACAGCCGCGCCAATCTGCATGTCGAAACCAACGCGCAGGCGACCCGCATCCTGTTCGAAGGCAAGCGCGCGATCGGCGTCGAATTCCGCCAGGGCAAGGACGTCAAGCAAATTCGCGCAAGACGTGAAGTGATATTATCCGGCGGCGCGTTCCAGAGCCCTCAGCTTCTGATGCTGTCGGGCATTGGCGATGCAGCCGCGCTCGGAAAACACGGCATCGCGTCTGTGCATCATCTGCCCGGCGTCGGCCAGAACTTGCAGGACCATCCGGACTTCGTATTCGGCTTCACTTCGGATGCGCCGCATTTCGCCGGCCTGTCGTTTAGCGGCATTGCGCGGATCTTCAAGGGTATCGCCCAATATCGCCGCGAGCGGCGCGGACCGATGACATCGAACGTCGCCGAATGCGGCGGATTCCTCAAGACGCGGCCTGACCTCGTGTTGCCGGACATTCAATTGCATTTCTGCACGGCGATGGTGGCCGATCACGGCCGCAAGCCGCGCTGGGGCACCGGCTTTTCCTGCCACGTCTGCGTGCTGCGCCCGAAGAGCCGCGGCAGCGTCTGGCTGCAAAGCGCCGATCCGTTGGCGCCGCCGGCGATCGACCCGAATTTCTTCGGCGAGGAAGCCGACCTCGACACGATGGTGGCTGGTTTCAAAATGACGAAACGCCTGCTCGATGCGCCCGCGCTGAAAGCGCTGCAAAAAACCGACACCGTCACCGCAGATGTCAGGACCGACGCGCAGATCCGCGATGTCCTGCGCAACCATGTCGATACCGTCTATCACCCGGTCGGCACCTGCAAGATGGGTACGAACGATCCGCTCGCCGTGGTCGACCCCAAGCTCAGGGTTTACGGCCTTGAAGGGCTGCGCGTGGTCGATGCCTCGATCATGCCGAACCTGATCGGCGGCAACACCAACGCGCCCACCATCATGATCGGCGAAAAGGCCGCCGACATGATCAAGGCGGAGTTGCGGACGAGCTGAGGCGATAAAATGCCAACTGTCGTCCCCGCGAAAGCGGGGACCCATATCCACTGGCGTGCGAGGTAATATTGAGCTGTGGCCCCGTTTTGCTTCAATAGTCAATATCGGTGGTTATAGGTCCCGGATCGGCGCGCGCTTCGCTTGCTTGTCCGGGACGACGAGGAATTTACGTCAGCAGAAATCCGCCATCCACGGTAATGACGCTGCCGGTCATGTAGCGCGAGGCGGATGAAGCGAGCAGCATGATCGCGCCGTCGAGATCGGACTCGTTGCCGACGCGCCGCTGCGGAATCCGCTTGGTCAGCTTTTCGCCGCCCGGCGTCGACCAGAAATCGTGGTTGATCTCGGTATCGATATAGCCCGGCGCGATCGCATTGACGCGGATGCGGTTGCCTGCAAGCTCGAGCGCCATCGCTTTGGTCGCCTGCACGATGCCGGCCTTGGAGATCGTGTAGGGCGACAAGAACTTCATGACGCCGAAACCGAGCACAGAGGCCACATTGATGATGTTGCCCTCCTGCTTGCGCGCGATCATTCGCCGCGCCATTTCGGTCGCGGTGAAATAGGCGCCCTTGAGGTTGGCGCCGATCACGGCGTCCCAGTCCGCTTCGGTCTGCTCGATCGCCGGTTTCTCGATCGCGATCCCGGCATTGTTGATCAGCACGGTGACGGGGCCGAGCGCTGCTTCCGCCGCATCGATCGCGCTGACGATCGAGGCGCCGCTGGTGACGTCCATCGCGACCGCGGCGGCGCGGCCGCCTTTGGCCTTGATCTCCTCTTCCAGCCCCTTCAGCTTGCCGGTCTGCCGCGCGGCCAGCGCCACCGCAGCGCCATGGGCCGAAAGCACGCGCGCGAACTGCCGCCCGAGCCCCTGCGAAGCCCCGGTGATCAGAACGACTTCCTTGCTGACATCAAACAGGTCGGGCATGGCACAATCCTCACAAACGCGCGATATGCGCCCATCAATATAGACCATTTCGACTAGTGTCCCGATTTCGAAGTTCGTATCATATTGCGGCGTCTCGTTTACGAACTTCGAAATCGAAGGGACACTGGCAAATTATTGATCTAGTGTGGCTTCGGTTCAGAAGTTCGCATGACGGGCGCGCGGCGGCAATGATGCGAACTTCCGAACCGCCACATTGGCGCAAAGGCGGACCCCTTACCTCGGCCACCGCGGTTGGATAAAGTCGCCGCGCAAACCACCTGAAGAATGATACGGGAGTGAAACAGTGGATCTGGGTATCAAGGGCCGCCGCGCCATCGTCTGCGCATCGAGCAAGGGATTGGGACGCGCCTGCGCGATCGCGCTTGCCAATGAGGGCGTGCATGTCACGTTGACCGCGCGCGGCGCGGAAGCGCTGAAGCAGACCGCGGACGAAATCCGCAAAAATAATCCCGGCGTCACCGTGACCGAGATCGTCGGCGACATCACCACACCAGCAGGGCGCGAGGCGGTGCTGAAAGCCTGCCCGGAGCCGGACATCCTCATCAACAATGCGGGCGGCCCACCGCCCGGCGACTTCCGCAACTGGACCCGCGACGACTGGATCAAGGCGCTCGACGCCAACATGCTGACCCCGATCGAGCTGATCAAGGCGACGGTGGACGGCATGATGGCGCGCAAGTTCGGCCGCATCGTCAACATCACCTCGGCCGCGGTGAAGGCGCCGATCGAGGTTTTGGGGCTCTCCAACGGCGCGCGCAGCGGCCTGACCGGCTTTGTGGCGGGCGTTGCCCGCAAGACCGTGATCGCCAATGTCACCATCAACGCGCTATTGCCGGGGCCGTTCAACACCGATCGGCTGCGCGGCGCGGTGGCGAAGGCGGAAGCAGAAAGGCGCGGCATCACCGTCGATGCGATGCTGGCCGAACGGGCCAAGCTCAATCCGGCCGGACGCTTCGGCGAACCCGACGAGTTCGGCCTGGCCTGCGCCTTCCTGTGCGGCGCCAAAGCGGGCTTTATTACGGGGCAGAACATCCTGCTCGACGGCGGCGCCTTCCCCGGCACCATGTAAGCGTTGACGACGGATGCGCTGGACGATCGGCCGGGTCAAAATCACCAAGATCGTCGAACTGGAGACGGTAGGCCACACGCGATTCATTCTGCCTTCGGCCGGCAGCGAGGAAATCCGGCGGTTGCCTTGGCTCATCCCGCACTTCGCCACGGAAGAAGGCCGCCTGAAAATGTCGATCCACGCGCTGGTGGTGGAAACGCCGGCGCGGCGGATCGTGGTCGACACCGGGCTTGGCAACGACAAGCAGGGCCGCACCATCCCGATCTGGAACGACCGGCAAGGGCCGTTCCTCGATGACCTGAGCGCGGCGGGCTATCCGCCCGACAGCATCGACACGGTGCTGTGCACGCACCTGCACGTCGACCATATTGGCTGGAATACGCGGCTCAGGGACGGCCGCTGGGTGCCGACTTTCGAGAACGCGCGTTACCTGTTCGGCCAAACCGAATACGCCTACTGGCGCGACCACAGCACGGCGCCGGACAAGGCCGCGATCTTCGCCGATTCCGTCGCGCCGGTCGTCGAGGCCGGCCGGGCCGACCTCGTCGCCAGCAACGCGCGGATCTGCGACGAGATCACCCTGATCCCGACGCCCGGCCACAGCCCCGGCCATATGAGCCTTCATATCCGCTCAGAGGGCGAAGAGGGCCTCTTGACCGGTGACGTCGCCCACCACCCCTGCCAGATGGCCCATCTCGACTGGTCCTCGACCGTCGATTCCGACGCCAGCCAGGCGGTCCAAACGCGGCGCGAGCTGTTTGCACGCTTTGCCGACCGGCCGGTGCTGGTCATTGGCGGCCATTTCGACGCCGGCCACATCGAGCGCGACGGCGACGCCTTCAAATTCATCGCGGCGGGCAGCTAGGGGCTGCCCGGAGCATGAGGGGCTGCGTTGCATCCCCTCATGGACGGTTGAATTTAGCCGCGCGCTGTTCCAAGAAGCGTCCCAAGCCGTGAAACTGTCTAGGGAGTACCGAGAAATGAAGCTTGTTCGTTACGGGGAAGTTGGCAAGGAAAAGCCCGGTCTGGTCGATAAATCCGGTCAGATCCGGGATCTGTCGGCGCATATCGCCGACCTCGCTGGAGAGGCCTTTTCGCCGGCCTCGCTGAGCAAGATTGCCGCCCTCGATCCCGCCAAGCTTCCAGCCGTCAGCGGTAGCCCGCGGATTGGCGCCGCGGTTGGCGGCCTGCCCAAATTCATCGCCATCGGCCTCAATTATTCCGACCATGCGAAAGAAGTCGGCTTGGCGATTCCGACCGAGCCGATCGTCTTCATGAAGGGCAATAACAGCCTGTGCGGCCCCAACGACAAGGTTGAAAAGCCGCGCGGCTCGACCAAGCTCGACTGGGAAGTCGAGATTGCGATCATCATCGGCAGCCGCGCCAAGTATGTGTCTGAAGCCGACGCCCTCAATTATGTGGCCGGCTACAGCGTCTGCAACGACGTCTCCGAGCGCTTCTTCCAGATCGAACGTCTGGGGCAATGGACCAAGGGCAAGTCGCACGACACTTTCGGCCCGCTTGGCCCATGGGTGGTCACCAAGGACGAGATCGCCGACGTGCAGAAGCTGTCGATGTGGGCCGACGTCAACGGCAAGCGCTGCCAGACCGGGTCGACCGCGACCATGATCTTCGGCGTCAAGAAGATCGTGTCGTACCTCTCCGAGATGATGACGCTGATGCCGGGCGATGTTATCGCAACGGGTACACCGCCCGGAGTCGGCATGGGCATGAAGCCGCCGAAATTTCTCAATGTCGGCGACGTCGTCACGCTCGGCATCGAAGGCCTCGGCGAGCAGCGGCAGGAAATCATCGCGGCGTGAATGCCGTGACGCTTACCGACTACGTCATTGCGAGGAGCGTGAGCTCCGAAGCAATCCGGCCTTTGATGCAAATCTGGAATCTTCGCGGAGTTTTTCGTCGGGCGGCGTTCCGCCGACCCGTCGGCTCGCAATGACGGAAACGTCTCCCTGACCATCGCTAGGACAAGCCAATGAAACTCACCTTTTCGCCTGCCTCCCCCTTCGCCCGCAAGGTGCGCATCGCCGCCATCGAACTCGGCCTGATCGACAAAATCGAATTCGTGCCGACGACGGTCGCGCCGGCCCAGCCCAATGACGACTATTCGAAGATCACACCGGTGAAGAAGCTGCCGGTCCTGATCCTCGACAATGGCGACGTGATCCTCGATTCCTACGTCATCGTCGAATATCTCGACGAACTGGCCGGCGGCGGCAAACTGATCCCCTCGAGCGGGCCCGACCGGTGGAAGGTCAAGAGCGACCATTCCCTGCTGCAAGCCATGCTCGATGCCATGCTGCTCTGCCGCTACGAGAACATGGTGCGGCCAAAGGAACTGAAGTGGCAGGCGTGGGCCGACGATCACTGGAGCCGGGCCTGGAAAGGGATGGCGCGTTTCAACGAAAAAACAGACGTGCTGTCGCGTCCGCTCGATATCGTCCAGATCGCGCTCACCTGCGTGCTTGGCTACGCCGATTTCCGCTACGCCGATTGCGGCTGGCGCAAGGCCTATCCGAACCTCGACGCTTTCCACGAGCGGATGCTGCAACGGCCATCGGTCAAGATTTCTCTGCCGCCCAAGGCCTGAAGTTGAAGGCGTAAATATCAAGGCCTAAACCAACGGAGCGCCATCATGAGCCTGAAATTTTCCGTCGGCGATCTCACCGTTCACCGCATCGTCGAGCAGGAAGCTCCCTATTTTCCTGCGTTCGATCTGTTTCCCTCGCTCACGCCCGAGTTGCTGGCGCAGAACAAGGACTGGATGCGCAAGGCGGGCGCCATCGACGACACGGACACGCTGATCCTGTGCTTTCAGTCCTATGTCGTGCGCACACCGCACCACACCATTCTGATCGACAGCTGCATCGGCAACGACAAGCCGCGGCCTGGCCGCCCCAAGTGGGACAAGAAGACCGACGACACCTATATGCGCGGGCTGAAGGCCGCGGGCCTTTCGGTCGAGGACATCGATTTCGTGATGTGCACGCATCTGCATGTCGATCACGTCGGCTGGAACACGAAGCTGGAAGGCGACCGCTGGGTGCCGACCTTCCCGAAAGCGCGCTACGTGTTCGGCAAGACCGAATATGACTACTGGATCGCGCAGCACGCCAAGGCGGAGGTGCCCCCCTTCAGCGACAGCGTGTTGCCGGTGGTCGAGGCGAAGCGGGCCGAGATCGTCGGCAGTGATTTTGCGATCGGCGATCACCTGCGCATCCTGCCGACGCCGGGCCACACGCCCGGACATGTCGCTTTCACCCTCGGCAAGGCCAGGGACGATGCGGTCTTTGTCGGCGACATCATGCACACGCCGCTCCAGTTGCAGCATCCGGAGCTATCGCCGAAATTCGACGTCGACCCCGTCCAGGCAGCCGTCACGCGGAAAAGTTTTCTGGAGCGCTATTGCGACACCGATACGCTCTGTTGCACCGCGCATTTCCCCTCGCCCTCGACGGGGAAAATCCGCCGCAGGGGCAATGGATTTAGCTGCGAGGCGGTTTAGTCCGGAACCGGCGCTTTCTTCTCCCTCCCACGGGTCCCGCGGGGGAGGGATAAGAAGGTCCAGAGGAGAGAGATAAATCTCAGTCGAACAGGCCCGGCGTGTGATTGACCGCCGCGCCCTCGATCGCCAGCATCTTCAGCTTGGTGCTAACCCCTCCTTTGGCCGAAAATCCACCGGGTTTCCGGCCCGCCGCCAGCACGCGGTGACACGGCACCACGATCGGACAGGGATTGCGCCCGAGCGCCTGGCCGACATCGCGCGATAGCTCGACCCCGCCAAGCCGCTTGGCGATATCGCCATAGGTCATGGTCTGCCCCGGCGGAATGCTGCGCGCGATGTCGTAGACGCCGCGGTTGAAATCGGGCACGCCGTCGAGATCGAGCGCGATATCCCGGAGATCGTCGGGCTCGCCCGCGAGCAGTTTGACGATGCGATCGATCGCCTTCTGCACTTCTTTTGTCGGTGCTGTCTCGCTGATGTCGCCGTGTCGTTGCCGGATCCGGGTGCGAGTCTTGTCATCGCTGCCCATCGGCAATTGAAGACCATTGATGCCGCGCGACCCCCACTCAACACCGCAGACGCCGATCGGCGTGTCGAACAGGGCAAAATGCTGGTCAGTCATGGCTCGCTCCAGTGTGTAGACAAATCTACCTCTTGGTGCGAAATCTAGGCTTGGAGATTGTTGCGATCCACCCGATTTCTGCGACGCAATACCTAGCCAACACGGCTGGAAACCCCACCGCCAAGTGCTATCCTTGGCGCCAACCAGCAATATGGGTGTTGCCCGAAAGAACGCGAGAGCTACCGCCATGAAACTCACTCAGCAGCAGATCGACGATTTTCACCGCGAAGGCTGGCTGTTTTTGCCGGAACTATTCCAGCCGGAGGAGGTCGCGCTGCTCGCGCGCGAGGCCGTCAACATCTATGACGCCAACCGGCCGGAAGTCTGGCGCGAGAAAAGCGGCGCGCCGCGCACCGCGTTTGCCGCGCATCTCTACAACGAGGCGTTCCGGCTGCTCGGCGCCCACCCGCGCATGATCGATCCGATCGAACAGGTCTTCGGCGAGAAGGTCTACATGCATCAGTTCAAGATCAACGCCAAGGCGGCGTTTACCGGCGACGTCTGGCAATGGCATCAGGATTACGGCACCTGGAAGCGCGACGACGGCATGCTGGAGCCGCGCGCCATGAACATCGCGATCTTCCTCGACGAGGTGATGCCGATCAACGGACCGTTGATGCTGGTGCCGCGCAGCCAGCACGCCGGCGATCTCAAGGCCTCGCACGACCTTCAGACAACCTCCTATCCGCTGTGGACACTGGACGAGGAAACCGTGACGCGGCTCGTCAAGGAAGGCGGCATCGTCGCGCCGACCGGAAAGGCCGGCGGTCTCCTGATGTTCCACGGCAATCTGGTGCACGGCTCGGCGGGCAACATCACGCCCTACCCTCGCAAGATCGTGTACCTCACGCTCAACGCGGTCTCGAACTACATCCGCACCCCGACGCGGCCGGAATATATCGCCCACCGGGATTTCACGCCGATCGAGACCGTGGACGACGACTCGCTGCTGCGTCTGGCACGCGCACCACGGCAGGCGGCGGAGTAACACGATCCGGGAGCTCAACGGCGGCGGCTGCGCCCTCTCCCCTTGCCGGGGCTGCGCCGCACTGGCAACAAAATTACTCGGGTGAAGGGTCTCCCGAACACAATTCCTCACCCGGTTTCTCATGGAGTTTATCATCGGGCGGCGCTCAGCGCCAACCCGTTGGCTCGAAACCACCCTCTCCCGCAAGGCCGCAATGGGAGAGGGTTTAATCCCGCCGCCGTAACACCGAAGCCACCAGGCCTGCTCATGAACCTCTTCTCGCTTCTCGCCGCTCGTCACGCCGCCGGCAAACCCGTGCGCGTCGCGCTGATCGGCGCCGGCAAGTTCGGCTCGATGTTCCTTTCCCAGGTGCCGCATACGCCGGGGCTGGAAGTACCGGTCATCGTCGATCTCGATCCCGAGCGCGCGCGCGAGGCCTGCCGCACCGTTGGTTGGGACGAGGACCGGATCGCCGCGACTACATTCACCGCTGACGGCGCCACGGCTATGTCGGGCAATGTCGATGTGGTGGTGGAGGCGACCGGCAATCCTGCGGTCGGCATCACGCATGCCCGCTCCGCGATTGCGAACGGCAAGCATATCGTCATGGTCAACGTGGAGGCCGACGTGCTCGCCGGCCCGCTGCTGGCAGAGGAAGCCCGCAAGGCCGGCGTGGTCTATTCGCTCGCCTATGGCGACCAGCCGGCGCTGACGGCCGAAATGGTCGATTGGGCGCGCGCCACCGGCTTCCGCGTGGTCGCCGCCGGCAAGGGCACCAAATATCTGCCCGCCTATCACGACGTGACGCCGGCAGGCGTGTGGGGCCATTACGGACTTTCGGCCGACGAGGCGCAATCGGCCGGCATGAATCCGCAGATGTTCAACTCGTTTCTCGACGGCACCAAATCGGCGATCGAGATGGCGGCGATTGCGAACGCGACGGGACTCGACGTCCCCTCCGGCGGATTGCTGTTTCCGCCCTGTGGCGTCGATGATCTGCCGCATATCATGCGGCCGCGCGAGCTTGGCGGCGTGCTGGAGAAATCCGGCGTGGTGGAAGTGGTGTCGTCGCTCGAGCGCGACGGACGACCGGTGTTTCGCGACCTGCGCTGGGGCGTCTATGTCGTGCTCGAAGCGCCCAACGACTATGCCGCGGACTGCTTCAGGCAATATGGCCTGAAGACCGATGCAAGCGGCCGCTATGCCGCGATGTACAAGCCGTACCACCTGATCGGGCTTGAGCTGAACATCTCGGTTCTGTCGGCGGCGCTGCGAAAGGAGCCGACCGGACAGCCCCACGGCTTCCGCGGCGATGTGGTCGCGGTGGCCAAGCGCGACTTGCGCGCCGGCGAAATGCTCGACGGCGAGGGCGGCTACACGGTGTGGGGAAAACTGATGCCGGCCTCGCTAAGCCTCCAGGCGGGCGGCTTGCCGATCGGGCTGGCGCATCGCCTCACACTCAGACACGACGTCGCGCATGGCGCGGCGGTGCGCTGGAGCGACGTCGAGGTCGACCCCGGCAACGAGACCGTGAGGATACGGCGAAAGATGGAGCAACAATTCGGCGGTAGACCGTAATCACCGTTTCGTCATCCCAGGCAAGCGAGCAAAGCGAGCGCTGACCCGGGACCCATAACCACAAGCCGACATGTTTGCGACGAGAATCCTCTCGCGGTTCGCATGACCGATAGATCACGCGGTATGGGTCCCGGCTCGCGCTTTCGCTTGGCCGGGACGACCTATACTCAGTTCTGGTCGTCGCCAATGATGGCGGCGAGCTTGTCGAAATTCTTGACGACGAGATCGATGTTGCCCTTGTTCTCGATCGTCGGCTCCGGCGCCTTGGCGGCCTGATTGAGGTCGTCCAGCGCTTCCTTCTTGTCCTTGGCGGACATCTTCTTGTCGGCCTGCACCTGAGCGATCTGGGCCTTGATGACGGCTGCGCCACCGACATACTTCTTGGTGGCCGGATCGATGCCGCTCATGATCAGGCCGATATTGTCGACGACATTGTTGTAGTTGTCGTAGCTGGCAAAGCCGTACTTCTTCGCGGTCGCTTCGAATTGCGCCATGAGCTTGGGATCCGGCTTGCCGTTTTCAGGCATCTTCTCGGAGAGCGCGTCCATGTCCTTGGCCGCCGCGATCACACCTTCGACCTGCTTGTCGGTCAGCGCGATCTGCTTCGCGGCCGGCGGCTGGCCCATGGGCGCGGCGCCCTGGGCCGGGGCCATCTTCTGCGTGCCCTGCGCAAGCGCGCTATCGGCGGACAGGACCGCCATGGAGGCGGTGAGACAGACGATGCTTAAGGTGACGGCAACGGGACGAATGAACTCACGCATGTGCTGGGCTCCTCGGGCTGGGGACACTTCGAATTGACAGCGCAGTTCCACTACGGCGCGTGAAATGAACGAGCCGTGAATTCGGTGTTTAACGGCCGATCATGCCATAAATGCTCTCACGCTGAACGCCCTAAAACGACAAAAACGCCGCTTTCCCGGACAGGGAAAGGCGGCGTTTTGTTAAGGTCGTGACACGTAAAGAGGAAAGACTTGTCCTTGGCAGGTCTGGCAGCGACCTACTCTCCCAGGGCTTAAGCCATAGTACCATTGGCGCTGAGGAGTTTAACGGCCGAGTTCGGGATGGGATCGGGTTCAAGCTCCTCGCTAGAACCACCAGACCGGCGAAGGACAAGGATACGAAGCAAGCTGTCGGGCGCGTCAGGCGCGCCCTGTGTCATATGATCAGTCACGGGCCTTTAAGGCCCTATGGACACTGAAAATGAGAGCAATCAAGCCAATCGAACGATTAGTACCGGTAAGCTACATGCATTACTGCACTTCCACACCCGGCCTATCAACGTGGTCGTCTTCCACGGTTCTCAAGGGAATTCTCGTTTTGAGGTGGGTTTCCCGCTTAGATGCTTTCAGCGGTTATCCCGTCCGTACATAGCTATGCAGCAC
>NZ_JBAVCF010000219.1:0-2052 GCF_049586575.1 Bradyrhizobium sp.
CCCGTATCCGGTCATCAGGCGAAGGCATTAGCGGCTATCGCTTCGGCGGTGTGCGTGTACCAGCCGTTTAGAAATGATCGAAGGTCGCCAGGGCGACCAAAGCTACTGCGGCCGAACGGGACATAACTTCATGATCGATCTGAAAAGTTGAAATGTAATTAGGCAAATCGCGACATTCTAAAAGAAAAGTTCGGACAGCAAGAGAATAAAGACCGCACGTTCATCACGCCGGCAAATTTGTTTGTTGTTTGAGCACTATTTTGTAGGAACTAGTGATGTATTGTCCTTTTTGAGCCGGGCCGATCGAAGCACCGGCCACAACAGGGAGGCGTCAACCACTAGCCTGGCGCCTCCTTTCTTTTTTGCGCGCAAGCAACTCGTCGCCGACGACCTTCACCGCCAGTCCTCGTCACGCCTTCGATCCAACCCCAAACGAAGATGCGCCGCGTCTTGTAGTCCGCGCCGCTGAGCGGAAGAGACACCTTACGATTTACACACCGTATCCGAATGTAGCCCCTCCGCATGTTTCGATGCATGCGGAAGGGTCAGGGTATGATTACGCTGAGCGCGGTTCGGCTATCGTTGGCTGCTATCGTTACCTGCTGATGCCAAACTGCTTGTCCCAATAATCATAGAAATGATCATCGAAGTCTGCGCGGTGCTTCACGCACGCCCAGTTGGCCGCATCCGTACGGTCGCCTGTCCCCTTCCAGGTCGCTTCCTGCGGATAGGGGCAAAGTGGACGCGAGAAAGTGGTCGCGCCGCTGGAATCGACGCGCGAGGCCAGGATCGAATTTGGCGCCGCCCGGTTCTCGACCCAGTTCTTCAACGGAGTAAATGCGTCGAAGGTTGTTGGACCAGGGCCGCCACCGCAGTGACCCATGCCAGGGACCAGGAACAGTCGCGCCGACTCTTCGAGTTCGCCCACGGCATGCCCGTCATCGGGGTCTCCATGCCGCTTTTTCGTGTTCTCGACGAGATTGCCATAGTAATCGACCGTACTACGCGGGGTGATCAGTGGGTCGGCCTCACCATGATATATGAGCAGCTTGTGCCCTTTCGAGATGAAGGCATCGAGGTTGGTATCAATATGATCGATGTAAGGAAATTTGTCGTCGGCAAGCTTCGCCGCGGCGGCGGCATCGACCATACTGAAGTCTAGATTGAAGTTATCATAGACCCCCCAGAAGAAATCCGCGAATGCGGACGGGGTCGGACCGTTGATGCCTCGAGCGAGCCAGCTGGAGATGCCGCCCCCGCCGGAATTTTCGCTGCCGGGCATCAAGCCGGGCCACATTTGCTCATGCGTCTTCGGATCCGACAGACCGGCGTAGAATTTACGTGCCGCTTCGACCTGCGCTGGCGTAAGGCAGGTCGATGGGTCCTGACCTTTACGACATTCCGTTACCTTGGGATCGAAGCGGCAAGTCAGCGGATCCAGCAAAAAACCGTCCTGCACGGCGAATTTGTCCCCGCATGTCTTCAGCGCGGCCTGGGTCAGAATGGAGAGGCTACTCGCCGGCAGATTGTTGGCGGGATCGGTTGTCGCATGAAAATCCTGGATGTACTCGGCGCGGATGTGGGTCGCAAATATTTGCGGAGCGCCGGCTAGAATACCGTCGTAATCGTCGGGATAGGATTGCGCCTCGCCGATACCTTGGCCGCCGCCCGTCGAGCAACCATTGAAATAGGTATAACGGCTCGAGCTACCGT
Organism: Bradyrhizobium sp.; assembly: GCF_049586575.1. GTDB lineage: Bacteria > Pseudomonadota > Alphaproteobacteria > Rhizobiales > Xanthobacteraceae > Bradyrhizobium. The sequence continues at coordinate 1,714 of NZ_JBAVCF010000219.1, forward strand.
AGAAATCGAAGACCATCTCCTTGGCGAACACGGTCATCAGGTGGATTGCGCGGTAGCCATTGTCGCGCTCTTGATCCGGGTCGGTCAGCCAAACCGGCGGATTCTGGCTTGCGCTATGGCCCGTGTCGGTGCTGGTCGTAGCGTAGCCGCCTTTAAGGGCAGGCCCCATCGCGCTGTAGCTAATCGTCCCTGCCAGGCCACCATTGCCGACAGCCTGGAGATCATTGTTCCACCCGCTCACCGGCATCCACACCTCGACCTTGATGTCGGAGGTAGGCGATGGGGTGAGCGTCGCCTGTACCCGACAAAAAGACGGCAGACCACTGATCCCTTCGACCG
>NZ_JBAVCF010000220.1:0-8582 GCF_049586575.1 Bradyrhizobium sp.
CGTCGATGGATGGACCCAGCGGCTTGTGCAGCCGATCGCCGTAGGTAGTTTCCATCACAACGTTTTCGGCATGCGGTGGCGTTGCGGTGCCGCGCAGCAACGGCCGGCCGGCGTTCCCAAGGTCGCCGGAAAACAACACACTGGTCGAGCGGCCCGATTCTGACAGTTGCAGAAAAATACTGGCTGAGCCGAGAATATGGCCCGCATCGAGGAAAGTCGCACTCACACCCGGGGTAACTTCGAAAGCCTCGGAATAGGTCGCGGTCCGTCCGAAGTTGTCGAGGCAGTTCAGCGCGTCGAGGGTTGAATACAGCGGCGCGTTCGCAACGTTTTTCGGATTGTAATGCCCATTTCTTCGCGCCCGATGTCGCGCCTCATCCTCCAGCAGGTAAGCCGCGTCCAGCATGACCAGCCGCGTCAACTCGCGCGTGGCCGACGTCGTGACGACCTCCCCGCGAAATCCGCGCTTGGTCAATAGAGGCAGACGTCCACAATGATCGAGATGGGCGTGCGTCAGCAGTACGTAATCGATGCTGGCGGCGTCAAAGCCGAAAGGTTCGGCGTTCTCCTCGTCCAGCTCGCGGCTACCTTGATACATTCCGCAGTCGATCAGGATCCGGTTCCCGGCGCATTCAACCAGGTGGCAGGAGCCGGTGACGTTCCGATCCGCTCCATGGAAAGATATTTTCAGGTCCCCCTCCCGTGATCCTCTAACCCAACCTGAAGTCCGATGACGCCGATTACGGCGCCGCGTGCAGCGGCGAGCCGCTCGCGTCGTGCCAGCGTTGGATACCGGTCCAGATTTCCTCGGCCGTCTCGGCAAACCAGAACAAATCCCTGTCCTCAGAATCGATGACGCCCTCATCGACCAGGAAATCGATGTCGACGGCGCGACGCCAATACGCTTCGCCGACGAGTACGACCGGTATCGGCTTGATTTTTCGCGTCTGTATGAGAGTTAAAACTTCGAACAGCTCGTCCAGTGTGCCGTAACCACCAGGGAAAGCGACGAGTGCCTTGGCCCGCAGCAAGAAGTGGAGTTTGCGCATAGCGAAGTAGTGAAAGCTGAAGCAGAGCTCGGGCGTGACATAGGGGTTTGGATATTGCTCATGCGGCAGGCTGATATTCAGCCCAACGGACTTGGCTCCGACGTCGAATGCTCCGCGGTTTGCCGCTTCCATCGTCCCGGGCCCTCCGCCGGTCACGATGGCGGTGCGGGTTTTACGGGCGCTTTCATTTGCCGTCGCCACGAGACGTCCAAATTCGCGGGCGATCTCGTAATAACTGCTTTTGGCCATAACCCGCTCGGCAACCGCCAGGCGGCACCGAAGTTCGCTGTTATTTTTGTCGACCTCAAGTAGTGCGCGCAATTCCTCCACCTTGCGGAATGCGGTGGCGGGTTCGCAAATCCGCGTGCTGCCGAAAACCACGATGGCTTGCTCGATTTCATGCTCGCGGAGCAGCAATTCTGTCTTGAGGTAGTCGATCTGCAGGCGGACGCCACGCAGATCATCCTCGGCAAGAAATGCGGTATCGGTGTCGGCCGGACGGTAGCTCGGGCCTTTTAGGATCGCTTGCACCCGACGCAAGGCCTCCGGGTCTTCCTCGACCGCCTTCGGCAGTTGCCACGGAAGCGCTTCGCGACGTCGAAAAGGATGAGCGGGCGCCGGGATTTCTACAGCCGTTTTCATCGGAAACTCGAATCTGTGCCAAAGGCTGCTGCCACTGGCTTGACGCCGGCTGCTGCCGGCCTCCGATGCACTTAGCGCGCTTGCCCCACCTCTGAGGAGCTGCCTTATTCTAGGCGTTGAGTCGGTTGAGCGCGGAACGGTTGCGAAGCTGGATACGCCGGGACGTTTCCAGCGCAATCGTGCCGGTCTGCACGAGCTGGGTGATGGTCCGTGACACCGTCTCGATCGTCAATCCGAGATAGTCGGCAATATCCTGGCGCGACATCGGCAGCTCGACCGCAGCACCGGCCAAATTGCGACCCGCCATCTCCAGCAGGAAGCCGGCCACGCGCTCCTCGGCGCTCTTGATCAGGGCCAGCGAATGCTCCTGGACGCGCTGAAGCTCACGAGCCGTCAACATCCAAAGCTGCCGGCCCAGGTTCTTTTCGTGCTCGGCGCGCGCCATCACGGCGCTGCGCTTGGCAACCAGGACTTGGGCGTCGCAGATTGCCTCAGCTGAAGACAAATGAACGTCGCCGGCCTCTACTCCGAAGATATCGCCGGGCAGATAGAAGGCGCTGATCTGGCGGCGGCCGTCATCCAGCATGCGGTAGGTTCGCACCGAGCCGGAAATCACCTGGTAGAGATACTCGGCCGACTCACCCTCGCCATAAATCTCGTTGTTGCGGGCAAATCGCATCGGAGCGCCCATCAGGCCGAGCGGGCTCTCCGTTGAGGGCGCCTGGACGGCTGGGCGAGCGTAGATCGAGGGGTTGGCGGTTGCGACGGCTGCGAGCATGGCAAAACTCCGGTTTCCGATCGTTTGATGTCGAGAGTTTGCCGGTTTCCGATAGCTTCGAAAATTCAGATCGTTCCCCTAAGTAGAAGACCGGAGATCTCCGTAAGACTACGGAAGTAAGCGGGCTTCAGCACTGCTCATTCAGAGGGGATATGGCCGGCTCAGGCGCTTTGCACGGGTCGTAGCGTGCCAGCCGCGACCAGCAAAAATGTCAAAATTTGAGCAGCGTACATCGCTTAGCTCACTACCGCATATCAAGCGCATGAAAAACGCGCGCCTTCACCTCATCGAGCGCGAACGCGAAGACAAAGGCGGCTGCAAACAAGGCCAGGATGACCGATAGCGATAATGGCGCCATCAGGACGCCTGAAAATGCAAGCGTCGGAACGATCAGCAGATCCGCGAGCGAACAGACCAGCACGATATTGCTCGGCCTGGATGACCAGATGCGGCGGCGCTCGCGAACGGAATAGTAGATCGCCTGGCCGCTGACCAAGAGATTGACCAGCGTCATGGTCCGAAGCGTCTCCAGATCAAGCTCGAGATATTCCTTCCCGACCAGCAAAACGCCGGCGCAAAAGGCCAGATCGAATATGCCCAGGAGAACGCCGGCGATCGTCAGGCGACCGATTTTCCAGGTATTGGGCTTCTCGGACGGACGGACATTATCTGTCGTCGACGACATCGCCAGAAAATCGCCGGTGATCATCGAGATCACTACCAGCATGGGCGTCAGGATCGCGTGATCGGTAATGAGGAGACCGAATGCGAGATAGGAAACCTGGCGGACCTTATGCAGGATTGAGCGCAGCGTGTACGTCAGGATCCGCTGAAACGCGATGCGGCCCTCGGTAACAGCTCCGACGATGCCGTTCAGCCCCGGCTCCGTGAGAACAAGGCCGGCTGCGGATTTTGCCACATCAGTCGCGGTCGAAACCGCGATGCCAAGCTGAGCTTGCCGCAGCGCCGGTGCGTCATTCGCGCCGTCGCCGCACATGCCTACAGTGTAGCCCGCCCTTTGAAAGACTTTCACCAGCGCAAACTTGTCCTCCGGAAGAACGCCGGCAAAAACGGCAAAATCCTCCGGATGAATAGTCTCGGCGATCGCACTGACGGGCGCGATCGCGCCTTCCAATCCTATCGCACGCGCGACGGCCCCCGCTGTTGCCGGTGCATCGCCAGTGACCATCACCACCCGAACGCCCATCGAGTTGAGCTTCGAGAGACAGCCTTCGGCTTCGGGACGCGGTGGATCACTCAGCGCGAGCAGTCCGATCAATCGAAGCTCGCGGCCAATTCCAAGCGCCACGCCGAGCACCCGAAAACCCTCTGCTTCAAGCACGGTTGCCTTTGCGGATGCGTCAGACGAAGCCTGCGCCATTGCCTGAACGTGGGCAAAGGCGCCTTTGACGACGCGGACCTTTGCTCCCTTTTGGTCAATGACGGTGGCCTCCGCCATCTTTACCTTCGGATCAAAGGGAACGAAGAGCTCCCGTCTGGGCATCAATGGGACCACGGCGGCGACTGTCAGCTCGCTTTTTGTCAACGTGACCGTCTCGTCGACGCACAAGACGTTCATGCTCGCTGCTTCGTCGACAGCAGAAAGCCGGGTGGGCAGAACGCCGCGCTTTGCCAGTGCCTGCGCGCCGATCGCAGTCGCCAACGTGAACGTGGCCGGGAGAGCTACCGGGATCGACGCAAGGATGGCAATCAGAGCCAGCGGGATGATCTCGGCGAGAGGCAACTGAATGTACCAGGCATAAGCGACCAGAAGTGCCGCAAGAGTGCCATTGATGCCGGCGAGATACAGAACAACGCGCAGCACCGCCTTCTGCTGCGTGCTTGTGACATGCGCTGTCCGCACAAGTTCCGCGGTGCGACCGAACTTGGTATTAGGCCCGGTCGCAATCACCTCGGCCATGGCTTCACCCCGGCGGATCAGTGCACCTGCGAAAGTCTCGCAGCCCGCCTCAGCCTCAATCGGCATGGACTCTCCGGTCAGCATCGAGTGATCGAGCTGCACCGCGCCTTCTTCGATCCGTGCATCGGCGGGGACGACGCTGCCCAGCGTCAGCTTGATAATATCGCCCGGAACGAGACCGGCGGCCGAGATGATCGACCATGTGCCGTCACGCAGCACCGACGCGTTAAGCGCGAGCCGCGACTTGAGCGCGGCGAGTGTCGCTTTTGCCCGCCCCTCCTGAAAAAACCCAAGGCCGCATTGAAAACGAGCAGCAGGCCGATGACGGACGCCTCGATATATTCGTGGAGAAACAGTTGCAGGACGATTGCCGCTTCGAGCAGGCAGGGGACGGGTGCGACGAGCTCTCCGACGAGCACGCGCCAGACCGGAATTTCGGTGTCCGCGGTTGTATTCGGCCCGCATCGCTCCAAGCGCCGCGCGGCTTCCTCACTGGATAGACCATGTTCACAGCGCTCTTCTTGAACAGAAGAGGATGCCTCTATTGTTTCCGACATCGGTCGCATCTCGCAACTGCTCATTTTGCGCGAAGCTCGCCTCTTAGCAACCGGGCACGACTGCGCATCGAGGGTCGGGCACCGCCGAGTCAAGCGGAGACGTATTCCCGGAGTAGTCTCAGATCCAGACAACATCGACAGACATGCGTGGTTGATACACATCAAAGCGGCATGGTTTTCAGACCTTAAGTTAATCAGCGAGAAAAGCAGGAGCCCAGCATGCGCGCTCACCAAATCATGACCCGAAAGGTCGTGTCTGTAATGCCTGAACAGTCTGTGTTTCAAGCCGCAAACCTTATGTTGAGAAACCACGTTAGCGGGCTTCCCGTGGTCGACGAGAAGGGCGCAATCGTAGGCATCGTGTCGGAAGGAGACTTCCTGCGCAGGAGCGAGATCGGCACCCCGCGCAACCGCGACCGCCTGCTTGGTTTCATTTTCGGCCGCGGCGGCGCAGCCGACGACTATGTTCGTGAACATGGCCGCAAGGTTTCCGAAATCATGACACCGTCGCCGATAACCGTCAGCGAAGACGCCTCACTGTCGGAGATCGTCACTGTGATGGAGCGCAACCACATCAAGCGCGTTCCCGTCGTGCGCGATGGCAAGCTCGTCGGAATTGTTTCGCGATCCAATCTGCTCCAGGCTGTCGCCAGTCTTGCCCGGGATATTCCTGATCCGACAGCCGACGACGACCATATCCGTCGACGCATCATCGACGAGATCGAAAAGCACGACTGGTCTCCAATCGGCCTAAGCGTCATCGTGCGCGACGGGATCGTGCACCTGAGCGGCGTAATCGCAAATGAACGCTATCGACAGGCTGTTATCGTTGCCGCGGAAAACGTCCAGGGGGTCGTCAAGGTCCACGACCATCTGTTCTGGATGGACTTGGTGACCGGCAACCATCTGACCTCTCTCGAGGATGAGGAATGGGCTCGAACGGGTTAATGCAGGTCCGCGATCTGGCATTCAGTTGGAGAAAGGTGCATGACAAACGAAAAGACGGCTACCGCCAAGGACGGAACGAGCAGCGGGGCGAGCCCCTCGCCCGGCCGCAAGACCACAAAATCATTCATGTCCGACGAGCGCGAACGGCGCCTTCTGGATGCGCTTGAAGATGACGAGGTCAGGGAGGTTCTACGGGGCTTCCACCGGTTGGCGGGGCACCCGTCCGCCAAGAAGACGTTGATGAAGTGATCAACCTTGAAGAAGGCCGCCAACTCGGGTGGCCTCTCAACTCTTAGAGACTTTTCGGATTAATGCGCCGCTGAGTTGGACTGCTTGGCACATCTTTGGCCTCTTCCTCAGTCAGATTTTCAGCTGCGGTTGGAGACGCAATCATGCCGAGACTAAGCTTGGCGTGATCGCAACTACTGGATCGGGTCCGGTTAGTGGGCATGCCTTGAGTGGAGAGACAGTATGAACCTCGATAAAGCGATCCATGGCCGGCGCGCGGTCCGCGAATATACGCCGGACAGCGTCAACGAACAGACGATCCACGGATTGATTGATGCGGCCATCCAGGCTCCGAGCGCCGTCAATCAACAGCCTTGGCGATTCTCGGTGATCCGAAACCAGAGCCTGCTCGATCGGATTTCGCATGAAGCAAAGATCTACATGCTCGCGACGACGGCGCCGGACCAGCTTTCCGAGCAGCTCTTGTCGCATTTGCGCAACCCCGAGTTCCAGATTTTCTACCACGCGCCGGTGCTGGTTGTGATCTCGGCAGCCAGCGCTGGCCTGTGGGCTGTCGAGGATTGCGCGCTTGCGGCCCAGAATTTGATGCTCACTGCGTTTGCCGCCAAGCTCGGGAGCTGCTGGATCGGCTTCGCCCAGAAATTCCTCGGCACCAAGGTCGGAAAGTCCCTCATCGAATGTCCTTCGGAGTGGGTCCCGATTGCCCCGATCATCGTGGGGCATCCGGCATCTCCCGCAGTTCCTGTTCCGCGCAAGGAGCCGCACATCAAGTGGATCGACTAATCATTGGAGTGCGGTGTTGATGAAGCTGCCTTGCGAGCAAGTGACGGCTACACTTCGGCCGACATCGTAGAAAAGCACCAAAAGCTAGAGGCAAGCAGCATGGGAAATGTTCAGAATGACGTCTTGACCGAACGGCATTTGGCGGCGTTTGGCGCCATCCTGCAATGCTTTGCGAGCTACGAGTTGACGATAGAGCGCGCTATTGCGGGCCTGTTGCACACGGACGCCTCAAACATCGCCATCCTCATGAGACAACTCGACTTCACAGCCAAGCGCCTGGCGTTTCTTGATCTCTTGCCGGAACGATCTATTCCTGGCGACCGCTGGGAACGAATATTTGCACACCTCTCCGTTCCCAGCTCTCATGTCGGTCTGCGTAACCACATCGCGCATTCGACCTGGAAGGCCTCGCCTGAACCGAAATCGATTCAGCCGGACTGGATCCTTCGATGGGTGCTTGGCATCGTTACCTGCCTTACCAAGATCGGCTGATCTCGCTGGAAAACTGAATGAGGCCTCGTGCGCAAGCCGCATCGATCTAAGCTTCCTCAGCAACTTCTCGGCGCGTGCAGTCAGTTTCAAGCCCGGGTTCCCATGTTGTAGTCTATGGCCACAAGAGCCTTGAGACAAACTCGGCGCAACCTTGGCCGAACGCTTGGTTGATGCTGATCAAGGACGAACTGTCATCTTCTTCTATCTTGAAATGGTTTTTCCAAAGGATGCCTCGATGCGTGCGCAAGAGATCATGTCACGGAACGTGATGACCGTTGGCGCCGACGCCCCGGTGACCTCGGCTATCAGGATAATGCTGTCGCATCGCATCAGCGGCCTGCCGGTCGTCGACAACGAGGGAAGGCTGGTCGGGATCCTCTCCGAAACCGATTTTCTTCGACGTGTGGAAATCGGCACGGAGAAGCGGCGGGGGCGATGGCTCGCCCTGCTGGCCGGTACGGAGCAGGTCGCGCTCGATTTCGCACGGCAGCATGGCCGCAAGGTCAGCGAAATCATGACACCAAATCCGATCACTATTGGCGAGGATACATCGCTCGGGCAAATCGTTCGGTTAATGGAGTCTCGCAACGTAAAGCGCTTTCCAGTGATGCATGGCGAAGAGATCGTCGGCATCGTTACTCGCGCGGACTTTTTGGCCGCCATAGCAAATCGTTCACTGGTCGCCGGAAACTATTCGAATGACGACAATCAAATTAGGAGAGCCGTCATTGCGGCCCTATCGCAGGCCTCCTGGCGACCGTGCGCGCTGAAGGTAAGCTTTAACGAGGGAGTGGTCATCTTGAGGGGGACTGTCAAGAGTGACAATGCTCGCAAGGCCGCTATCGTCGCCGCGGAAAATGTTCGAGGCGTCAATCGGGTCGAAGATCGACTGTCGAAGGTCACGTACCCGCCGCCAGAGGAAGACTATGGGGGTGGCGATTTCGTCTCTTTGCAGGAAGAATCCTCGACGGCCGACGACGAGCCATTGTGAGGCTTAAGAAGCTAACTCAGGCGGTCCCGACGCGACAATTTACCGCCCGTCTGCGATAACTCTGAGGTGTGCTTCATCCCACAACGGCTTCTACGCAAATTAGGCGCGCGATGCTCACGTGCCGACAATGATAATCCGGCCCTTTGGCGATCCGCGTGGAGGGGGATCGCCC
>NZ_JBAVCF010000221.1:0-14514 GCF_049586575.1 Bradyrhizobium sp.
CTCGAAGGCAAGATAGCGGCATCCCGCGACATCGGCCACCCGCTCGATCACGCCGCCGCCGCCGCGATCGACCAGCAGCACTTCGCGCACTACGCCGCTCGCCGCGCCCGGCACCAGCGGAGCCAACGTGGCGACGGTCGGATGTTCTGCACCCTCTGTCGGAATAATGACGCTCAGCATGATCTCAACGGTGGAAACCGTCAGAACCGTTATCACCTTGTCATATTCAGTTCAGCTTCAAATCGGCTCGGCGCTTTGCGGCGTTCGCGGCAGGGCGGGACGGACGGTTCTTCCGATTGGTTTTCGGTCGTCATCTTGTGGGTCAAGCGATCTTGTTCTTGATTTGTTCTTATTAGCTGTTATGTTCTGACCATGAGCCGAGCATCCTCACATGCGCTCAAGCACCCGCCGGTAACGGCGCCCTCCGAACCGGCGGGTGCGCCCTCTGCCTTTCCGGAGCTTGCGGTCGCTATCGAACGCGGACGACGGCGTGGCCGGGGCGCGCAATCCAACACCAGTGGCCGCTACGAGGCCGAAGCACGGATCGCGTTCGACGACGGCTGGCAGAGCCTTGAAGAGCTTCCGCCGTTCAAGACGACGGTGACGCTGGATACCTCGCGCAAGGTCATCGCGCGCAACGATTCCCCCGATATCGGCTTCGACCGCTCCATCAATCCCTACCGGGGATGCGAGCATGGCTGCGTCTATTGTTTCGCGCGCCCGACGCATGCCTATCTCGGTCTGTCGCCGGGGCTCGATTTCGAAACGAAGCTGCTGGCCAAGCCCGATGCGCCGCAGCTTCTGGAAAAGGAGCTAGCGGCGGAGAATTACGAGCCGCGCATGATCGCGATCGGCACCAACACCGATCCGTATCAGCCGATCGAGCGCGACCACAAGATCATGCGCGGGATTCTCGAAGTGCTGGATCGTGCCTCGCACCCGGTCGGCATCGTCACGAAATCGGCGCTGGTCGTCCGTGATATCGACATCCTGGCGCGGATGGCCAAGCGCAATCTCGCCAAGGTGGCGATTTCGGTGACGACGCTCGATCCGCAGCTTGCCCGTACGATGGAGCCGCGCGCCTCGACGCCGCCGCGGCGACTGGAGGCGCTGCGCCGATTGTCGGACGCTGGAATTCCGACCACCGTCATGGTCGCCCCGGTCATTCCCGCGCTGAACGACAGCGAAATCGAGCGCATTCTCGATGCGGCGGCCCATGCCGGCGTCAAGGAAGCAAGCTATGTCTTGTTGCGCCTGCCGCTTGAGGTACGCGATCTCTTTCGCGAATGGCTGATGGCGAACTATCCGGATCGCTATCGCCACGTCTTCACCCTGATCCGCGACATGCGCGGCGGGCGCGACTACGATTCGCAATGGGGTACGCGAATGAAAGGCACGGGTCCTATGGCCTGGATGATCGGGCGGCGGTTCGAAATTGCCTGCGAAAAACTCGGGCTCAACAAACGCCGGTCAAAGCTGACGACGGACCATTTCGCGCGGCCAAAACGCCGCGGAGAGCAGCTCAGTCTTTTCTAGTAGCGCTTCTCGGAATAGGTGAATTGTAGTATCGCGGCCCGATGGATAACGGACCAGCACCGGTCTTCGAAAAACAACCGCGCGTTATTTTGACGACGCCGCGGCTGATTTTGCGCACCGCTACCGAACCAGACATCGCGGTGATGTGTGGGAGCGAGTCCTGGGCGATAGCGAGGTGATGCGCTATGTCTTTCAGGGCGTGCTGATGACGCTCGAGCGAGCCGGTGAGGTGGTGCGAAAGTTTTTCACTTTCGGTCACAATCTTACGGGAATAGCCATTTTGATCGAGAAGTCCACGGCCGAAATTATTGGTTTCGCCGGGCTGTTTCCCTGCACGGCGCTCGGGGTAGACGATTTTGAAATCGGCTTCTTGCTTGCTCGTCAGGCCTGGGGTAGGGACATTGCCGTCGGGATTAGCCAAGCCCAACTTGCGTTCGGGTTCGAACAGCTTGGTAGCGGGCGATTGCTCGGCTTGGCCGGCCCGAAAAATAGGCCATCCATTCATGCCCCCAAAAAGTCGCGATGAGCTACCTGAAAGATATAACGGAACCCGGACGCGCAAACCGAAGTGTCTTTTGCATGGAGGCCGAAGAGTGACGCCGCTGCCAGAGAACAGCGGGCATAGGTTGATTTTTCGGTTGTGCGGTAGCCGGCGCTTGCGCACGATCCCGGCATGATTCGAGACAAGTCCGGCAAAACCAAAGAGAAGCTGCCGAAGGGCGTGATCGCGGTTGGGCCGCCGAGCTTTCGCCGTGAACGCGCGTTGATCAAGCAAGGCGTGTGGCCGGTTGCAGGCTGCGATGAAGCCGGACGTGGCCCGCTGGCGGGGCCTGTGGTCGCGGCTGCCGTCGTGCTCGACCCAAAGCGGATTCCCAAAGGCATCGACGATTCCAAGCGGCTGACGGCAGAACGCCGCGAGGAACTGTTCGAGGAGATCTGCGCGACCTCGTCGTTTTCGGTCGCCTTCGCCTCGCCGGCGCGGATCGATCGCGACAATATCCTGCGCGCCTCGTTATGGGCGCTCAAGCGCGCGGTCGAAGGTTTGGCGGTAGCGCCGAAACACGTCTTTGTCGATGGCCGCGATCGGCTCAACACCTGCTGTGACTGTGACGCTGTAATCGGCGGCGACGGGATCGTCGTGTCGATCGCAGCCGCATCCATCATCGCCAAGGTGACGCGGGATCGTCTGATGTGTGCGCTGGCCGAGGAATGCCCCGGCTATGGCTTTGAGTCCCACAAGGGCTACAGCGTGCCGGAGCATCTTGCGGCGCTTGACCGCCTGGGTCCCTCTGTTCACCACCGCCGCTTCTTTGCGCCCGTCGTTACCGCGCGGGAAAAGCACCAGCCGTGGACGATCGAGCGCAAGGCCGACCTGTTCGAAATTGTGGCAGAGCCTGCGGTTTCTGCGGCAGTCTGAGAAGAGTTGCCCCGGCGCTTGACGCACTTTATGACCATGCCTCGACCAGGTGAGCACTTCGGGATCGGGACACTGGTCAGCTTCATTAAAGGCAATCCGGCCGCCACATGCGCTTCACCTCTCTTGTTATTGAATTGATCCGCGCCCGGCCGAGGCTGGTCGTGTGGCTTGTGGTGGTATTGCAGGCGATCTTGTGGCTGCTGGTATCGCTGATTCTATACCGTAGCCCACCCGGAGATCTTGCCACCGTGCTCGCGCTTGGCCGCGAATATCGGGTTGGAACCGATCTTGGTCCGCCGCTCGCCTTCTGGCTGGCCGACATCGCGTTTCGCGCCGCGGGCAATCACGTGTTCGGCGTCTATCTGTTGGCACAGCTCTGTTCGATTGCCACGTTCTGGACATTGTATGTCTTGGCGCGCGCCACGGTGGGCGGGCAGCAAGCTGTGCTCGCGGTCCTCCTGACCATGACGGTGTTTGCGTTCAGCGCGCCCGGTCTCGAATTCGGACCCTTGGTGCTGGCGAGGCCGCTCTGGGCGCTGCTCTTGCTCCATTCCTGGCAATTGATCGGCCAGAACCGGCGTAACGCCTGGTTCGCGTGGTCCATCGAAGCCGGTCTCCTGTTGTTGACGATCTCGTCCGCAATCGCACTATTGGCATTCGTCGTCGGGTTTGCGCTCGCAACTTCGCGTGGCCGGCGCATCCTGATTTCGTTCGACGCGTTGTTTGCAGTTCTGGTCATCGCCGTTTTGGTGCTGCCGTATCTGATCTGGTTGATCCGCGCCGGCGCACCCGTCTTGCCGCATTTGCCGTCGATTGCCGACTTGACCGGCCGTGCGATTCACGGGGTCGATCTGCTAGGCGGTCTGCTGCTGGCTGCGTTGGGCATCGCGGTCGTGTCGGCGTTCAATTCCAGCTGGTTCGATCGTACCCGGGAAGAAGCCCCTGTCATTTTCCGGCCCGCGGTCGATCCGGTGGCGCGTGATTTCGTCTACTTCTTTGCGTTCGCGCCTGCGTTGTTCGGCTGCCTGATATCTGGCCTGTATGGTCTGGATCGCGTCGTGGGTGGGGCGGGTATTGCACTCTTGCTGTCGGGGCTGGCGGCCATCGTGGCGTGCGGCGACCTCATTCAACTGCGACGCCAGCGGACGTTACGCACGGTCTGGGCCGCCGTCATTCTTGCGCCGGCGCTCGCGGTCGTCGTGGCGTCGCTCTTTGTTCCCTGGACCATGGGTGGCGAGGTGACGACATCGTTGCCGGCAGCAGCCATCGGAAAGTTTTTCGACGACAGTTTTGAGCGGCGAACCAACCACCGTCTGTCGGCGGTGAGCGGCGATGCACAGCTTGCAACGTTGATAAGCTTAAGTCCGGCGCGTCCGCATCTTTTTCTCACAGCTATGCCGGAACGAACGCCATGGCTCAATCTGGATAAGTTCAATCGAACCGGCGGCGTCGTGGTTTGGCGCGCCTCCAATACGGACGGCACGCCTCCGCCCGATATCGCGCGGCTGTTTCCCGGGCTTGTGCCGGAAGTGCCGCAGGTCTTCGATCGGCTGGTGAACGGTCGGCAGCCGTTGTTGCGGGTCGGCTGGGCCATCGTGCGGCCGAAGGGGTCGTAGCCGTTACGACGTGATCTGCGCCAGCGCCTTGGAGATAGCGCGGAGGTCTTGCCAAGACAGCCGTTTGTAGGACGGCGAGCGCAACAGATACGCCGGATGGAACGTTGCCATCGCGCGGATCACGCGAGTTCCGGTGTCGTAGTTGAGCCAGCGGCCGCGCGTTTTCATGATTCCCTCGCGTGTCGACAGCAACGTCTGTGTCGAAGGGTTGCCCAGCGTCACCAGAATCTCCGGGTCGACCAGTTCGATCTGGCGCTGGATGAATGGCAGGCAGATCAGCGTTTCCTGCGGCGTTGGCGTCCGGTTGCCAGGCGGACGCCACGGAATGACATTGGCGATATATACCCTGGTGCGGTCGAGTCCGATCGCGGCGATCATCCGGTCGAGCAGTTTTCCCGAACGTCCGACGAAGGGCAGGCCTTCGATGTCTTCGTCGCGCCCCGGCGCCTCGCCGACAAACATGATGCGGGCCTTCGGGTTGCCGTCGGCAAATACCAAACGCGTGGCCGTGGACTTCAACGCACAGCCGTCGAACTTTTCCAGCATTTCGCGCAGGATTTCGAGCGAGCCTGCGGAGCGGGCCGCCTCCCGTGCCGTCGCAATCGCGGCGTCGGGTGCCAGCAACGGATCGGCCGCGGGCGTGACGGGCGTTGGCGCGGGTTTGATCAATCGAGCCGCGATTGTCTCGCCGGCACCGGAGGGCGCCTTGAGGGCTTCGTCTCGCCCGGAATCGGAGAGCCTGTCGACCGGTTCTTCGGAAAGCGCGCAGTCGACCCCCGCCTCCAAATAGAAGGCCAGCAATTGGGAGAGGGTGGGGGCAGGCTCAGGCGTCAACTTATTGATCTCGTATGGTTTTAGTGACCAATTCCGCATGGCGAACGCGCGCTTGCGATCGACATGAATTACCGATCAGAACTCTAGGCCGGATTGCGCTGCAACGGAACGCCCCCAGACCGCCGATCTGAAGTCCCTGCACCGCGAGCGGCAAGTTCTCCCCAGGGACTTCAGGTCGATAAGCGGTACTAGAATCATTGACTTGCTAGTGCCTATGGCTTTCCGAGGTTCGCAAAAGGTGTTGCCGAGGCGGAGTGCGAACTTCGGAAAGCAGGCACTAGGCGGCATTTCCATGGTTGTTCTTGCCGTGAAAATCGGAAACAAACATCCCAACGACGCATTTTTACCGAGCCTGAGATCAGACCATGAGCACCGAAGAATTGCCGCCGCGTGAATCCATGGAATTCGATGTCGTGATCGTCGGCGCCGGGCCGTCCGGGCTGGGCGCAGCCATCCGGCTGAAGCAACTCAACCCCGAACTCTCGGTGGTGGTGGTCGAGAAGGGGTCGGAAGTCGGCGCACACATTTTGTCAGGCGCGGTGATCGACCCCGTAGCGCTCGACAAGCTCTTGCCCGACTGGCGCGAGGATGCCGATTGTCCGCTCAAGACACGGGTCAAGGACGATTGCTTCTTCTGGTTCACCGAGACGAACGCGATCAAGCTGCCGAACTTCATCATGCCGCCACTGATGAACAACCACCATTGTTACATCGGCTCGCTCGGCCGGCTTTGCCGCTGGCTCGCGGCCAAGGCCGAAGCGCTCGGCGTTGAAATCTATCCGGGCTTCGCAGCGGTCGAAGTTCTCTATGACGACAAGGATGCGGTGCGCGGTGTCGCGACCGGCGACATGGGGATTGCGAAGGATGGCTCGCATAAGGCTTCATTCACTCGCGGCATGGAACTCTGCGGCAAATACACACTCTTTGCCGAGGGCGCGCGCGGCAGTCTGACCAAGCAACTGATCGCGAAGTTCGCGCTCGACGCCAACAGCCAGCCACCGAAATTCGGTATAGGGCTGAAGGAGGTCTGGCAGATCGATCCGGCTAAGCATCAGAAAGGCCTGGTTCAGCACGCGGTTGGCTGGCCTCTGAAGAACGACACTGGTGGCGGCCTGTTCTTCTATCATTATGACGAGAACCTCGTGTCGATCGGTTTTGTGGTTCACCTGAACTATGACGATCCGTATCTATCGCCCTTCGACGAGTTCCAGCGCGTCAAGATGCACCCGGCCGTTCGCTCCGTTCTGGAAGGCGGCAAGCGGCTTGCCTATGGCGCGCGCGCAATCACCGAAGGTGGTTATCAGTCAGTGCCGCGTCTGAGCTTCCCCGGTGGCGCTCTGATCGGCTGCGCGGCAGGTTTTGTGAACGTACCGCGCATCAAGGGCGTGCACAATGCGATGGGCAGCGGTATGCTTGCGGCCGAACACGTCCGCGCCGCGCTCGACGCAGGGCGTAGGAATGACGAGCTTGTCGAGTACGAAAACGCCTGGCGTTCGTCGGCAATAGGTAAGGACCTTTACCCCGTACGCAACGCCAAGCCGCTATTGTCGAAGTTCGGTACCTTCTTCGGCGCCGGACTCGGGATCTTCGACATGTGGTGCAACACGCTGTTCGGCGTCTCGCTGTTCGGCACCCAGTCGCACGCCAAGCCCGACCGCAAGACACTCGATCCGGCGAAGGTTCACGCGCCGATTGCCGCGCCAAAGCCGGACGGCAAGCTGACCTTCGACCGGCTGTCTTCAGTCTTTCTGTCGAATACCAATCACGAGGAGGACCAGCCGGTTCACCTCAAGGTCGCCGACATGAATCTGCAGAAGACGTCCGAGCACGATGTCTACGCCGGCCCGTCCAACCGTTATTGCCCGGCCGGCGTCTACGAGTGGGTGGAGGAGACCTCGGGCCCGCGATTCGTGATCAATGCCCAGAATTGCGTCCACTGCAAAACCTGTGACATCAAGGACCCGAACGGCAATATCACGTGGGTTCCACCGGAGGGCGGTGGTGGGCCCAATTACGAGGCAATGTGACCACGATTGCGTGACCGCGCAGGGCCTGCGGCCACGATGCTGCCATACTGAAAGCCTTTTGAGGCGCTGCGGCATGACTGGGATAGTTCTGCCAATCGATTTGCCATCCCGTATCCTTGCGGTTAGCCGCCAAAAGCGGCATTGTCGCACGACTTGATGCGCCGGCTAGTATAGTGGATTTGACGTTCGCTTCGGTGTCGCTGCGGGATTTCAAGCAAATGTCAAATCCGAAACCACACCAGAACTTGTATTTGCTGGTGCCCCTTTAGTTCTGACATTCGTAAACGAACCCGCCGCGATATGATACGAATGTCAGAACTGGGGCATTAGTCTTGCATTCGAGATTGTCAAACGATCCTGCCGTAAATCCTGGAGCCAAGGCGAACCGTGATGCTTTCCATCAAATTCAATCGCTCGGCGATTGCCGCTATCGCCTTCCTGGCGCTGCCCGTATCCGTGGCCGCCCAGACGCCTGAGCATCCTACCGACAACTCCGCGCTCTTTCCTTCTGCTCACGATCTGAAGATGTTGACGACCCCCGGCAGCTATCTTGCCGCCCGTCACGCCAGCGTCGAGCGGGATGCTGCGTCGGCCGCGACCTTCTACCGGTCGGCGCTCCGTAGCGATCCGAAAAACAATGAGCTTTTGGATCGCGCGTTTATTTCCTCGCTTGCGGATGGCGACATCGATGAAGCCGTCAGGCTCGCGGACCGTATTCTGGGAGTCGACAAGACCAATCGCGTCGCGCGGCTGGTGATCGGCGTGCGCGATCTCAAGCTAAAGAAATACACAAGCGCGCAATCCAATATCAACCAGTCGGTCCGTGGGCCGATTACCGACCTCGTCGCCACGTTGTTGTCGAGCTGGGCCGCTTACGGCGCCGGCGACGTTAAGGTGGCGGTCGCCAACATCGACAAGCTCGCCGGCCCGGAGTGGTATCCGATCTTCAAGGATCTGCATTCCGGAATGATCCTCGAGCTGGCGGGCAAGGAAAAAGATGCCGGTGTGAGGCTCGAGCGGGCCTACAAGCTTGAAGACTCGATGCTGCGCGTCTCGGACGACTATGCGCGCTGGCTATCGCGCAACAAGGACGCGGCTTCTGCGAAGGCGATCTATGAAGCCTTCGACAAGAAGTTGCCGCGGCATCCGCTGGTGCAGGAAGCGAAGCATGAGCTCGAAGCCGGCAAGAAGCTGCCGCCGATCGCGGATTCGCCGCAGGCCGGCGCCGCCGAGGCGCTCTACGGTATCGGGTCGACGTTGACCCGCCGCGGCGGCGAGGACCTCGCGCTCGTGTACTTGCAGCTCGCGCTCTATCTGGTGCCGAACCATCCGCTGGCATTGTTGTCGCTGGCCGATCTCTATGAATCGGTGAAGAAGCCGGCGATGGCGATCAAGATCTATGAGCGCGTGCCGTCAAGCTCGCCACTCAAGCGCAACGCGCAAATCCAGCTGGCCATCGATCTCGATGCAGCCGACCGCACCGACGACGCGATCAAGATCTTGAAGGGCGTCACGACGGACGATCCGAAGGATATCGAGGCCATCATGGCGCTCGGCAACATCGAGCGCGGCCGCAAGAAATTTGCCGACTGTAGTACGACGTACTCGCATGGCATCGATATCCTTCCGAAGGAAACCGACAAGAATGCCTGGGTTTACTACTACTACCGGGGTATCTGCGAGGAGCGCGACAAGCAGTGGAACAAGGCGGAAGCCGACATGCGCAAGGCGCTTGAGCTGCAACCCGAGCAGCCGCACGTGCTCAATTATCTCGGCTATTCCTGGATCGATCAGGGCATCAATCTCGACGAAGGCATGAAGATGATCAAGCGTGCCGTCGATCAGCGCCCCGATGACGGGTATATCGTGGACTCGCTGGGCTGGGCCTATTACCGCATCGGCAACTACGAAGATGCGGTGAAGAACCTGGAGCGGGCGATCGACCTCAAGCCCGAAGATCCCACCATCAACGATCACCTCGGCGATGCCTACTGGCGCGTCGGCCGCACGCTGGAAGCCAAATTCCAGTGGGCGCATGCCCGCGACCTGAAGCCGGAGCCGGAAGACCTGCCGAAGATCGAGGCAAAGATCGAGCATGGCCTGCCCGACGATACGTCCTCAGCGGCGTCCGCCGACAAGAAAAAAGAGGATGACAAGGGCGGTTAGGCCAACAAGCGCGCCGGGGCCGGTCGCGGCCTTGGCGCTACGCCCGGTATTCCCTGCTACTTGAATATTTGATACGCGGTTTTCGCGATCGTTTGCCCACGGTTTAATTGGATTCGCATTCGCTATGACTTCGGGTGGAACAACCGATGCAGCTGCCAAATCCTCCGCAAGCGAACTTGTCGAAGACGGGCGTGCCAAGGTCAATCTGACCCTTCGAGTGGTGGGGCGCCGTGTCGACGGCTACCACGATCTGGAAAGCGTCGTGGCTTTTGCCGATTGCGCGGACCGCCTTAGCTTCGTCCCCGGTGCAGAACTGCAGCTTGCGACCACGGGGCCGCTTGCGGAAGCCTGCGGCGAAGTTGCCGACAATTTGGTGCTCAAGGCGGCGCGGTTGCTCGGCGAGCGTGTGCCGGGCTTGAAGACCGGCGCTTTCACGCTCCACAAGGTTTTGCCTGTTGCGGCCGGGATCGGCGGCGGTTCGGCGGATGCCGCGGCTGCGCTGCGGTTGCTCGCACGGGCCAATGGCCTGGCGGCGGATGATGCGCGCCTGATTGAAGTTGCACGTTTGACCGGCGCCGACGTTCCGGTCTGCCTGGCGTCGCGCGCCTGCGTCATGACGGGGGTCGGCGAAAAGCTCTTGCCGCTAAAGCTGCCGAAGCTTGCCTGCGTGCTGGTCAATCCGCGCGTTGCGGTGGCGACCAAGGATGTGTTCAGGGCACTGGGTTTGCGTAACGGCGAATTGCTGGTCGGGGTCACCGACGTCATCCAGGCCATCGTCTGGCCCGAAGACGGCGCGCAGTCCAGCGACTGGATCGAGGCGTTTGCCTCCGAGACCAACGATCTCGAAGAACCGGCAATCCGAATTCAGCCCGTGATCGGCGAGGTGCTGTCAGCACTTGAAGAGGCCGGCAAGGCGCGGCTGGTGCGGATGTCGGGATCCGGGGCGACGTGTCTTGCGATTTTCGATGATGCGGCCGCAGCCGACGCCGCAGCTGGAAAAATCCAGCTCGCTTACCCGCAATGGTGGGTGCACGCGGGCACCTTGAGCTAGTGGTGCGTTGAACCAGCGGCCTTAGTGCGTTCGCGCCAGGCAGAATGCGACGACCTGCTCAAGCGCCGTCTTCATCGGAGAAGCCGGAAACAGCGCCAGCGCGTCGACCGCCATCGCGCCGTAATGCTGCGCTCGGTTGATGGTGTCCTCAAGCGCGCGGTGCTTGGTCATCAGCCCTACGGCATGATCGAGATCGCCGTCGCTGATCTCGCCGCGCTCCAGCGCCTTGCGCCAGAATTCGCGCTCGACGTCATTGCCGCGGCGGAATGCCAGAACCACCGGCAGCGTAATCTTGCCTTCGCGGAAATCGTCGCCGACATTCTTGCCGAGCTTGGCCGACTTGCCGCCATAGTCGAGCACGTCGTCGACGAGCTGGAATGCGATTCCGAGATTCATGCCGACCGAGCGGCAGGCGGTTTGCTCTTCCTTCGGCCGGTTGGCGATGACGGGGCCAACTTCGCAGGCGGCTGCGAACAATTCGGCGGTTTTGCCACGGATGACGGCAAGGTATTCGTCCTCGGTGGTAGCGGTGTTCTTTGCCGCCGCCAATTGCATCACCTCGCCCTCGGCGATGGTGGCCGCAGCCGACGACAGGATGTCGAGCGCGCGCAGCGAGCCGACCTCGACCATCATCCGGAAGGCCTGGCCAAGCAGAAAGTCGCCGACCAGGACGCTCGCCTCATTGCCCCACAGCATGCGGGCCGACAGCTTGCCGCGCCGCAATTCGCTCTCGTCCACCACGTCATCGTGCAACAGCGTTGCGGTATGCATGAACTCGACGGACGCCGCGAGCTTGATATGGCCGTCGCCGGAATAGCCCGTCAGACTGGCCATCGCCAGCGTCAGCATCGGGCGAAGCCTTTTGCCGCCCGATGAAATCAGGTGGTTTGCGACCTCCGGGATCATGGTGACTTCCGAGCCGGTTCGCGACAGGATGGTCGCGTTCACCCGCGCCATGTCGGCGGCCACCAACTCGACGAGCCTCTCGATGGAAGCGTCAGAGGGGCTTTCGAAGGGAACAATAACCGCCACACTAATCTCCAGATTTGCCTAACCGGCCATATCCTCGGATATAAGCATAGAAAGAGCCAGTTGGCGCGGCAACAACATGTTGTCAGGTAGCGGGAATAAAGGAGAAAGCAAGGTGCGGGAATTGGTTCGGACCAACGACATCGTGCTGGTTTCGGCGATCGGTGCGCTGCTCGATGGCGCGAATATTCATCACCTCGTGCTTGACCAGAATATGAGCATCATCGAGGGCTCGCTTGGCGTTTTGCCGCGCCGGATCCTCGTCCACGAGGAAGATAATAACCAGGCCCGCCAGATTCTCCGTGATGCCGGGCTGGCGCACGAGTTGCGGGCCGATGATTGAGCAGATCAGCGAGGTCACGGAGGACGCCTTTCTCGGCGGCAAGTTGCGCCTGCGCCAGCCGAAATCGGGCCATCGCGCCGGCCACGACGCGATGCTGCTTGCCGCCGCCACGCCGGCTCGGCCGGGCGATCGCGTGGTTGACTTCGGCGCCGGCGTGGGGGCTGCGGGTCTTGCGGTCGCCAAACGTGTCGCCGGGATCGAGCCGGTTCTGGTTGAGATCGATCAGGGGCTTATCGAGCTGGCGCGCGTCAACGCCATCGCCAATGCGATTGCGGCCGAGGTTCTCGTGCTTGACGTCACCTCGACGGCCGAGAAATTCGCGGCCGCGGGCCTGCTTCCCGATAGCGTGGACGTCGTACTGATGAACCCGCCGTTCAACGATGTCTCGCGGCACCGGGCCTCTCCGGACATCGCGCGGGCGATGGCCCATGTGGCGGCTGCGGAAACACTGGAGGGGTGGATTCATGCCGCCAGGCGAATTCTCAAATCAGGCGGCAACCTGGTACTGATCTGGCGCGCGGATGGTATTGCCGATGTTCTGGCGGCGCTCGGTCGCGGCTTTGGCAGTCTGATGCTTTTGCCGGTTCATGCCGACGCAGCGTCGCCGGCGATCCGCGTGCTGGTTCGGGCTACCAAGGGTGGGCGGGGGCCAACCTGCCTGCGTGCCGGGCTCGTGCTGAACGACGAGGCCGGTTGTCCCTCGCTCGATGCGAGAGCTGTTCTGGCGGGCGAAGGGCCATTGCCGCTGGCAATGCCGTGATGCGGTTGGAGCGTCGGCCGGAAGATTATTGCGAAATCGGCTTCGAGCCTTGTTTCGGCGTCGAAGTGAAATGAATCGCCGTGAAAAGGATACCGAACAGCGTCATCAGCAAATAGATTTTCATGGCGTGCCCCGCTGTGTCGTGATGGCTTGACCGGTCGCCTCGACGATACGTTCGAACTACAAGGGTGTTTCTTCGGTTCAATGACAGCCCCGTGATAAGAAACGGTTAATTTTGAGGTATTGGTATGGCGGAACGGTCCAGCGAAGGTCGGCAGTGGCCAGTCTCAATCGAAAAATGGATGAGCTGGATTCCAGCGCGGCTGCGGCCGGGCAGGGCGGTCGTCCCCGTGGTCCGTTTGTCCGGCGTGATCGGGGCGGTGACGCCGTTGCGGCCGGGAATGTCGCTTGCCGGTGTTGCGCGGATGCTCGAACGCGCTTTTGCCGTCAAGAATGCGAAAGCGGTAGCACTGCTGATCAACTCGCCCGGCGGCTCTCCGGTGCAGTCGCGGCAGATCTATTTGCGTATCCGCCAGCTCGCCGAAGAAAAGAAGCTTCCCGTTCTGGTGTTCGTGGAAGATGTCGCGGCCTCCGGCGGCTATATGATCGCGTGTGCCGGTGACGAAATCTTCTGCGACCCCTCGTCGATTCTCGGATCAATCGGCGTGGTTGGTGGCTCGTTCGGCTTTCAGGAATTGATCAAGAAGCTGGGCGTCGAGCGGCGGCTCTACACGGCGGGCACCCACAAGGCGATGCTCGATCCGTTCCTTCCTGAAAATCCGGACGACGTGGCCCGGCTCAAAGCGCTCCAGCGCGAGATCCATACGATCTTCATTGCGCTCGTGAAACAAAGCCGGGGCACGCGACTCAAAGGGGGCGATGATCTGCTCTTCACCGGCGAATACTGGGCTGGAGAGACCTCCGTATCGCTTGGCCTGGCGGACGCCATCGGCGATCTACGTTCGACGTTGCGCGCCCGTTATGGAGACAAGGTGCAAACGCCGCTGATCGCACCGGCGAGCGGCATGCTGTCCAGCCTGCTCGGGCGCCGGTCGCCGGGAGTTCTGGCCGCATGGGAGAGCGCATCCAGCCTTCCGGAAGAGGCCATTTCAGCCTTTGAGACCCGCGCAATTTGGGCGAAATTCGGGTTTTGATCGGTGTTACCGCGCCATTTCGCCCCGGCCTATCGGATTGCCGGATGAGCAAGCTTGAGCGAGAATGGCACCCAGGGGCGTGACCAATGGACGAGGATCGACCGATGCCGCCGCTTGTCGCATTCGCTGGCGCCCTTGGAGGGCTGGCTGTGGTTCGCTGGGCTTACCGGACTGCGCTCCGGGTGAGCCAGGAATTGGAGGAAGCCCGCTTGGCCAAGGCCGTCGAAACCGCCCGATCGAGCGAAATTCCGACGCTGCGGCGGGACCCCACCACCGGCGCTTACCGGCCAGGGTAATTGCCCATTGCCTTGATTCCTGAGGTCCTCGCCGATACGGTCCCGCGCGCCTGATCCGACCTCTCGCGAAGACCTGACCCGACGATGGATGCCTTGCCTGCGCATATGCGCCCGGAACGTTCGTTCCAGGGACTGATCCTGACGCTGCAGCGTTATTGGGCGGATTACGGCTGCGTGATCCTGCAGCCCTATGACATGGAGGTCGGCGCCGGCACCTTCCATCCGGCGACAACCTTGCGCGCGCTCGGCCCCAAGCCGTGGAATGCGGCCTATGTGCAGCCGTCG
>NZ_JBAVCF010000222.1:0-12887 GCF_049586575.1 Bradyrhizobium sp.
CACGCCAGTTTTTTCGTCGCCTTCAAGGCGCTCGGCATAACTGATCCGATCGAAGGGCATGGCCGGCTGTTGGCGTCGCTCGGGGCGGCGTAGTTTGCGACATTTCGCCGATGCAACCAGACGGGCGCATACAGTTGATAGTGCAAGGTTGCGCTTTCTACCCGGCTAGGTAGTTGATAGAAGGCGGGCAGGGTCAAGGTCATATGAGTCGCGATCGTGCAATTCGAACATGCGCCTACCGCCGCGACCGAGAAAGTGGTCGATCTGACGGCGCAGATTGAAGCGCTCGCTCACGCAGATGCGCTGACCGAAGAGCAGCTTTCCTTCCTCCTGCAATCCGATCATATGCGGTTGGTGCAGCGCGCCATCGAGTTGTTCCTTCGCAACAACAGTCCACTTCCCGACTCTCTCCAGGAGCACGCGCTGCATCTTGAACTGCGCGCATATCCATACGACGTTGATCTTACCCGGGCACTCCTCGCCCTATTGCACAAAACAGGACGTCCGCCACTCCCCGGGCTGCTGCAGGTTCTGCCAAGCCGAGGGTTGGCAGACCAGTCCGGCCTGGAAGACTTGCTGCGCGCCGGCGACCATCACGCCCGAGGCGGCGAGACTTTGTTTTTATACGCGGCACTGTGGCAGGCGTGCGTGCGATATCCGCAAACGCAGCGCGGCTGGGCCGAGTTTGGCCGCGCCCTTGCGGACCGCGGCGAATGGAGCAGCTGCCGGGTCGCTGTCGATCAAGTGCTTCTGGCGACCTCGTGCGATAAAGCAACCGCCAAGGCCGTACTCTCGGCGCTGAGTTCGTTGGCGGAGAATGGAGAGCTCGGCACGCTTCAATGGCGCACCTTTGTCGACGGATTGCCGCACCCGCTCAGCAGTCATCCGTTTGTCACGAAGATCCATCTGGCGACGAACAACCCGGCCAAAGCAGCGGGGGTTTTGCGACAGACGGTGAAGGTGTGGCCCAACGATGCTGAAACCTGGATGGCCGCTAGCATCGCCGCCTGCGAAAGAGAGGACTTGCAAGAGGCTTATGACTGCGTGCGCCAAGCGTTCGAGTTGGACCCGGTACCGCCGCTACGCGCCGTTGTGGGAGATTTCGGCCAGCGTTTCGCTTCGATCGTAAATACGCTCAACAAAAACGACGAGATCGCCGATTATCTTTCCGAGCTAGCCGGCCACCACGAGGACCTAAATGTAGTGCCACCGTGGCCGACGCCGGAAGCGAAGCTCGCGGTCCAAAGATTTCGGCGGACTGCGCGCGACCGAGGTCTGCCATCGGTGTTGCTCGTCACCCAACCCAAGAGCGCAAGCACCAGCGTGGGCCATATCTTTTTCAGCGGCTTCCGACTGCCGACGATCCAATATTCGCTCATAAACGTCCGCGTCATTTCACCGTGGCTGGAGGATTATCTTAGAGGAGGCGCTTGCTCGGTGACACACTTGCAGCCGTCCCCGCGAAACATCGAGCTGCTGGTCGCCAGCGGGGCGCGAAGCGTCATCGTCCACGTACGCGACCTACGGCAGTGGGTGATTTCAGCTACCGAGCACGCTCGGTTGTATGCCGGCCTGACGCTTCCCTCAGAGCGCGAGAGAAGGCGCGCCGGCTTCGCCACCATGCTGGACTTCGTCATCGAAGGGCTGCCGGACATGATCGGGTGGATCGAAGGCTGGGTTAAAGCGCGGGAAAAGCTGACGGTGCATTTTACCACTTTCGAAGAATTCATCTCCAACAGGGACCAATTCCTAGATCGGATGCTGCTTTATTATGGCGGCGACGTGCAGTTTTTCGACCGCGAAAATGTGTCTCACGAACACCCGGGAGTCGATTACCATCGCCGCCTGGGTTCGATCACCGAATGGAAAACTGTGCTTACGCGAGGCCAGATTGAAACGATCAACCGGCTCATTCCGAATGAATTCTGGAAACTGTTCGGCTGGGAACCCTGACAGATAGCAGCCATCAGCGTCCGTTAGGGTCGTTCGCAACCCAATACCATCGCGCGTATCGAGAACAACTGGAGCAGCTATGGCGTTTTCGAGTTGGCGTGGGACCGTCGGCATCGTGCGGCCGACATTGCGTACGGGTGGCTTCGAGGATCTGGTGCGCATGCTGCCGGAGGGGATCGGCGTCATTCCGCTGATCCTCAACGTGCGCCGCGGCGCTGTCGACGAGTTCAAGACCGTCATTCCCGCCTATGAGGAAAAAGTCGCGGAGCTGGCGCAGGCCGGGTGCGATGTCGTCAACCCGTCCGGCGCGCCGTCCTTCATGGTGCTCGGCTACGACAAGGAACAGGCGCTGATCCGCGACTGGCAGAAGACATACAACACCCGCATCTTCACCTCCGGCACCAGCCATGTCGATGCGCTGCGCGCGCTCGGCGTTCGCCGCTTCATTGGCGCCACCTATTTTCGCGGCGACATCAACCGCATCTATGCGCGATATTTTGCCGACGCCGGGTTCGACTGCCTCGCCATGGCCGGCATGGACGTGGATTTCGACAAGGCGCAGGAACTGTCGAGCTTCGAGGTCTATCGCTTCATCAAGAGCGAGTTTCTGGCGCATCGCGGCGCCGAGGCGATCTACATGTTGGGACCGGCCTGGCGCACACTCGACATCGTTGACATGCTTGAACAGGACCTGGGCGTTCCGGTGGTCCACGCCATCCCGGCGCAATGCTGGGATATTCAGCGCCATCTCAATGTGCGCCAGCCGGTCCAGGGCTTCGGTCGGCTCGTGGCCGAGATGCCGGACGGACCAACCATGGCGGTGCAGCGAACCGCGCCAAAACGCGGTGCGAAGAAACCGCGCCGCAAATAAAGGGGGCGATAGCTTTGCGACGATACCTGCTCCCTCTCGCACTTCTTTTCGTCTCGGTTTTTCCGTTCGCCGCCTCACGGGCCGACGATTTCTACCGCGGCAAGCAGATCACCATTCTGGTCGGCTTCTCGGCCGGCGGCACTTACGACGCGACGGCGCGGCTGTTCGCGCGCCATCTCGGCCAGCACCTCGCCGGCAATCCAACCGTCATCGTGCAGAACATGCCGGGCGCGGGCAGCATGGTGGCGACCATGAATCTGTTTCACACCGCGCCGAAGGACGGCACGACGCTCGGCGTGATCGGCGGCGGCACCGTGATCGAGCCGCTCCTCGGTAATCCGCAGGCCAAATATGACGCCCGGCAATTCGCCTGGATCGGCGGCCGCTCGCGCGACGATTTCCTCTGCGTGGTCTGGCACACCGTTCCGGTCAACAGCATCGCCGATGCGAGGGCCCGTCAGGTCGTGGTCGGCGCGACCGGCCCGGGTTCGCGAACGCAGACCTATCCGCAGGCGCTCAACGATCTTGCAGGCACCAAATTCAAGATCGTGTCCGGCTATCCGGGCGGCAACGAGATCACGCTGGCGCTGCAGAAGGGCGAAGTCGAAGGCTATTGCGGCTGGGCGGTTGGCAGTATCCGCCAGCGCGCGCCGCAATGGCTGACCGACGGCACCCTCAAGGTGCTGGTGCAATTCACCGCCGGTAAGCCCGATCTGCCCAACGCGCCGGTCGCGACCGACTTGGCAAAGACCAAAGAGGGCCGCGAGGCCATCCAAATCCTTTCCGCCGATTCCGTGCTGGCGTGGCCGCTGATGGCACCACCCGGTTTGCCGGCGGATCGCGTGCGCGAACTGCGAACCGCGTTCGACGCCATGATGGCCGATCCGGCACTGCTCGCCGACGCCAAGAAGGCCAATCTCGATGTCGATCGGGTGAGCGGCGCGGAAATGCAGGCGCTGATCGACCGGCTTTACGCAGCGCCCGCGCCGGTGCTCGATTTGGTGCGCAAGATCAATGTGGGGAATTAAAGCGTCATTCCGGGACGCGGGCGCAAGCCCGCGGGCCCGGAATCCATAGCGATCGTTCGAGGGGGAATTCGACGCACCGGCCACTCCCGCAACGATCGTGACTATGGATTCAGGGTCCCTCGCTTCGCTTGGCCCCGGAATGACGCTAAGA
This sequence comes from Bradyrhizobium sp., assembly GCF_049586575.1. Lineage (GTDB taxonomy): Bacteria > Pseudomonadota > Alphaproteobacteria > Rhizobiales > Xanthobacteraceae > Bradyrhizobium. Next base: position 4,004 of record NZ_JBAVCF010000222.1, read on the forward strand.
TGCCACCCCAGAATAACCACGGAGAATGACGTGCTGGCGCCTGCTGCTTCGATGCAAAACCGCATCGCCATGTATAACGGCAATGCGCTCAAGATCGGCCTGTTCGGCGCCAATTGCTCGTCCGGCCGCTCGGCCACCAAGGTGCCGGAGCGCTGGTCGGCGAGCTGGGAGGATTGCCTGGCGCTGGCGCGGATGGCCGACGACGCCGGCCTCGATTTCATGCTGCCGATCGCCCGCTGGAAAGGCTATGGGGGCGACACCGATTTTCACGGCGTGACGCTCGAAACCATCACCTGGGCGGTTGGCCTCCTGGGCGCCACCAAGCACATGACGGTGTTCGGCACCGTGCATGCACCGCTGTTTCATCCGCTGATCGCCGCCAAGGAATTCGTCACCGCCGATCACATCGGCCAGGGCCGCATGGGCATGAACATCGTCTGCGGCTGGAACGAAGGCGAATTCGACATGTTCGGCGTCCGGCAGCGCGAGCACGACGAACGCTACGACTACGCGCAGGAATGGGTCGACATCGTCAAACAGGCCTGGACCCGCGACGACACCTTCGATTTCGACGGCAAATATCTGCATCTGCAGGCGGCCCGCGCCTTTCCAAAGCCTTACGGCGGGACGCAGCCACTGATGATGAACGCCGGTTCGTCCGATGTCGGGCAGGCCTTCGCTCTCCGCAATTGCGACGCGTTCTTTGTCGCAACCGCGGGTTCGCGCAAATCGCTCGCCGGCAATGCCGCCAAGGTCAGGGAGATCAAGGCGCAGGCGCGCGGGCTTGGCCGCGAGATAGAAGTGTTCACCGTCGGCCAGGTCATCTGCCGGCCGACGCAACAGGAAGCCGACGATTATTATCAGCACGCCATCATCGACAACGCCGATTGGGGCGCGATCGACGGCATGCTGGCCAACAAAAGCATCACGCCGCAGACCATTCCCCCTGCTGAGTATGAGGCGAAGCGCCGATATTTCGCCTCCAACGCGGTGGGCGGCTATCCGTTCGTCGGCACGCCCGACAAAGTCGCGGACGAACTGGCCACCATCAGCCAAGCCGGCGTCCGCGGCATCGGACTTTCATTCGTCAATTACCTCGACGAGGTGCCGTATTTCTGCGCCGAGGTTCTGCCGCGCCTGGAGCGTGTCGGCGTGCGTGTGAAGCGCTGACGCGAGCGCTCAATCCGTCAGCTCGGTGACGCCGGGCAAGATCAGGCGATCGGCCGTCAGCGTCGGCCCGATATTGCCGGAGCGCCGCTCCTCGTTGATCAAATTCTGCAGCTTGGCCCGTGAGACTTTGCTGGTCGGCTCGAAATAGCGGACCCGGCGCAGCATGTCATAACTCGCGGCCGCGTCTTCCTTGGTCGCGTGTGCCGTCTGAACCAGAAGGTCGACGGCTTCGCTGCGGTGCGCCGGATCCGCGAACCAGGCGATGCTGGCATCGGTCGCCGCCAGCACGCGCTTGACTATTTCCACGTGCGCGTTCGCCCACGGCTTGAATACCGCCATGCCGGTAAACGGCAGGTCCTTCACATAGTCCGGCGCGAATGCGATGGTGACGAAGCCCGCCTTCTCGGCCTGAAAGTTGACCGGCGGTAGCACCACGGCGGCATCGGCGACGCCAGCCTTAAGGGCTGCATAACGCGCGGCGCCAACGCCGGCGGAGAGGACGGTGTAATCGCCGTCTTTCAGGCCGCCGGCAGCCGCCATGCGCTTGAAATAAATCGTCGTCATGTCGGCCGCCGAGCCGATGCAGACCGTCTTGCCTTTCAGGTCGGCGATGGTTTTGAGGCCCTTCTTGCCGATCAGCACATAGGGCGCGGCATTGCCGACGATGCGGACGATCGCGACCGACGCACCCTTGTCAATCGCGTGAATCGGATCGTTGATGCCTACGCTGAGCGCGACATCGAACGAACCGGCTGTGAGCTGCTGGGTGACCGCGGCGCCACTTTGCGCGAAGCTGATTTCGACGTCGAGGTTTTGCGCCGTGAAGAAGCCTTTGTGGGTCGCAATATAGAACGGCCACAGCGGCGCCTGGCCGCCGAGCGTGCCAGCGGTGACCTTGTCGGCGGCGAAAGCCGGCCGCACCAGCGCGGCGGCACCGGCGAGGCCGATGAAGACCCGGCGAGGAATTGCCATACGAGCACCCCGGAAATTGCAAGTCCGCAGTGTCGGCCAGCATAAATGATCTTGCCGATGCGCACAGCGCCGGCCGGTGTGACATGATGTGCCGCCCGGGTGTGGAACGCGCCGCACCCATGAGATATCGTCCGTGTCACCCCCACCGCCAATCTTCACAGGAATGCCCCCATGAACACCCAAATCCGCCCGCCACGCATCGGTCCGCAGCCGTGGGAGGCGGTGCGCGGCAAGCTCGACCAGTCGCTGCCGTTCGCCAACATGCGCGACACGCCGTACTACCGCGATGCGGTGTGGGAGCAATTCTCCAAGGCCGAATACGAGCGCCGCTATCGCGCGCTGCGCGCCAAGATGCGCGAGGACAAGCTCGATGTCGTGATCGTGCCGGGCGGCCCGAGCCATTGGAGTTTCGGCGGCGGCATGCTGTGGCTGACCGGTCACTGGGAATGGCACGCGCTGTCGAGTTACGTTCTGGTGCCGCTCGAAGGCGAGCCGACCATGATCTATTCGATGGGTGGGACGCACGCCGAAGCGGTGCGCCGCCAGGTCGAGGTCGCCGTCAAGGACGTGCGCCACAGCCGCAGCGGCCGCTACGCCGACATCATGGTCGAGCGCATCCGCGAGCTTAAACTCGAGCGCGGCCGCATCGGCTTGATGGAAATCGACCCGCGCCATGGCGACTACATGCCGGTCAATCAGTACCACGTGCTGCGCGACAACCTGCCCGATGCCGAACTGGTATTCACCAAGGGCTTCCTGCACGAGCTCCTTTCGATCCACAGCGTCGAAGAACTCGACTGCGTGCGCAAGGCGGGCGTGCTGTGCAAGAACGCCATGGACGCCATGGTGGCGCGCGCCGCGCCGGGCGTGAAGGAGTATGAGCTGCGCGCCGCCGCGGGCGCGGCGATCCTGGAGGGCGGCGGCGATATCGACTTTTTGATCATCGGCTCAACGCCGATGGACAATCCGGCGCTGATTTTCGGCAATCCGCGGCCGTCATCGCGTGTGCTGAAAAAGGGCGACATCATCAACATGGAGCTGGCTGCGGGTTATCGCGGCTACACCGCGCAGGTCGGCTCGCCCATTTGCGTCGGCGAACCGACCGAGATGGTGAAAAAATTCTGGCACGACGTGACGCTGCCGGGTTACCACCGCATCGTTGCCGAGATCGCGCCGGGCAAACCGGTGGAAAATATGCGGCTCGCCAGCAAGTTCTTCCGCGACAATGGCTACCAGTCGCGGCCGACGCAATGCCACGGCATCGATCTCGTCACCGACAAGCCCCACGTCGTCGCCGAGCACGTCGCCGCCGAAGACTTCGAGCAAATATTGAAAGCCGGCATGGTGATCATGGCCGAGCCCAACCCGATCACACCGGACGGCCTGTTCGGCATTTTCCTCGGCCACACCTTCATCGTCACCGACAAGGGCCATGAAGTGGTCGACGAGTTTCCGCTTGAGATCGCGGTGGCGAAGTGCATTTGAGTTGCCTAATTAAATAACGAGAAAATAATCGACGAGTTGCGCGGCCTGTGGCCAATATTCTCTTACGGCCGTGCGCCTATACAGGCCTCTCTCGGCTTGTCCGTTAAGGTGCCATTTGTAATTTTTCCAATTGACGATTGTCGTGCCCATCGGAACATTTTACCGATGATAAGACTTACCATCGGAATGAATTACCGATGGTGCATGGCCAATTTTCCATCGGAACTTTTTACCGATGGCGGCAGCCTTGAGGCCGGGTTAATAGCGACTCGAGGCCGCGGAAATTCGGCGGCCGAAATGTCGGATAGCGATGCTGCAAATCTCCTCATTGCGGTGAACGCCGCAGGTACTGCGCGCAATGCTCCACAAATCATCGAGCGGTATCGACGGTTGCGTGCAAGTTCGAGGACATGGAACGCAGACTTTGGCACCGAATTCGAGAAACTCCTCCTCGCCGCCCGTACGGGGACAATAGCCGACTTTGCAGCCGACTTCGTGCGGCTCGTGCCGGGGCGCTCAACGGTTGATCCGAGGCGATTCGATGCGGACGAGTACGAAATTGACATTAGATTCCAAAAACCAATCCCTCAGATCACGGTCTATATCGCAGGGCCCCATGCAAAGGCACCCGATACGATCCGCTTTTTGTGTTCAATCAGTTCGGCGATTTGGAACGCTGCGCTCTGCGTCCCGGCAACGTGCACAGCGCGGACTGCTGGAAGGAAGTGCTCGACCCGGTCGTGGCGCGTTACCGGGGCAAGGTCTCGCGCATCTATTTCCGCGCCGACGCGGGCTTCGCTAACCCTGATGTCTATGAGTTCGTGGAAGCCGAGCGGATCAAGTATGCGATCCGGCTTCCGGCCAACCGGATTCTACAGGATCGGATCGGCTACCTGCTGAAGCGGCCAGTCGGGCGACCGCCGAACGAAGCGCGTCGGTTCCATGCCAATTTCACCTATCAGGCGGGAAGCTGGACCAAGCCGCGCCGAGTAATCGCCAAGGTCGAGTGGCATCCGGGCGAACTTTATCCGCGCGTCGGCTTCATTGTCACCAACCTGTCGCGCCCGGCCGAGCGCGTCGTTGCCTTCTACAACAAGCGCGGCACATGCGAGCAATGGATCAAGGAAGGCAAGGGCGCGATCAAGTGGACGCGGCTGTCGTGCCGGACGTTCACGGCCAACGCCGTGCGGCTCCAGCTTCATGCGCTCGCCTACAATCTCGGCAATTTCTTGCGCACGCTGGCGACGCCCGAGCCGATCAACGACTGGTCACTGACGAGCCTGAAGGAGAAGCTGATCAAGACCGGCGCAAAGGTCGCCAGCCACGGCCGCTACGTCGTCTTCCAGATGGCCGAAGTCGCCATCCCACGGCAAATGTTCCAAGAGATTTTGCGGCTGATCGCGGAACTGCGGCCACAGCCGCCGCCCGCGCCAGCTTGAGGCGGTTGACCGTACTGTGTTCGAGAGCAAGCGACAGGAGACGTGCGCCTTGATGGCGAAAAAAGCTAAGGTTTGTGGGCCTGACTATGGCAAATCGGCAACATCCGCGGAGAATCGTCTCTCTGTCCCGAGTTTTACCCACGGTCCGCATTGTCAATGTGACCCGGGGGGACACCATGACACCGAAAAGGCATGTCATCTGGGGAATGTCGGATTAGAACTAGCAGCATAGAAGCCTCCGCTGGATGCAAGTTAAATTGAGTTTAGCGCGCATACGCAATAGTCCGGGCGACGCCTCAAGAATCGACACACACGCTCCGGAACACGCCCGTTCCAACTGTTCACCACTGGATTTGGGAGGATTTACATGAAACTCGGACTCACAATCGCTGTGGCGGCTGGCCTTTTCCTAAGCCAAGCGGCGAATGCCGCAGAAATTAAAATCCTTGGTGCGGGCGCGACCAAGGAGACTCTGGTTGAACTAATCCCAGAGTTCGAGAAGGATTCTGGGCATAAGGTGGTCGCAAAGTGGTCGGGAACGGTAGACATAAAGAAGCGAATAGCCGCAGGCGAGGTTTACGATATTGTGACGGTTCCAGGTCCCGAAATCGATGCCCTTGTGCAGCAGTGAAAGATAGTCAAGGGAAGCAAGGCAGACCTGATGAAATCAGGGATTGGCGTGGCGGTGCGCGCCGGGGCCCCGAAACCAGACATCAGTTCGAGCGCTGCGCTGAAAAAGACGTGCTGGCCGTCAAATCGGTTGGCTATTCGACCGGTGCCAGCGGCGTTTATCTGGAGCAATTGTTCCAACGCATGGGCATCGCCGAGCAAGTCAAGTCGAAGTTGAAGCAGACGCCGTCCGGCGTAACGGTTGGCAGCATCATCGCGAGCGGCGAAGTCGAGCTTGGCTTTCAGCAGGTCAGCGAACTTATTCATTCCCCCGGCATCGATTACGTTGGTCCGCTGCCGGCGGCCATTCAACAGGTCACGGTGTTTTCAGCCGGCATCCACAGTGGAGCAAAACAGCCAGCGGCGGCGAGAGATTTAGTCAAGTTTCTCACCTCGCCAGCGGCGGCTCCAGTAATAAAGAAACACGGAATGGAACCGGGCTAACACGGTCTAGTGGCCCGTCGCCGCTTTCTGCCGCCCGGGTCCGTGGAGGAACGCCCCGCGTGCTTCATCGTCAGCGACGCCAATGGGAGGCGCTCGCGTATATCTCTATTATGAGGGGGAGTCCGGTTGAATTGTTCTTGGGCAACATGGGTTTGGATCGCTTCGCACGTCCGGCCACCTATCTCGCCTTGGCGTAATCTGAGCGAGCTACCGGGCAAACTTAGGCAGAAATAGTTACCCTAACCTCGGGCGGCTGGCGCAAGACATAGCCGCGTCCCCAGACCGTCTCGATGTAATCCTTGCCGCCAGATGCGCTGAGGAGCTTTTTGCGCAGTTTGCACATGAATACGTCGACGATCTTCATGCCCGGTTCGTCCATGCCGCCGTAGAGATGGGTCAAAAACATTTCTTTGCTGAGCGTCATACCCTTGCGCAGCGCCAAGAGTTCCAGCATCTGATACTCCTTGGCGGTCAAATGCACGCGAGCGCCGGCGATCTCGACCATCTTGGTATCCAGATTGACACACAGATCGTCAGTGTTGATGACTGACTGCGCGTACCCTCTAGAGCGCCGGACGATAGCGTGGATGCGCGCGACCAATTCATCCTTGTGGAAGGGCTTGGTCATGTAGTCGTCGGCGCCGAAGCCGAGACCTTTGATCTTGTCGTCGATGCCGGCGAGCCCGGAGAGGATCAGGATTGGTGTTGTCACCTTCGAGATGCGCAGCTTGCGCAGTACGTCGAAGCCCGACATGTCCGGAAGATTCAGGTCGAGAAGTATAACATCGTAGTCGTATATTTTGCCGAGATCTATGCCTTCTTCGCCCAGATCGGTGCTGTAGACGTTGAAGCTCTCGGACTTGAGCATCAGCTCGATCGATCGCGCGGTAATGCTATCGTCTTCAATCAGCAATACGCGCATGCCTTGTCGCTTCCCCGGAGCTTGAGGCTGACCCATTAGCCTCCCACGTGGTTAATAAAGCTTTAATGGTCTGCTGAGCTTTGTGGCCACGCTGTGCGAGAGGAGTGGGAACTTAGTAGAGGGTTCAAATAACAAAGCCTAGGTTTCCGCGATCCTAGTAGACGGCAGCTTGCGATACATCGGCAAAGGTCGAGGAACACGTTCTTTTTGTGCACCTGATTGAGGCCAAGTGCTCCGCTCTTCGATGCGGCGGGCGGACCGCCCGTCAATCTCCTCGGCTGCATCGCAAGCTGGTCGAGGCGGTCCGCGCCGGCTCGACCATGGTTGAGCGCGTGATTGTATCCGCTCGATCCGACGCGGAAGCGTACAGGCTTGAGAGCAATCTCATTGCCCATTTACATAGGTATTGCCCCGGGCAGCGGTGGAATACGATCGATGAGCGATTTATGGACCGGTCGAGCTTACCTCATGAGTGGAATGATCCCGAGCACCCGCTCTATGGAGTGGTTCACCTTCGCCACGCCGGAGGCGGCGGTCTCTTCCAATGATCTTGCGTCGGGTCTGAAGAACTGCTGGCGGAATCGATCCCGTCAAGCTGAGTCGTAGACCTGCTCAGCTTGATGGCCATTTAAGAATGGTAACTGGCAACAACACCGGTTTCCGGTGCGGTTTGTTTCCGCACTGAGTTGTTACCCGCGCCGCAAGCGTCCATGTTCGCAACGTTCCGCAGTATCGCCATGGACGTGCTTTGGGAATGAACGCCGCGCCGACCTAATTGTAACGATCCGATTCGTCGTCTCCTTCCTCTTCATTGTAACGAGCTTCGATCTGTGACATCTCTGACGTTGGGCGGCCCGGGCAAACCCAACTTCTTTTCGCGCCGTCTCGCCAGCAGTTCCGTGAAAAGATAATCGACCTGTACTCCGCGACTCTCCAGTTGATCGAACACCTCTTCTAAAGTTTGGTGCTCGTTGTCGTCCTGATCGTCTTCTTCGGGCGCCACCCTGACGTTCCACGGCAGCACGCGAGTCAGCATACGGGAAAATTCCTTTGGATGCTCCTCCGCTAGATGGCGCAGATAGCCGAGCACGCCCTCAGCCCCGTCAAAAACACGCTCCTCCTTCATGATCGGAATAGGCTTGCCGTTTTTGTCTCGGCATCGCTCGCGCTTGGCGTTGCCGTACTTGTCCTTGATCGGCTTGCCCGTTGGCATCGAGTTTGTTCCGCATTCCGAAGAGCGGTTTGCCCGCTCGGTCGGTATCCTGGACCCGTTCCGACCGTGGATGGCCGGTCATTCCCGCGGCCTGCACGATCAAGTCCTGCAACAGGCGCGGCACCTTGTTGCGGCTACCGGGTGGGCGACCTCTTCCGCGCGCAACCTGATTTCCGGGTTCAAACTTCTGCTTAGACATAGTAGCACTCCACATTGTTGTGCCCCGTCAATCATTAGTGAATTTAGCGAGTTTAAATTGACCTGCAAGGTCCGGATGATTTGATTACCTCCAGAATAGCCGTGAAACGCTTTACTTGCGCGGCCCGACGTGAGTGTCAGGATAGGCGTCGATGACGAAGCTGTCGATTTACAGGTTAGCGGTGCAGCTATTTGTCAGAGAGTCGTTCACAGAGAAAACAGATAATTGTGACGCTTCGGAAACTCACCCTTATTGTTTGTTCCGTGAAGGTTGGTGCAATAAGACTCGTCCGTCCGAACAAAAGCCGATTGCTTGTGCGCGGGCCGCGCCGCTATCATTGAATGTGCGTCCGGACCAGATAAGTTCCAAAG
>NZ_JBAVCF010000223.1:0-6817 GCF_049586575.1 Bradyrhizobium sp.
ACCTCCGATGCGAGCTTCGGAATCAAAGGAGCTCTAGTAACTTATTGATTCTAGGGCGGCCTTGAATTTGAAGTTCCTATAAAGCGATTGCCGCAACACTGATAGGAACTTCAAATTCGCCGCACTAAATTCCGTGGTTATGGGCCCCCGCGTTCGCGGGGACGACGGTAGAGAGGATTCGACATGGCCAAGTCTCACGGTCCGCTTCGCGTCGGCATCGGAGGTCCGGTAGGATCTGGAAAAACTGCGCTGATGGATTTGCTCTGCAAGTCGATGCGGGAGCGCTACGACATCGCCGCCATCACCAACGATATCTATACGAAATGGGATGCCGAATTCCTGGTTCGATCGGGATCGCTGACGCCGGATCGTATCGCGGGCGTCGAAACCGGCGGTTGCCCGCACACGGCCATCCGCGAAGATGCCTCGATGAATTTGGCTGCGGTTGCCGACATGCGCGCCAAGTTTCCGGGCCTTGACGTGGTCCTGATCGAGTCCGGCGGCGACAACCTCGCCGCCACGTTCTCGCCCGAACTCGCGGACCTCACAATTTACGTGATCGACGTGGCAGCCGGCGACAAAATCCCGTCCAAGGGAGGCCCGGGCATCACCCGATCTGACCTGCTCGTGATCAACAAGATCGACCTCGCCCCCTATGTCGGAGCATCGCTCGAAAAGATGGATGCCGATGCCAGGCGGATGCGCGGCGCGCGGCCCTTTGTGATGACCAACCTGAAGAAGAGCGAAGGCCTGGATCGTATTATCGGCTTCATCGAGGCCAAGGGTGGTCTCAGCCCAACGGCCTAACTCAAGGAAGGTTTTGGGAAAGCCGGCTTACACGGCCGCGATTTACCTTGCGCGGAGCGCTGTAGGTTAACGGTGCTCCTGCTGGAACAAAGTCGGCTTGTCGCGGTTAACATTTTCCAGCGCTGTTAACCTATTTTGCGTGGTCGCCGCTTTGCCCGCCGTGTTAGACCCCTGTTCCGCTAACCGTCGTTGCGATCAATGATTGCAACTCGCCCCCAGAGAATGGTTGGTTATTGCTGCATTTCGACTTATGGCCACCCAGGCCGTCGTCAGGTGGTTATTCAGTCTATTTGCCAACGCTTTCTGTTTGAGTGAACGAGTGGTTCGGCTGGGTCTCATCACCGGTTTTATCGCATTGATCGGAGTTTTGCTCTCCGGGCTTGCGGCCTATCGTGTCCATGATCAGGAGTTGACGGTTGACGGCATCGCGCTGGCGCGTGCCATCGACGTGCATGCGAGCCTGGTCCAGGACCGCCTGACCGAACGCGAATTGCTGGCGCGAGTGGCGTCTGGTCTCTTCCGCTCACCATCAGTGATCAAGGCCAACATGTTGCAGCCGCTGCATTCGTCGATCTATGCCTTCAAGACCGATTTCGTGGTGGCGGGCTGGATCGCACGGCTTCGTCCTGAAGAGCTCGCGGCTGCACGCACCGAGCTTTCGAATGCCGGATTTCCAAATCCGACCATCCGCGCCTACAATGACGGTCCGCTGCAAGCCTCCGCTCTCTCCCAGCCGGTCGACCTCTTGATGGATGTCGAGCCGCGCAATGCAGAGACGATGGATATTCCCGGCCGCTGTTTCGACCAGCATCCCATCCTTGGGCCGACGCTGGCGCGGGCCATGTCGGAGATGAAGCCGGTGGCGTCCGATCCGCTGCCGCTGTTGCGTGAGGACGGGCCCATCGGTGTCGTGCTTGCTGCGCCGGTGATGCAGGCCGACGGCGCGCACCTGGCTGGATTCGTAACCTTCTCCTATGAACTTGCGCCCTTGATGCTGGCCAATGACGACCTGTCGTTGTTTTCGGTGGCGCTGAAAGATCCGCGCAGCGACCGCGAGTTGGTCGAAGCCGACCGGGGCAACGTCGTTCCAAGATCGTTGGGGCCGTCAAGCCCGGTGCCAGCCATGAGCCGCACGGTTTCATTTGGCGCGCGCGACTGGACACTGACCTATTACGCCAAGACCAACGCCATGAACCGCGCCCGGCAGACCGCGGCGGTCGTGGCTGCCATCGGTCTTGCCTTGACTACCATCGTCTGCGGTCTGTTCGGCTATGTCGCCTACAACAACCTGCGTATGAGCCGCGAAATCCAGGCGCGGATTGGCTTCGAACGGCGTCTGACCGCGGTCATCGACGAACTCAACCATCGCGTCAAGAACATCCTGGCGGTGATCCAGTCCATCGTGACGCGCACGCTGCGCCACGGCGCCGATATCGATGTCGCCCGCGAACTCCTGATCGGCCGGATTCATGCGATGTCGAACGTGGTTTCCCTTCTCAGCGAAAGCCAGTGGCAGGGCGTCAACCTGAAGGGACTGTTCGAGGCCCGCGCGATACCCCATGCCGAACGGATTGCCGTCAGCGGCTCGGACATCACGGTCAGCGCGCGCGCCGCACAGTCACTGTCGCTGTTGTTCTTCGAGCTGGCCTCACATTCCGACGAGGGCCTCTCGCTGGTCGGCAAGCATCCGCACATCGTCGCGCATTGGGAAATCGGCGGCGAAGAGCCTGAAAGCGTGTTTCACTTCCGTTGGGAGGAATTCAACACCAGTGCGGCCACCCGGCGCGCCGACAGCGATTTCGGCCTCATCCTGCTCGATCGCGTGGCGCCGGAAGCTCTCGGCGGCACGTCGAAGCGGTATTTCACCGATGTGAGCTATGTTTACGAATTGACGGCTCCGATGGAGACGGTCGTCGACATGTCGGAAAGAGACCGTACCGAGCAGTTTTCCGCGCCGCTCAAGCCTGTTCGCTAGCAGACAATAGTCGTCCGGACCTGGTGCTGTCGCACCAGATCCGGAAATGACGACGTCGTTGCGTGAGAGGGGCTAGCCGCTGCCGCCGATCACGGCGCGCACGGTTTCATCGGGACCGAAATCCTCGGCGCCATCGACATAGAGCAGCGCAGAGAGTTTGGATCGTGCCCGATTGACGCGGCTCTTGATGGTGCCGACCGCGCAGCCGCAGATCGCCGCGGCGTCCTCATAGGAAAAGCCGGATGCACCGACCAGTATCAACGCCTCGCGCTGATCCTGTGGCAGCTTCTCGAGCGCCATGCGGAATTCTTCAAATTCCAAATGAGCGTTTTGCGCTGGCTGAGTCTTCAGCGTCTTGGCGTAGCTGCCGTCGGCATCCTCGACCTCGCGGCGCCGTTTCCGGTAGTCGGAGCGGAACAGGTTGCGCAGGATCGTGAATAGCCACGCCGGCAGATTCGAGCCGGGCTGGAAGGAATCGATGTTGGCAAGGGCGCGCAACAAGGTCTCCTGCACGAGATCGTCGGCACGATCGCCGTTACCGGAGAGCGAGATCGCAAAGGCGCGCAAACTTGGGACCGACGCCAGGATGTCGTCGCGAAGTGAATCGGTGAGAGGCATTATTCCCCTCCGTCATTTTTTTCGCCCGCATTCCCCAAGTGGGGATTGGCATCGGGAACATCAAGCTTGCGGATCAGGTCCACAAACCGGTCGGGGACGCCCTGGCGGACGACGTCGTCGTACATGGCGCGGAGCTGGTGGCCGATTCTGGACTGGATCTCGGCATTCAGGCCGCCCTGCTTTTTTGCTTCCTTCATGTCCTGTCCCACGTTTCCCCGAGTGTTAAGCTTCTGTATCTTCACAGCTATTCCTCGAAATGGCCCATGCGTCGCCTTCTTAGGTGTCAGGGCCTAATTCAAAGTCAGCGCAAAAGTTCCGGAAGTATGGGAACTTTTCGTAAGTCCGCGCGTAAGTCCGGGGCTTGGGGATTATCGGGTCAGTCCTCATCTCGAAAGTTTGACCCAGGAAAGCGATGGAGTGGGGATGTCCCGATCACAGCTTGTTGCCGAACACTTACCGCTGCTGCGCCGCTATGCGCGTGCGTTGACCGGAAATCAGGCCTCAGGCGACGCTTACGTTGGCGCCATGCTCGAGGCCCTGCTCCAGGACCCGGCCTTGCTGGATGAAAATCACGGCCCGCGCGCCGGGTTGTTCCGGCTGTTTACGCAGATCTGGAATTCGGTCTCGATCAACGACGATGCTGATGTCGCAACCTTGCCGATGCCGCCGGAGCGTCGGCTTTCCAACATTACCCCTCTACCGCGTCAGGCCTTCCTGCTTCTGTCTCTGGAAGGTTTTTCGGAGGAAGAGGTTGCCTTTATCCTCGGCGTCGACGTGGCGGAAGCGCGCAAGCTCGCCGATACGGCGGGGCGCGAAATGGCCGCGGAAATTGCGACCGACGTTCTGATCATCGAAGACGAGACCTTTATCGCGATGGATCTCGAGAGCCTGGTCAAGAACCTCGGCCATAACGTGATCGGCGTCGCGCGCACCCATACCGATGCGGTGGCGTTGGCCAAGAACAAGAGGCCTGGCCTGATCCTCGCCGACATTCAACTCGCCGATGGCAGCTCGGGCCTGGATGCTGTCAACGAGTTGCTCCGGACCTTCGAAGTGCCGGTGGTGTTCATTACAGCCTATCCCGAGCGCTTCCTGACCGGTGAGCGGCCAGAGCCGGCCTTCCTGATCTCGAAGCCGTTCCAGCCGGCGATGGTATCGGCGGTCGCGAGCCAGGCGCTGTTCTTCCAGCGCAACTCGCGTAACCGTTCGCCCAAGGTGGCCTGACAAGAAGACTATCCAAAGTAAGACAAGAACAAACGGACGCGCGGCGGCGCGTCCGTTTTTTATGCCACAAACGGCATCGGCCTGTCGGCGGGGCGATATCTCGCCAGCCGTCAGCGATGGGTAAAAAATTGCGGCTTCAACGCGGAATGGCGCCCGACCATGATCAGTATCCCGCCGATTTGCGGTAACAACGCCAGCAAGACCAGCCGGAGCATCGCGAAGTCTTCGGGGGTCGGCCTGAGCATACCGCGGGAGGCCCAGGTAACGAGCTTGATAGCAGCGTCGCTCTGAGGGTCCGCGGTTTGTCCGACGGATGCCATTGCGGAATCGAGGATTTGACGTCGTTCGGCGACGGCTGCTTCGCGTTCGCGGCAGAATTTACCGACGCCGCCTTTGCACTCCCGGTCACGAGCGGCCATGGCGTCCGTCAGCGCGGCCTGCGCGCTCGTAATGGCCGGCGTGACACGCGATGCGCGCGCGGTCGTCACATCGCTGATGTTGGTGGATGCAAAGCCGATGCCCGCGGTTACCGCGAAGACGAATGTCATGGTCCAGACAGCCCAGCCAACCAGCGCCGTCGCGCGCTGCCCGGAGCCCCATAGACCGGCGGCACAGGACGGCATAACGAGCGCGACCAGATCAGCGGCCACGCCAACGGCAAGGAAAAGCCATCCCGCTACGTCGCTTGCTCCCAGAGATCGAGCGAACCAGCCGTTGATCGTGATGCCGACGACGGCAAGGGCAAGCGCTGCGATCGATAAAAGAACCGGCGCAAGGCGACTGCGCGGCGGTGTGACGGCATCCTTCGGACGCGACGTTTTGGCCGGCAACGGTGCGACCAGCGGTCCCGCGCCTACGTCGTTTGCAGGCAAAAACTCGGGCGGTATCAGAAACTCCGACGATACCAACGACGACGAAGATGGAAATTCGTCCGCTTTGGAAGCGTCCTTCACCTTTCGTTTGCGTTGGCGGGAGGTCCTGGCGCGTTCAACAGTCTTTTTATCCCGCTTCTTCAGCGGGAGTTGATGAAGGGGAATAACAGAGGCGATCGTGTCGTCAGCCATGGAACCGCTCCTGCCGGTTGCGATGGATACGCGGGAGCCTGATTCAACAGACCGCCGCGCCGACACCTAAGGTCAAGGGCTGTTTGTCGTCTAGGAACGACACGCAACACTCGAAAATTCATTTTCGTTGTTGCTCTCTTGCGTGGATTCCTGCGCCGGATGTCGACAAAAAATCGGTGGAAAACGCATTTGAGAAATCGCGCGAGGTCAGATCGCCAAAGATTGAAACATCTTGCTTGGGAACTTGGAGGGGGCGACCCGAGGGGGGTGGCGGCGAACTTTGGAACCTGGAGCGCTGCATGGCGCGGCACCAGGCAACCCTTCGCAGCCGACCCGGATAACTGTTTCAGGCCAGGAACATAAAAAGAAAGCGGGGCGCGGCTGGCATCACCACGATTGCGGAGCGATTTCGCGGGTGTCCGCTCAAGGTCGTGGATGAGCTTCTAAGTATCTGTTGATTCGCCTATAATTCTTCCATCGAAGGTCTGCCAACGTTCACGGAAGTCCGCCGGAATTCACCGCGATCCGTGTTCAATGGTGGGGCGGAGATGGCCAAGAGACAGTTGCACAAGCTTTCCGCGCGCGAGGCGGAAACCATTTCGGAGCCCGGGCGCCATGGTGATGGTGGAGGGCTTTACCTCGTGATCGAGGCAGGTGTGCATGGCCGACGCCAATGGATCTTCCTGTACCGTGTGCGTGGGACGAGCAAACGCAGAGAGCTTGACCTTGGACCGGCAAAGGGAAAAGGCAAGGACGGTCTGTCGCTCGCCGATGCCCGACTCAAGGCCGCTGATGCACGCAAGAAACTCGCTGAAGGCAAAGATCAGGCGGCAGAGCGAAAGGCAGAAAAGGCGGCGGCCATTACCTTCGGAGAATTCGCCGATGC
This sequence comes from Bradyrhizobium sp., assembly GCF_049586575.1. GTDB lineage: Bacteria > Pseudomonadota > Alphaproteobacteria > Rhizobiales > Xanthobacteraceae > Bradyrhizobium. The sequence continues at coordinate 6,575 of NZ_JBAVCF010000223.1, forward strand.
GTTGCTGGAATCGATCAAGTCTGGTTTCAAAGGCAAAAATACCTACGCAGATTGGAAACGCGATCTCAAAGTACGGTGCCTACCCATCCGCTCGAAAAGCCTTCCGGAAATCAACACGACGGACATACTGGCGATCTTGTCGCCGATGTGGCTGACGATTAATCGCACGGCATGCGAGACGCGAAGCCGCATCGAACGCGTATGGCGGCGCGGGCCAGAGGACTGCGTTCTGGTGAAAATCCC
>NZ_JBAVCF010000224.1:0-4204 GCF_049586575.1 Bradyrhizobium sp.
GCATCCTGGGCAGCAGCATCGGCGCACTTATCGGCGGAGGAATTCTGATAACCATTTGCGCGCTAGTGAAAGACAATGTTCGGGGCGTCCGCGACGACCGGCCGAGGCGTTGAACCTGTAATGATCGACGGTATCGCACTCTTGTCGGGACAAATCCTCTCCGTGAAACTCATGCGTGGAGCATATTTGCCAGTCTCATCTGGTTGTAGGACTATTTGATCTTGAAGCTTTTGGGGCGCTATCAAGGAAGGAACGGGCAGATCGATATCGTCGAGTGTTCTTGGGACGGTACACGCGTGTATTTCGAAGAGGGGATGAGACAGAGCCAGGCGACGCCAGACGGCGAAAGCGTGTTCACCTACGTCAAGCTCATGGACGAACTCCTATCCCGCTCAGAACAAATCCTCGTCTTGGGTTGTGGCGGCGGCAATCTTGCGACACGGCTGTCGCGTCGCGGCAAGAGACTGACCATCGTCGACATTAACCCGATCAGTTTCGTGCTCGCGCATAAGTATTTCGATCTGCCGGACGAACTGCCCTGCATCGTCTCCGACTTTCGAAAATTCGTGTTCGATGACCGCGCATATTACGACGGTATTGCGATCGACGTCGGTGGACCGGGATTCCGTTTCACAGAAGAGTTTGATGCGGAGACCTGCGACGCCATCCGCTCCCGTCTGGCACCAGGCGGCCGGATCGTGATGAACGTAATGGTAGCACACGACATTGATCCGACACCCGACCGGATTGCAGCCAGACTCGCCGGTGAAGAACTGCGGACATGGATCGTCGATGAGCAATTCATCGAGGATCGCAATGCCGTCATCGCCTGCATGCCCGAGAAGACCTTGGGTTCACGGGCAGCGCTTGATCGCCTGATGCGCCATAGCCATGAACGCTGGGCGATCCGCCGCGGAAGATTGCGAAGCCGCGATCTGGCCAGTGGATTGCGCTAATGCCGCAGCTTCCGGCGGACCGACGCGAGACGTGGATAACAGGTATCGGGCTCGTTTCCTCCCTGGGGGACGGGTTGGAAGCGAATTGGGACGCTCTTCGCAGCGGTCGCGTAAACGTCGATCTGGAAAGATATGCGCCGTGGATGATCCACCCTTTGGTACCGCTGAATCTAGACAGCCAGATTCCGAAAAAGGGTGACCAGCGCCAGATGGAAGCATGGCAGCGCATCGGCACCTACGCAGCCGGTCTTGCCCTGGATTCCGCCGGCATCAAGGACGACCAGGAAATCCTGGCTCGAACCGACATGATCGTCGCTGCGGGCGGCGGCGAGCGCGACCTTGATGTCGATGCCGCGATTTTGACCGCGCGTGCGGATGGGAGGTCGGGGGCTCTCAACGAACGGCTGATGAACGACCTGCGCCCTACCCTGTTCCTCGCGCAGTTGTCCAATCTGCTCGCCGGCAACATATCGATCGTCCACGGCGTGTCCGGATCGTCACGGACCTTTATGGGCGAGGAAACCGCCGGCGTGGACGCCGTTCGGATTGCGTGGGCGAAGATCGCCTCCGGTCAGAGCGAGATTGCCTTGGTCGGCGCCGCGCACAACGGCGAGCGCAAGGAAATGCTAATGCTCTACGAATGTGGCGGCTTCAATCTCAAGAAGGACTTCGCATCGGTCTGGTCGCGCAGCGGCGGTGGCTTTGCTTTGGGGTCGGGTGGCGTGTTCCTGGTGCTTGAGTCGAGACCTCATGCGGAGCGCCGAGGCGCCAAGCCGTTTGCACGGCTGGTCAACGTCGTTTCCGGTCATTCCTCCCGAGCTGCCCCGGGCGGAGTTGAAAGAACTTTGGAAGGTCTCTGGGATTCTCTGGGGGTCACCGAGAATTCAACCGCGATCTACACGGCAGCGACAGGCGCCGCGGTTGCCACCAGGGAAGAGGCTGCCTTCCTGTCGGCACACCGGGATGTCCCCGTTCGCGCGGTCGGCACGTCCTTCGGACATCTCAGCGAAGCGCAATTCCCGTTAGCATTGGCCCTTGGTTCGTTGAGCATATCCCGCGGTGCGTTGGTCCCTCCAAACGATGCATCCGGCCGAGAGACCGAAATCGGCCTTATGCCGGCCCAGATAGTGGCCGTCGGCGTCGGTCATTGGCGCGGCGAAGGAATGGCGCTTATAGAGGCCGCCTCATGACGACGCTTCCTGAAACCGGCCCGGCGTCCACAAAGCGGCGTAACGCGAATACGGCGATGCGTGACGGCCACAATCGCCCTGTCGTCGTCGTTACGGGCATGGGCGTGATCACGTCGCTTGGTGAGGGCAAGACTGAGAATTGGGCGAAAATTACCGCCGGAGAGTCTGGAATAAGCACTATCCGGCGCTTTTCCACCCATGGGCTGAAGACGCGCATCGCCGGCACCATCGACTTCGTTGAGGTGAAGCCGTTCTCCTCGACAACGCTGGCCGAGCGTCTGGCAGATATCGTCATCGAAGAGGCTGTCGGCCAATCGGGAATTGGACGAAAGGGCGATTTTCCAGGCCCGTTGTTTCTCGGCCTGGCGCCGGTTGAAGTCGAGTGGCCGCAACGCGAAGAGATCGCACGGGCCTCCGGCGAAGCGGGCTCCATAGACTACGACATCCTGCTGCGGACGAGCGGCGGCGGGCGATTCACGCAGGTCCACACCCGCTATCTGTTCGGCTCGGTCGCGGATCACCTTTGCGAGACCTTCGGCACGAAGGGATCGCCCATCTCGGTGTCAACGGCCTGCGCGTCGGGCGCTACAGCAATCCAACTCGGCGTCGAGGCAATTCGGCGCGGAGAAACCGACGCCGCGCTATGTGTAGCGACCGACGGTTCGGTCAATGCCGAGGCTATGGTGCGATTTTCCCTCCTGTCGGCACTTTCTACGCACAACGACGATCCGCGTAGCGCATCGAAGCCCTTTTCGAAGAACCGGCAAGGATTCGTGATGGCTGAAGGTGCCGGGGCGCTCGTGCTGGAGAGCATGGACGCCGCACGATCGCGCGGCGCGAAGATCTTGGGCGTGATCGCCGGCTGTGGCGAATTGGCGGACACTTTCCATCGTACCCGTCCCAAACCGGACGGGGTTCCGATCGCCGATTGCGTCCGCAACGCTCTCGCCGATGCAAGCATGACATTTGATCAGATCGACTACATCAACGCTCATGGAACAAGTACGCCAGAGAACGACAGGATGGAATATCTCGGCGCCGCCGCCGTGTTCGGCGATCATGCCCGCAAGATTCCCGTTTCATCCAACAAATCGATGATCGGACACACGCTCTCCGCTGCCGGCATCATAGAAGCTGTATTCACCCTGTTGACGCTGGAACACCAGCGCATTCCACCTACCATCAACTACGATATTCCGGATCCAGCAATCCTGTTTGACGTCGTGCCTAATAGGGCAAGAGATGCGCGAGTCACAACGGGAATGTCGAATTCGTTCGGCTTCGGCGGCCAAAATGTCTCGCTCATCATGAGGCGGGAAGTGAACTAATCTGAGCTTGCGAAGACAGCGTCGGCCGCCAAATCGAACGCCCGGCCCGGATTAATAGTTGGCTCATCTACGGAAGCGTCAGTTTGTCATGTCTTTGACCCAACCCCTTTCTGTATTTAAGGTCTTGGTGGTGGAAGACGATGAGATATTGCGAATGTGTACGGCGAACGTCGTCGCCGACGCCGGGTTTATGACGGTCGAAGCGGCGAATGCGGACGAAGCGATTGCCATTCTGGAAAGCTGTTCGGACATAGCGCTCGTTTTCACCGACATCCAGATGCCCGGCAGCATGGACGGCTTAGGGCTTGCTCAAACTGTCCACGACCGATGGCCGGCCATCAAGATCATTTTGGTGTCGGGAAGAGTGGAGTTGTCTGAGCGCGACAGACCCGTAAACAGCCGGTACTTCCAGAAGCCGTTTGCGATGAAGCAAATGATAGAAGGCCTTCAGGATATGATCCGATCCGCTGAAGTACAGCCTGTGCAAAGTCTGGACAGCAGACAGGATAAATTCAGATGAGCGGAGATCGATCCAGATTGCTGAAGATCGGCGAGCATGTCTGCTGGGACGGCCGCTAGGCGGACCGAGGCGAAGTCGTAGAAAACGATTGGAGCGTCGTGAAAATCGCCTGGGACAATGGACTCACGAATTCAATCTCCCACAAAGACATGGCCTGTGTGGATTGGCGCGCGTGAAATCTTGAGAGTGGTTGTCTGAGCAGCATTACTT
>NZ_JBAVCF010000225.1:0-6930 GCF_049586575.1 Bradyrhizobium sp.
GCCCGCGCGCTCGGGCTCGAACTGGAAAGTTTCGACAAGCTCTGCGCGCTCGCGGTTGCCGCAAGCGAGGACTTGCGCGCCGCCGCCTACGCGTTCGCCAGCCTTGATGTCGCAACCGCGCTCGCCAAGCGCGCGGTGGACGACAATTATGTGCGCCCGGAGGTCGACGGCTCGCTTTCTTTTGCGATCGAAGGTGGGCGACACCCTGTGGTCGAACAGGCCTTGAAGCGCGACGGCCAGCCCTTCATTGCCAATGCCTGCGACCTTTCGCCGGCTCCGCAACAATCCTCAGGCCAGATCTGGCTGCTCACCGGCCCCAACATGGCGGGCAAATCGACCTTCCTGCGCCAGAACGCGCTGATCGCGCTGCTTGCGCAGGCAGGCTCGTTCGTGCCGGCATCGCGGGCGCGGATCGGTGTCGTCGATCGGCTGTTCTCGCGCGTCGGCGCGGCGGACGATCTCGCGCGCGGCCGCTCCACCTTCATGGTGGAGATGGTGGAAACCGCAGTCATCCTCAATCAGGCCAGTGAGCGTTCGCTGGTCATTCTGGACGAAATCGGCCGAGGCACGGCAACCTTCGACGGCCTGTCGATTGCCTGGGCCGCGATCGAGCATCTACACGAGGCCAATCGTTGCCGTGCATTATTCGCCACCCACTACCATGAACTCACCGCGCTGTCGGCGAAGCTTCCGCGCCTGTTCAACGCCACCGTCCGCGTCAAGGAATGGCAGGGCAACGTCGTGTTCCTGCATGAAGTGCTGCCGGGCTCGGCGGACCGCTCCTACGGCATTCAGGTCGCCAAGCTCGCAGGACTACCGCCATCGGTGATCGCGCGCGCTAAATCGGTGCTCGCCAAACTCGAGGCGCAGGATCGCGGCCAGACCGCACGCGCTCTCGCCGACGATCTGCCGCTGTTTGCCGTGCCTTCGCGCGCTGCCGCCGAGCCCACGCCACCGAGCGAAGCCGAAAAACTCGCTGAAGCGGTGAGGGCGTTGCACCCCGACGAGATGTCGCCGCGCGAGGCGCTGGAAGCGCTCTATGCGCTGAGGGCGAAATTGCCGAAAGAATAATTCCCCAAGGTGAGGGGCTATCTCGCCACTCGTCTCCGCCCGAGCCACCACAGACCGAGATTCCAGACGACACAGGTCGCGAGTGCGAGGCTGAGCGCGGCGGCCGAGCCGAGCGGTATCGCGGCCAGGTTCAGCACGGCGATCCCGCCGCCAAATCCCATCATGCCCCAGCCGCCATTGGCAATCACCGCGGCTGTTGCCGGTCCGCCGATCCGCGGATGCAGGATGAAGGTCATGCTGCTCAGCACCACGGGAAACAACGCGATCGTGCCGCTGACGGAAGGGCTGACCCAGCGCGACAGCGAAACGACGCTCGCGACCAGCGTGGCGACCATCGCCGCCCGCAGCGGGACGTCGTACCAGCGTCGGGTGATCAGCGGCATCTTCACGTGCTGAAAGTGTTTGAAGAGTGGAATACAGATCGCAAAGGCGACGGCATTCGCGATCAGGCCGGTCGTCAATGACCACGGCACCAGGCGTTCGAGCGCGGCCAGCGCGATCCACGCCGCGATCGCGCCACCGACGCTGACCACCGCATTGTGGCGCTGCGCCAGCAACACATAGCTGAGACAAAAGAACATCGTGACGGCGTTGATCGGAAAACTCGCCAGCGCGCTTTCGGCGATGAAGGCGGCGTCATGATCGATTGCCAGAAACACGTACGACGGACCCGCCGAGATCGGCAACGTCGCGATCAGCGCGCCGATCACCGCGCCCGAGCGTTCGGCGATGATTGATGCCGTGACCACGAAGGCGGCGGCAACCGCCATGCGCAGCGCGAGCAAAAGGATGAAGTGCAGGTCGGGGAACATTTTTCTAACCGTCGTCCCGGGCAAGCGAAGCGCGACCCGGAACCCATAACCACAGGCCGTTGTTAGTCGATAGGACTGGCAGACATCGAGCGAGACAACCACGACCTGTGGTTATGGGTCCCCGCCTTCGCGGGGGACGACATTGATTGCCGGGCTACACCCGCCGCATCGTCACCGAAACTTTCGGGCCATTCTTGATGGTCTGGTAGACAACACAATAGCGCTCCGTGAGCTTGAGCAGGAGATCAAGCTTCTCCTGCGGCGCGTCGGTGGCGACGTCGAAGCGCAGGCGGATTTCGGCAAAGCCGACCGGCACTTCCTTGTCGACGCCAAGCGTGCCGCGAAAATCGAGATCGCCCTCGGCGCTGACATGGCCTGACTTCAACGGCACCTCGATCGCGGTCGCGACCGACTTCAGGGTGACGCCGGCGCAGGCGACCAGCGCTTCCAGCAGCATGTCGCCGGAACAGAGTTCAAGCCCCGATCCGCCGGTCGCCGGATGCAGGCCTGCAACCGCCAGCGCGCGTCCGGTCTCGACCTTGCAGGCAATGCCTTCGTTGTCGGTCGAGCCCTTCGCCTTCAAGGTGATGAAAGCGGCTTTCGGATCGGCTTTGTATTTTTCCTTGATCGGGGCCTGCGTGGCGCGGAGTTCAGCGGCGTCCATGGTTTTCTCCGGGATGTTTATCTGGGTCGGATGTAATCGGTCGGCGCGGCGATGTCACCGCTCCGATTTCGCCAGAACGGCCGCGACCGGCCGCTACTCTCGCGGCAGGTGATCCGTCACCCAGAAGCCGCCGTCGCGGGCCTTGAGAGGCACTTTGAAAATACCATTTATTTTCAATGCATTATACCAATATCCACCGGATCATCGATGTCAGCAACGTTTTCACAGGGTTGGGCGGTTAGCGGTTGACGCGTTCTAACCCGGCGTAAGCCGGTTCGGTGCGTCGCGACAGATCGCATAGTGCCTTCTCTTATCGCGCGTACCAATGATGCTGAGACAACCCGATGACTGATAAGCCCAATCGTTTAGACGACTGCCAAAAACTGCTGACTGCTCTTGCCGCCCTCCTCAGGGCATTAACCGGCGCCGTGTACGCCGGACATACAGTAGGGTTGTGGTAATCAGGAGACCCTTGCTGACGCAGAATCGGAAGGAAAAGCGTTCATGGCCGATGGAACCAGAGGTGGTTTGGCGGCCATGAACGCGATGGTTCGTGACAGGCTCCGCGGCGTCCATTATCGGAATGACTAATGGATAACACAGTCACCCAAACCCGGCCCGAGGCCGATGATCGCTTCGACACCGCGCGGATCACCGCAGCGGTCAATTCGCTCGCGTCCGAACATGCCGGGCGCGAGGATGTTTTTCGTGCGGCGGTCGCGAAACTGCTGAAGGCCGAGATGGTCGAAGCGCGCGCGACCGCGCAGGCCGTGCTGTTGAAGGATCGGCACGGGCGGCGTTGCGCGGAGCGGCTGTGCTTCGTGCAGGACGAGATCATCCGCATCCTGTTTGAGGCGGCGACGCGTCATCTGTACTACTCGCCGATTCCGTCCGGCGCCGAGCGGATGGCCGTGGTTGCGACCGGCGGCTACGGCCGCGGGTTGATGGCGCCGGAATCCGACATCGATCTGCTCTTCATCCTGCCGTACAAGCAGACCGCGTGGGGCGAACAGGTCGCCGAAGCCATTCTCTATTGCTTGTGGGACATGGGGCTGAAGGTCGGCCATGCGACGCGGTCGGTCGATGAATCGATCCGGCAGGCGCGCAGCGACATGACGATCCGGACCGCGATTTTGGAAACCCGCTTTTTGACCGGGGACCAGCCGCTCTACAACGAACTGGTATCGCGCTTCGACAAAGAGGTGGTGCAGGGCAACGCTTCCGATTTCGTCACGGCGAAACTCGCCGAGCGCGAGGAGCGGCATCGCCGCGCCGGGCAGTCGCGCTATCTGGTCGAGCCGAACGTCAAGGACGGCAAAGGCGGCCTTCGCGACCTGCACACGCTGTTCTGGATCGCGAAATATGTCTACCGCGTGCGCGATACCGACGAGCTGCTCGATCGCGGCGTGTTCGACGCGCAGGAATATCGCACCTTTCGCCGCTGCGCCGATTTTCTGTGGTCGGTCCGCTGCAACCTGCATTTCTTTGCCGGCCGCGCCGAAGAGCGCCTGTCGTTCGACATGCAGCGCGAGCTCGCGGTGCGGCTTGGCTATACCTCGCATCCCGGTATGCAGGACGTCGAACGCTTCATGAAGCACTACTTCCTGATCGCGAAGGAAGTCGGCGATCTCACCGCGATCCTGTGCGCCAAGCTGGAAAACGAGCAGGCCAAGCCGGTGCCGGTGCTGAGCCGCATGATGGCGCGGTTCCGGCCGAGCACCAACCGGCGGCGAGTGCCCGAAAGCGACGACTTCATCGTCGACCACAACCGCATCAATCTCGCCGCGCCCGATGTCTTCAGGCACGATCCGGTCAATTTGATCCGGATCTTCCGATTGGCGCAAAAGAACAATCTGGCTTTCCACCCCGACGCGATGCGAACCGTGACCCGCTCGCTGAAACTGGTTAATTCCGACTTGCGCGGCGATCCCGAAGCCAACCGGCTGTTCATGGAAATCCTGACCTCGGACGATGCCGAAATCGTGCTGCGGCGGATGAACGAGACCGGCGTGCTCGGCCATTTCATCCGCGCCTTCGGCAAGATCGTGTCGATGATGCAGTTCAACATGTACCACCATTATACGGTGGACGAGCATCTGTTGCGGTGCATCGGTTATCTTCAGGAAATCGAACGCGGTGGTAGCGATGAATTCGTCGTCGCCAGCGACTTGATGCGCAAAATAAGACCCGAACACCGCGCCGTTCTCTATATCGCAACGCTGCTGCACGACATTGCCAAGGGCCGGCCCGAGGATCACTCGATTGCCGGCGCCAGGGTGGCGCGACGTTTGTGTCCCCGGCTTGGCTTCACCACGGCCGATACGGAACTGGTGGCGTGGCTGATCGAGGAGCATCTGACGATGTCGACGGTTGCGCAGTCGCGCGACCTGACGGACCGCAAGACCATCGAGAATTTTGCCGCGGTGGTTCAATCGGTCGAGCAGATGAAGCTGCTGACCATTCTCACCACCGCTGACATCAGGGGCGTCGGTCCAGGCGTCTGGAACGGCTGGAAGGCGCAACTGTTGCGCACGCTTTATTACGAGACCGAGCCGGTGCTGACCGGCGGCTTCTCGGAAGTCAATCGCGCGCGGCGCCTTGCGATAGCGGAGGGCGAGTTTCGCGAGGCCTTCACCGAATGGCCGGAGCAGGAGCTCAACGCCTATGTGGCGCGTCACTATCCGGCGTACTGGCTCAAGGTCGATCTGCAGCACAAGATCCGTCATGCCCGCTTCCTGCGCTCCAGCGAACAGGAGGGCTCCAAGCTCGCGATCAACGTGGGTTTCGACGAGACGCGCGGCGTCACCGAACTCACCATCCTGGCGATGGATCATCCATGGCTGTTGTCGATCATCGCGGGCGCCTGCGCCTCGGCCGGCGCCAACATCGTTGACGCGCAGATCTACACGACGACCGACGGGCGCGCGCTCGATACCATCGCGATCACGCGCGAGTATGACCTCGACGAGGACGAGGCGCGGCGCGCGACACGAATCGGCGAGATGATCGAGGATGTGCTCGAAGGCAAGCTTCGCCTGCCGGAGGTGGTGGCGCGGCGGGCCGCCGGCCGCGGCAAGGTACGTCCCTTCGTCGTCGAGCCCGAGGTCACCGTCAACAACCAGTGGTCGGACCGCTATACCGTGATCGAGGTTTCCGGCCTCGACCGGCCGGGCCTGCTTTACGAACTGACGACGTCGATCTCGAAGCTTAACCTCAATATCGCTTCTGCCCACGTTGCGACCTTCGGCGAGCGCGCCCGCGACGTGTTCTATGTTACCGATCTCCTGGGCGCGCAGATCACGGCACCGACGCGGCAGGCCGCGATCCGCAGCGCGCTGTTGCATCTGCTCGCCAGCGAGCAGGTCGCGGCGTAGTTCGCGCCTTCACTTGTCTTGCGGGATCTCGCCAAACGTCTTGCCGGCCGGCAACGGTTTCAAGCGGATCAATCGCGAGTCTTCCACCGCGGCCTGCCGGTGTTTGACCGCCTCGCGGTAAACCGGATCGCGGATCATCTCGACGAAGGCGGCAACGCTTGGATATTCCGCGATGAAGCAGTGATCCCAGCATTCTTCAGAAGGGCCGATCAGCATCAGTTCGAAACGGCCTTGCCACGCGACCTTGCCGCCGAGGCGCGTGAACACCGGGCCGCTTTCGCGGCCGTAGGCAGCATAGGCCTCCGCGCCGCTGGCCGATCGCCCGTCAGGATAGGCCGCGCGTTCCCGTAGTTTGACAAGATTGAGCATGTGAATCGGGCCGGCGCGATCATTCTCGCGAAATTTGGCGAATACTTCCTTGGTTGGATCGATGTAGCCTGTCATCTTCATTGCCTCGTTGTTGCCAATCGCGGCGAGCTGTGCATCACCTGGGGAGGAGCCACATGTACGCGATTGCCAATATCCTAGTCGCGCTCGTCGCTGTGCTACACGTTTATTTCCTCGCGCTGGAAATGTTCTTCTGGACCAGGCCGCTCGGCCTTAAAACCTTTCGGAATACCGCGGCAAAGGCTGCCGACTCCGCGGTGCTTGCGGCCAATCAGGGACTCTATAACGGCTTCCTCGCCGCGGGCCTTGCTTGGGGATTGGTGCAGCCAAACATCAGCTTCGCGTTTCAGATCAAGGTGTTTTTTCTGCTTTGTGTGGTCGTTGCCGGCCTCTATGGCGCGGCGACCGTCAGCCAAAGGATTCTGCTCGTTCAGGCGGCGCCGGCCGCGCTCGCACTGATCTTGCTCTGGCTGGCCTAGTCAAATGGACGGCGCTGGGTCTTTGTGACGGGCAGCGCTTGCCTTGCATTGCCATACCCATTCATCCAGAATTGACGACAAACGATGATTTCCGCTGGTGTGGCGGTTCAGAAGTCCGCATCATTGCTGCCGCGGGCTCGTCA
>NZ_JBAVCF010000226.1:0-2747 GCF_049586575.1 Bradyrhizobium sp.
GCAACTGAGGCACAACTTCATTGATACGAATTCGTCACGGCTCGGATCAGAAAGAACCTGATCGGCAAGAACCTTGATGTAAGTCAAAGGTTGCTCTGCAGCACGGGGCTTTGATGCTCATCAGGCAGGGAGCGCCATGTCTTATGCAACGTTGATGGTTTACGTCAATGTCGATCATGCTTCGAGAGCGCTTGTCAGCGTGTCGGCGGACCTCGCAGACAGATTCTCGGCAAAGCTGATTGGGTTATCCTCTCTTGCGGTTGTGCCGCCAGTTGTGGCTGAAGGAGTGGTGGTCGTTGACCACGCGTCCGAACTTGAACTTGCGCAAATGAGGAAGAGCCTCGCTGAGACCGGTGAAAAATTCCGTGCAGCTGCCGGAGTCGTACGCGACACGGAGTGGCGATCCGCGCTTGAAATCCCGACCGACGCATTAATCCGTGAATCGAGATGTGCTGATTTGATCGTGATCCAGAAGAGTGGACCCCCGATAGATTTCTACAGGGCGGCCGATCCCGGAACGGCAATCATGGGGACGGGACGCCCCTTCCTCGTTGTACCTGGCGGGCTCAAAACTCTTGCGGCGGAGCACATTCTGATCGGATGGAAGGACACGCGCGAAGCACGTCGGGCGGTCTGGGACGCGCTGCCCTTCCTACGTCAGGCGAAGCGCGTTATAGTCATTGAGATCTGCGAGGGCGATCAAAAAGAAGCCGCGCACCATCAGGTCAATGATGTCGTGCTCTACTTGGCGCGCCACAAAGTGAGGGCCGAAGGTCGCGTCGAAACGCGGCTAATGGGTCCTGGTGCCGCTCAGATTATGGGGTTCGCGGAGGACGAAGGGGCTGACCTGCTTGTAACCGGAGCGTACGGTCACAGCCGGCTCAACGAATGGATCTTCGGTGGAATGACCCAAGATCTGCTGATCTCGACCACGATCTGCTGTCTTATGTCTCACTGAAGGTCGTTATGTCGCGAAATCACGGTAGCTGTAGCTTTTACTCTCGGCTCGCCTCCTGAGTGTCGCTTGTTGTACTGGGCGGAATTCCGAATTCCTGGAGTGTACGCAGGAAGGTTATGGCGTCTTCGCGGCTCAACATTCCGACGATCTGTTGAGCCCGAACAACGGGCATTTGGTTTACTCCGTTCCGATCCATACTCTGGAGGGCGGACCATAGTTCCGCGTCGGGATCGAGGCATTTTAGCTGTTCAAAGGGAAGCATAACCTCGGTGGCGCTTGTTGTTGCCCATTTTTGTCGTGGCACTTCTTTGACTTGATGCAAGGTTATCATACCAAGGATCTGTTCTCCTCGATTTACGATGAAATAACGTTGTCCGCTGCCAAGGACCTGCTCGTCGACTAATTGCTGGAGCATCCGATTCTCCGGGACGATGGCATAACGCGTACTCATGGCTTGCGCGACGCGGTAGCCAGTCAGCAGGCCGCGAAACGTAACCTGCTGTATCTGGACGGATGCAGCATTGTCGAGGAACCAGCCTATGAGCGCAATCCAAAGGCCGCCACCAAGGTTGCCGGTGAACATTTGGAACGTGCCTGTAAAAATAAACAGTAAGGCAAATAACCGGCCGACGTTTGCGGCGATCACGGTCGACCGAGTCATATTCCCGGTGATTGCCCACACAATGGCTCGGAAGACTCGGCCACCGTCCAGCGGATAGCCGGGTATCAAGTTGAACAGCACCAGCGCCGTATTGATGTAGGCCAGGTATTTGGTCAGGCCCAGCAGCGGCTCCACGCCGGAAACCGCCGGTTGTAACGCATAGAAGAAGACTGCGAGCCCGAGACTTACAATCGGGCCTCCAATTGCAACTAACAGCTCGGCGATGGCGCTGGGCGGCTCGGCCGCGAGCTCAGCGACGCCTCCGAAGAGGAAAAGCGTGATACTGCGCACCGGAATTTTGTACCGCAGCGCTATCACCGAGTGCCCGAGTTCATGAAGTAACACGCTGACAAAGAGCATAATGGCCGTCGCCGCACCCGTTAGCCAGTAGGTCAACGGTGACCAATTCTTGAATTCATCGGGATAGTAGCTACCCGCGAGCATCCAGGTGAGCAGCGCGAAAATCACAAACCAGGAGTAGTCCAGACCGATCTGAATCCCGAGAATCTTGCCTAGGGGAATGTTATGTCGATTCATCCGAGTTCTCTTACTCATGCCCGCCAGCAGCGCCAGGCGCAGTCCTGATCCAGGTCCTTTATCCCGCGTTGATTCATGTCAAGACGATTTGAGAATTCTTGGCTTTAGTGATCGCGAGGACCACCTATGCGGCGGTTCGTAGGCTAGGCGGTGACTTGGGCTCCCGGCCGATCTTGTTTGCGAGTGCGTCGATTTTTTAACACACCGCGCCCTGCACGGGCGCTCGATTGAGGCGAGTATGTGATGGCCAAACGAAACAAACGTGCATCAGCGCTGAAAACAACAGCGTCTAGAACGGGCGCCAAGAAAACGAAGACGTCAAAGAAGCAACCGGCCAAGCGCCCACTCAACACCAAAGCAAGACGGCGGAAGACAAGCGCCAAGTCGGGGCGTTCGGCCGCAAAACCGGCTACGAAGAGGTCGGCTCCAAGGCGACGGGGAACGTCGACCCGACGAGAGACACCGCAGCCCGAAATGAAAATTGGCGAAATTGCGCAGACCGAAACGACGATTGTCGACGTAATCGAGGAGCCGGTTCCGGGTGTATTCGTCGTGACGGAATTCGTTGAAAGGAACGCCGTACCCGACCCA
>NZ_JBAVCF010000227.1:0-4455 GCF_049586575.1 Bradyrhizobium sp.
CTCGGAAATCTCGTGGCTGGCCTTGGCCATCAAGCTTATCGCGCGGTTTTCGATACCGAGGCGCCTGAGAAAGTCGCCCTGCGGTACAGGGCCGTGAACACCGGCGCCGAGATCTTCGGCGGCGCGCGCCAGCGCCTGGAAATCGACATGCGCCGTCACGTCGGCCTGTCCCGGATCTTTCAATGGGTCCGTGTAACTGTGGCGGGCGATAGCCTGAAACGTATCGCCGGCATCGCTGCGCAGGTGGCCATAGTCGATGATCAGGGCTGCGCCGTCCTGATCGCGAACGCGGCTTGCGACCTTCATGATCTCGGCATCGGGTCGCCATTCGAAGACGGCGCCCACAGGAGCGGCGCGCACCAGTGACGGCAGCAACACCTCGAAACGAGGCATCGGATCGGGAGCCATGCCGAACGTCAGCTTGCCTTCGCCATCGATCTCTACCGTCCGCTCGTGCCAGCCGTTCTGTGCCTTCACGGCTTGATGAATCGGCAGCACGTCGAAATATTCGTTGGCAAAAATCACTGAGGGACCATCGGGGACGTCGTCGATGGTGTCGTGCCAGGTGACATCACGCGAGCCGGACAGCGCGTCCTTCTGTTTCTCGCGCAGCACCGGATTGACCTCGACCAAATGGATGCTCAATGCCTGATAGAGCGGAGGCAATACGCGAAGCGCACGCAGAGCATCCGCCATCAGGGTGCCGCGGCCAGGGCCGATTTCGATCAAGCGGAGCAGTGGAGGCGAATCGATCGCCTTCCACACCGATGCCGCCCACAGCCCCAGCAACTCGCCGAACATCTGGCTCACTTCGGGTGAGGTGATGAAATCGCCCTCGCGCCCGAGCGGGTCGCGCGAAAGATAATAGCCGTGCTTGGGATGCATCAGGCACAGCTCCATGTAACGCCACACCGGCATCGGACCGGATGACTTGATCAGATTCCTGATCTCCGACAGGAGCGGCGAAGTCTCGGTCACGATAGTTCCTAAACCGGCGGCGCTGCTGGTTCGGCCGCGTTTCGGCGGCATGCCGCCACGATAATAATAGCACCCGCAACGATCATGGGCAGCGAAAGCAGCATGCCCATGGTGAGTCCGCCCCACAAGAATCCAAGCTGTGGGTCGGGTTCCCTGAAAAACTCGCTGATAATACGCGCAATCCCGTAAATCGCGATGAAGCTGCCGAGGATCAGCCCAGGACGTTTCAACGCACCCATTCTGATCATCACCGCAAGGATGGTGAACAGGACGATGCCCTCAAGCGCTGCCTCATAAAGCTGGCTGGGATGGCGCGGGATCGGTCCGCCATTGGGAAATACCATCGCCCAGGGCAAATTGGGATCGGCCGCGCGGCCCCACAACTCGCTGTTGATGAAATTGGCGATCCGCCCGAGGAACAGTCCGATCGGCCCGACGGCGGTGGTGATGTCGCCGAGCGACAGAATCGAGATGTTGTTCTTGTGCGCAAACAGCATCACCGCCGCGACGCAGCCGAGAAAGCCGCCATGAAAGGACATGCCGCCCTTCCACAATTCGAAAATCTCGGCGGGGTGGTGGAGGAAAAACAGCGGATTGTAAAACAGCACGTAGCCGGTGCGGCCGCCGAGGATGATTCCGATCGTCACCCACAGCACGAAATCGTCCATTTGCAGAAGCGTGATCGGCGCCGGGCCACTCCAAAGCTTCTCGTTCTTGATCAGCGCGCGTGCGTAGATCCAGCCGAGTACGATGCCGCCAATATAGGCCAGGGCATACCAGCGAATGACGAAAGGTCCGATCGCAAACGCAACCGGATTGAAGACAGGAAACGCGATGGTGAGAAGGGGCATTTCGTCCTATGACCAAAGGGTGCGGCGATAGAGCGAAAGCAACCGCTCCCAGTGCCGTTCGGCCGCATCGCGATCGTAGACCGGCCGTTTTGGAAACGCGAAGCCGTGATGGGTGCCGGGATAGATTTCGACTTCTGCATTGGCGCCGCGCATCGATACCCTGACTTGCTCGATTGTCTCGGGCGGCGCGTAGATGTCGGTTTCGGCGCAGGCGAAGTAAAGCTCGGCCTTTGTCTTGCTTGAGGCCAGGTGCGGGCTGTCGGGCTGGTCGGTCACCAGATGCGTTCCGTAAATCGAGGCTGCGGCCTTGATGCGATCGGAAAACTGCGTCGCTGCGTTGATCGCATACCGTCCGCTCATGCAGTAGCCGACGGCGCCGATCCGATCGACGCGAGCGGCGGATTGGCCCGCGGCGAAAGCCAGAAGCGCGCTGGTATCTGCCATGATCATGGAAATGTTGATCGAGGCCATCAACTGGAACATGCGCTTGCGTTCGGGCGCTTCCGGATCCGGCGGGAGCGGGCCGAGCTCCATCACTCCCGAGCGGTAATAAAGATTCGGCAGCATCACGTAATAGCCTGATGTGCCGAGCCGGCGCGCCATGTCGCGCAGCTCCTCGCGGATCGCCGGCGCGTCCATGTAGAACAGGATGACCGGATGCGGTCCGCCGCGTTCAGGATGGGTAATGAACGTCGTGGTATGGCCGTCTTTGGTCGGGATTTCGATCTGCTGGTCGATCATGGGCGATTCGAGGCGATTTCAATGGATGATGTGCGGGCCCGATACGATTGCAAGTAAACCGGTCTATGACAAGGCGTGCCCACTTGAAACAAAACTGCTCTTGAACCGCTTGCCAAGGATCGCCATTGTCTTTGTTGAGCGTTCACGCCGACTGGAGATGTGAGGGATGACCCAGACCAACAATCGGTTTTTCGACGAGATCGGACGTTTGATGAACGACGCGGCCGGTGCCGCCCAGGGCGTCAAGCGCGAAGTCGATACGCTGGTGCGTAACCAGGCCGAAAAAATCCTGCGTGACCTCGATGTCGTCAAGCGCGAGGAATTCGAGGCAGTCAAGGACATGGCGCGTCTGGCGCGCGAGGAAAACGAGGCGCTGAAGGCCCGCATCGCCGCCCTGGAAGCCAAGCTCGGCGGCGGATAGTGAGGCGTAAGGCCGGGCCCGAAATCCGACTGCTCCTGAAATCCCGTGGCGCCATGGATTCCGGGCTCGCTCGTTGCACTCGCACCCCGGAACGACGATCCTCTTGACACGATTTCGCGCGCGGCGCGTGATTTGCCCGTCGTGCCATTGTGTCGCAGGCAATTCGCTTGTGATGTCGGGCAAATCAGAAGCATCTTTCCGCGCATCCCGTGCCCACCATGAGGGGCGTATCGCGATCGTCACGGACGTTGTGCGCGGGATGCGATGGCCGCAGATGGCGCACAAGACGAGCGCGCCGGCTCGCGGACGACGAAGCCGCGTGGTCTTGACGTCTCGACGCTGGCGTCAACTCGCGACGATGCTTTGCATTGCGCGGGGACGGTGACAAAAAAGCCCGATCGCCGGAGAGAGCGCGGAATAAGTCGTAAAGCCATCGCGCAGGGAATGCCGGATCGTTTCGGCCAACCTGTGGTGACTAACTCGTGTGCTTTTTACTTTTGCGCACGAGGCTGCGGGCGAGCCAAACGCCCGGCATTCCCTGCTCCCTCTTTGAGGGGCAACAGACAAAACTCGGGCGAATCCCGTCGCGAGAATGCGGAGTCATATGCTGATGAAGGGCGACTTTCTTTACCTTTGGGACCAGGCCCGGCAGCCGAGAAATATCGCTTCATTTCCTTGTCATTTCGACCCTTTGGGGCTAGAACCCCGCCACGTCCGCAGCCCCCGCACCCCTGGAGGCTTGCTGTGGACGCTAAACGGGCCGCGATGCGGCCTTTAATTTTTGAAAAAACAAGGACTTAAGCCGATGGCGACCGTCAAGGAATTGAAGGCGACCGCGCGTCCGAAGAGCGGCAAGGGGGCCGCCCGGGCCGAGCGTCGCGCCGGGAGAGTACCCGGAGTGATCTATGGAAACAGCCAACCCCCCGTGACCATTTCGGTCGATGATCGCGAACTGCGCCAGCGCATTCTCGCCGGCCGGTTCCTCACCACGATTTATGATATCGATCTGGAGGGAAAGAAGCACCGCGTGATTCCGCGCGACTTCCATCTCGATCCCGTGCGCGATTTTCCGATTCATGTCGATTTCATGCGGCTCGGCGAAGGCGCGACGATCCGCGTCAGCATCCCGCTGCATATCCTGAAGGCCGAAGCTTCCCCCGGCGTGAAGCGCGGCGGAACGGTGAACATCGTGACCCACGCGATCGATCTGGAGTGTTCGGTCGACAACATCCCGCAGTTCATCGAGGCCGATGTCAGCGAGCTCGAGATCAGCCACTCGCTCCATCTGTCGGATATCAAGTTGCCAACCGGCGTGAAGTCGCTGACGCGCGAGGACGCGACGCTTGTCACCATCGTGCCGCCGTCCGGCTACGCCGAAGAAATGAAGGCGGCTGCCGCGGCCGCTGCGGCTGGTGCAACCGCCGCTGCTGCTCCGGCGGCTGGTGCGGCTCCTGCGGCCGGTGC
>NZ_JBAVCF010000228.1:0-2576 GCF_049586575.1 Bradyrhizobium sp.
GAAAAACAGCGGTCTATTTGGTTGCGGGATAGGATTTGAACCCATGACGTCCAGGTTATGAGCCTGACGAACTGCCCGTCACCGGCATTACCTTCTCGGTTGGCCGCGCTGGTCGACCAAAGTTACAAAAGTTGGATCCCTGCGGAAATACCGTTTGAAAAACCGTTTTAGTTGGCGCGGCTCAAACGGTGAACTTCCGTAAGCCCTTGATCTGAATGGCGCGCCCGGAACGATTCGAACGTCCGACCCTCAGATTCGTAGTCTGATGCTCTATCCAGCTGAGCTACGGGCGCGTTTTTCGCAAAGGATCGGGGCCCAAAGGGTCCGCCGGTGGCCCCTGCAAGATTTAACGTTTGCAGGTCGCGAAAGCGGGCCATTGCTAACGGCTCCCGACCGGCTTGGCAAGGTCTTGGCGAGCTCACAAGGAGGCCGGCCGTTACGCCCGCGCGCGCTCGTTGCGGATGGTCAGGAGCTCGACCGGCCGATCCGGGATGGTGATCCGGAAAGTTGCACCGATGGTGCCTTCGACCAGGTGAATCTGCCCGCCATGGGCGCCCACGAGTTCGGCGGCAATCGCCAGCCCCAGCCCGCTGCCGCCGGGCCTCCCCGAGGTCTGGAACGCCTTGAACAAATTCTCCCGGGTTGCAGGCGGAATGCCCGGGCCGGTATCGGAGACCTCGATAATGGCCACCGCACCTTCGCGCCGGCCGGTAATACGGATCTGCGTGGCGGGCTGACCTTCGAGCGCCTGCTCGGCATTGCGCACCAGGTTGAGCAGGATGCGGAACAGTTGGTCGGGATCGGCATCGATCGTCAGGCCCCGCTCGATCGCACTGATCCAGGTGATCGAGGTGTCGGCGGCGAGCCCTGCGGATTCGCGCACCTCGGCTACCACCGATTCGATCGGAATCATGCGGCGGTCGGGTGCGGCCTCCTGCGCCCGGCCGTAGGACAGCGTTGACTGGCAGAACGCGATGGCGCGCTCCAGCGAGCGCATCAGCTTCGGCGCAAAACGCTGCACGCGCGGATCTGGCACGCTCGCGAGCTGGTCCGACAGCAATTGAGAGGAGGCCAGCAGGTTGCGCAGATCGTGATTGATCTTCGAGACCGCAAGGCCAAGCGCTGCAAGCCTGCTCTTCTGATGCAGCATCGAGACGAGGTCGCGCTGCATGTCGGATAGCTCGCGCTCGGCCACGCCGATCTCGTCGCTGCGGCTCGATGGCACAATGATCCGGGCCGAGCTTTCCGGGTTCTCGTGAAAGCTGACGAGGCTTTCGGTCAGCCGCCGCATCGGCCGCACGAACAGGAAATGCAGCGCGAGATAGACCAGCGCCGCGGTCAAAATCGCAATCGCCAGCGAAACCAGCAGCAGGTTGCGGGAAAACCGATACATTGCCTGCCGAATCGGTGCCTCGTCGACCACCACCTCGATGAACTGCCCGCCGCCGGGCGGCGGTCCGACGATGCGGATCGCCTGATTGCCGGTCTCAAACATCATCTCGAAGGAAGTGACGATCGATGTCCATGGCGTCAGCGACCGCATATCGACATCATGATCGATTGCGCGCGGAAGACCGGCGCTCGCCAGCAGCCGGCGCTGCTGCCCGAGCTTGATGGCGACTGCGCGCGCCCCGATGCTGTCGAGGATTTGCCGTGCCAGCGTGTCGGGCACCATGCCGGAGGGCGCCGCATCCAGAACCAGCGCGGCGGTGTTGGCCGATGCCAGGCGGGCGTTAAGCCGGTTCATCCAGAAGTTCGCCATCGAAGGCACGTAGATCAGAACCTCCGCGATCATCACCAGCGGAATGGTCAGAAGCAGCAACTTTCCGGACAGGCCGAGCCTCCGCGGAAGCGTTGCCCGCGGGGGTGTCATATTCGGCTGTTCGTCGGTCTCTGGCGCCATAACTATCTTCGAAGCCTTGCTTTTTTAATGTGGGCCCGGTCCGCCGGAGGGTCAAATCAAGGTTTAATAACAGCCGTTCCGCAAATGGACCCGAATTATCGCGGCGGTCCTGATGTCGGCTCGCGGCCGCAAACCATCACGTCCGAGAGCCCTGCGTTCCGCCTGCCGCGCGGCCGGAAACGAGTGCCTTCTCCCTCACGTAATACACCGCAAATATTGAATTATTCGCGCCAAATTCGCCGTTTAAAAGAACCTCATATCGATCGCCGCGCCACATTGACGAAAAGGGGTCCCTCCCGTATAAGCCGCGCCAACTGTACGCGATGGTCCGGCTGAGGCCGGTCGGCCCTTTTGGGGCCGGAAACGGCCTACTTCGGGGCCTGTCAGCATCGGCGAACATACCTCATTTATCAGGCAAATTGTCAGCGTAGCAGGCAAGTTGTCAGCGGAGAACGACCCGTGAAGCGGACTTATCAACCCAGCAAACTGGTGCGCAAGCGCCGTCACGGCTTCCGCGCCCGCCTTGCGACAACCGGCGGCCGCAAGGTCCTCGCCGCGCGCCGCGCGCGGGGCCGCAAACGTTTGAGCGCCTGAGCCGGGCTTCCCGGAGACCTCTGATGGATCGGCTAAGGCAGCGGGCGGACTTCCTCGCCGTTGCCAATGGCGCGCGGGT
>NZ_JBAVCF010000229.1:0-9653 GCF_049586575.1 Bradyrhizobium sp.
CGCCATCGACGAACGAGGCGAAGCATGCCGCGTCGTGACGACCGACCCCCGGATCTGGGCAGCACACAAGTTCTGGCTATCGAAACGCAAGGACCGCGAGCCGGCAAAGCGGCGCAACGACGCGGCGCAAGCGCAGGCCGTAGCGCAACTCGTTGTCCAATATATGCAGCATCTGCCCTACGTGGTCGATGAATTGCGCATGTTGCCAAAGCCCGTCTTCGACGAGGCAAAACCTCTTTTCGCCGAGCCGTGACGTCAAGCGGCCCATCTACTCGCTCAGACTGATGGTGCCGATATTGTTCGAGGCATCGGCGATGGCCTGGAAGTCGAACTCCGCGACGGTGAATTTCTGGTTGGAGAACGGCAGCGACAGCTTTGGCGCCACGCAGGCATTGAGCTTCACCACCAGGTCCTTGCTCGTGCCGAAATAATTGAACGTTTCCTTCAGCGACACTTCGAACATCGGCAGCGGGCCGGTAAGCTGATTGGCGAGGCTGATCTTGTTACCGGACGTAATTGTGTAGCTGTAATAGATCAGCACCGCAGCGCCGTTATCAGCCGAAGCGAAGGTGTAGGTCCCGGGGCTTCCGGACGGTGCGACGTACTGGCCTTGCGCCGGCGAAGACCCGATCGGGGTGAGCTGCACGCCGGTCGTGGCGTAGAACACACCGAAATCCTCGACGAAATTCGCGCCGTTGGCGACCGTGATCGCGGCCGAAGCGACAGTGCCGGTCTCGCCCGTCGTCATCTCCACCATGCTGTTCGCCGTCAGCGTCTGGCCGAGGAACAGATTGTTGATCTGCGTCGACTGCAGGCGGGCGAACTTGGCCTTCCCGGTGATCTTGAACTCGCCACTGCCGGCGGCGACCGCCATGTTGTACTGACCGAGCAGCGTCTCGATTTTGCGGTCGAAATCGAGCGATACGTCCTGCAAGGTGCCGAGCAGCGCCGGCGGCTGCCCGCTCACGTCGGTGCGCTTGCCGATCAGCGTGCCGCTGCCGAAGGCGAATTGGGTCATGGTGGTTCTCCTGGGTCGGAATGTGTGGGAAAGCGAATCGCGAATGGCGAATGGCGAATAGCGAGTAGGGAAAGCGCCCCTCGCTATTCGCCACTCGCTACTCGCGTTAAAAGGCTGCGCTTGCCGCTAGGGCACCAGAATCTGGAACGGGATCGCCGCGACCGCCTTGCCGTCGGTATCGCCGGTGTCGATGAATACCGGGCCGAGCGGATAGCAGTGCGATACGAGGCCGCCAAGCGTCTGCTTGTTGCCGGCGAGCGCGTCGGCGCCGCTCGGCGCCACCGCAACGTCGATAGCGTCAAGCAGCGCGTTCATCGCGGTATCGGGAACATCCTTCGGGTCCATCCCAGCCGACAGATAGATAAAGACGTGCGCGTTGATGGTGAGCGTCGGCAACCCCTCGGCCTGCCGGCCGCGCACCTCGCCGCTCTTGAGCATGGTCAGAAATGGCATCTGCGTCTCGTTGACCTGATCCCAATGCACGAAGCGCCGGCTGGTAGCGGTGAAATCGGCCGCTCCGGTAATGAGATCGAAGAAGGCAACGGAGATTTGTTCGCGGGTTGGCATTGCGGATACCTCAATATACGCAGTTTTCCAACGGCTCGACGGGCATCACAGCGGCTCCCACAAAACTGAGCTGCTCCTCTCTCCGGTCTCAAGGAAATGGAGCGCAACTTGCTCAAGCTCTTCAAAACTAATGATTTCTGCAGCTGGGACCGGCGTCGGCGTATCCGCAGTTAGGAATTCGACGTCGCCGTTCGTCATCGGTGGGTTGGTGGAATGCGCCATGAGATACGGCAAACTGCCATCGGATCGGCTGTGTTGGGCACATCCGACTTGCCCTCCGATACCAAGCATGATCTCAAAGCCGTTGTCTCCCGAAAGGCGAGCTAGAAATGGTGTATTGTGTCGTCTAGCCCGCAGCAGATCGGAAAGCTCCTTCTTGGACGTGATCGCGATATCGTTCATTGGATCTGATTCGTTTTGTTGATTCTTGTATCGAACGACAATCATGGGCCGATCCCTGTGAATTGAACAATCGTGTTGTCCGGGAGCACAACATTTAGAGTAGTGCCGGGCGCGAGCATCGTCGGAAGCAAGCGTTGGCAACTACTACAAATTTTACGATTGTTGATATAAAGCGTCCCTTCTGTAATTCCCTCTTATCGCATAAGAGCCGCTGCATGTCCTTCAACATGGGAAAGTGTGTACCTGTCATAACCTGCAGTTCCTTGCATTGCTGCTGCTGGTCCAGCGTAGCCGCTTTGCAATGGGATAGGCGACCCTCCCGGGGTATACAAAATTCCGGAGGTTTTTTCGCCGGGGACATAAGGTGCAAGCTGTGGCGGTAAACCATCCGGGAATGGAAGGCTCGGCTGAGCGTCAATGGGTACGGGCGGCTTTGGCGCTGTACTTGGGCCTGAAGCACTTGGCGATCCTCCTAGGCGCGGAAGCTCAAGGATTCCGCGGGGTGCATTTTCAGCTCCCTCGCCTTCAGCCTCGGGCGGCGGCTCCCACGGCTTATCCGCCGGATTGCCGATCACCACGATGGGAACGGGCTCGAGAGGACCGGGTTTGTCGGTGACTAATTCGAACCAGCCTGGATTTGGCGGCACACCGGCACGCGGATGCTGGGCAGGGTCCCAGAAAAATTTGAGCAAGCCGCTGCGAATGAGTTCTCGAGCGCAACGCGCAATCTCGCCTCGGCTTTCCGCGCGTTGCGCGAGCGGCGGCGGATCGGGAATTTGCATCTGCACGGCCGCAATGGCCGCCATGGCGACGTCGCCACGATTGAACGCCGCCGCAATCAAAGCGAAGCCGCTCGCTTTCGCGGCAATGTTGATTGGAAGCCGATAGCGTCCAGTGAGTTCTTTGTTGAGTTCGACGAGGGGGCGAACTCTCCAAAGGGCATTTCCGGCGCCAGGCGGTTGCAGAATGGGAATGCCGCCGACAAAAACGCCGTCGACATCACACGATATGCCCTCGCTCCCCTGCTTTGCGGCAAGCGAAAAGACACGCAACCCCGGCATCGCGAGCATTGCGATCAGACCCCATTGAGAAGTCGCGTGATGTGAAAGAAGAAAGCGCTAGCCGCCGCTGGTCACGTGCTTATTGGATGGCCTCTATGGCCGTAGCGGCTAACTCGTCACGGATGTCGTCCGCCATCTCGGCAAGCGACGTGCGCATGTAGCTTCGCTCTGGCATCGCGATCGCCGGCAAGTTCACGCGCGCGGCGAAGGCTTGCTTGCCCCCGACCAGGAATGCGAGGGCCTTCGCCTTGTCCGGTACGATCTCGTGCGGCGGGATCACGCCGCCAAATTCGTGGATGGCTGCGTATTTGACGTCGGCCGACGTGGCGAGGCGCACGGCGACGCCACCTGAGGTCTCCTCGATTGTCACGCCGATCGAGCCAGCGAGCGCCCCGCTTTTCATCTGCAACACCTCGCCGGACAGCGTCTGCCCGATCTTGACTTGCAGTTTCGCGGCGAGCGCGCCGGCCTTCGCGACGAGCGCCGCGCGGATTCGCTCCGGCATCGCGCCGAGTGCGGCTGTGGCGGTGTCATTAAGGGAGACATCAAACATTCGTTTGCCTACCCAACCACTACGCTGCGATACGGATCGAGCGAGGCGCGGATGAAATCCGGAATGTCTTTGAGGCTGTATGAGGCAGTCTGCTGGCCGGCCACGGTCTGCGCGCTTTGTCCGATCCGGGTGCGATAGCGGTAACGCTCCGCTACCCATTCAATGCAGGCGTTGTTGATCGCGGCCGGGATGAAGCCATAGGAGAGCAGGACGACGGTGCCGGCATCGGCGGCGGCGAAGCCGTAAACCCCGCTCGACACATTATATTGTCCAGCGTCAGGCGTTCCGGCCACAGCGGTCAGCGCCACGCCATCGGCATAGGTGACGCCGGCGTCGCTCGCCCACGGCCCGAAAGGCGCCCCAACGGACACATTATAAGGCCCGGGTGCGCCGGGTACGGTCGCCCCCTCCCCTTCGACCGCGTAACCTGCGCTGTAAGCCGCAACAACGTTCTGTCGGCCGCGGCGAAACGACAGCTCAAACAGGTCAAGCGCCTGGGGGCGGCCTGGCGGCAAACCATCCCACGGCTCCAGCAGATAGCCGAGCGGGTGCGGCGCGCCGGTGGCCGGCGGCGCCGCCGCCGGAATCGCGACATTATCGATGGCAAGCGAGCTGATTTGCAGCACCGGATAATGCGAGAGGAACAACCGCATTCTGCCGTTGCCATCGAGTCTCTCGGTCAGCGTCCGCGGCGTGAGCGACGGCCGGCCGAGATACGCCGTGATCGCGCCGCTCACGTCGGTGATCAGCCGCGACAACAGCGCGTCGTCGGTCGAGCCAATGCCGCTCGAGCCTGCGAGCCAGGTTTTCACGTCGGCGAGGATGGCGAGGTCTGAGGCGGCCATTGTGCCGGATCTCCGCTTACGACTTTTTCGAAACCGGCCCGTTGCGCCATGCGGGATGCATGAGCTTCGGCTTTGCTGCGGGCGGCTGCCGCAATGCGGCGGCTGCGGGCGCGGGCTTCGCCGGCGCGCTGGCGACGAATTCGACGAAGCCAAAGCATCCGATCAGCAGCGCGCCGATCTCGGCTTCGACGTCGTAGAGACCATCACGCGGTGCGAGAGTGACGCCGGCGACGCACGGATCGCCGGCGCCTGGAGGCGCTTTCAGTTTCATGGGAGGGAATTCTCAGCTTGAAATATCAAACTCGTCATTGCCGGACTTGATCCGGCAATCAATGCGGCGGCGCGGCAGCATGGATGCGCGAGTCAAGCCCGCGCATGACAATGCGAAGGATAGCTGGTCAGCAGCACGTCGCGCCGCTACCCCGCGGCGATGTTGCTGATCACCGCCATCGATGGCGGGAAATAGTGCTGCAGCACCTCGTCGGCATAGACGCCGGACTCGTAGCGGCGGGCGCGCGGCGGCCACTCGATCTGATAGTAATCCTGCCGGGTGCGAACCTGCATGACGTTGCCGATATTGGAGAGCGGATACGGCAAGGTGCGCGACGTCATCAGGATGGTGCCGGCCGGCATGTTGGGATGGATGCGGATGTCGAGCGTCTTCGGCCCCGCCATGGAGAACTTGTTGAGATAGCTGCGCACCATCACGCCGCCGCCGAGCGCGCCCTGATCGGCGTCGAACACGAAGCGCTGTGCCGCGTTGACCCCGCCGGCCAGGATCTTGGCCGAAAGGTTCTGCGCGACCTGCGACGACACCCACATCGTGTCGGGCGACAGCCGGTAATTGTCCCAGCGGTTCTTCAGCGCGGCGTCGACTTCGACGATGCCGCCTGAGCCGTCGCCGGTGAGCGTCGAGCCGGTGCCGGCGGTGCCGGTCGCGAGATAACTCACATAGGCGTTCGAGCCGGACTTGAAGGCCTGATACAGGAGGCCGTCGAACACCAGCGCGTTGGTGGAATTGTCGCTCGAGCCGAGCGAGGCCGCGGTCTGCGTGCCGGTTGCGTTCGCGGTGATGACCAGCGAATTGATCGTGGTGATCGCGCCGAGCACCTCCGAACCGGCCGCGCCCCAGAACCAGGCGTAGCCGAGCGCGCCGGGGACCGCCGTCACGGCGGCGGCGATTGAGCCGGTGGTGCCGGATGCAATCGAAACGGTGGCGTTCGCCGACTTGCCCGCGGCACCGCCGCCGAACGTGTCCGACGAGCCGTCGGCATTGCTGCGCGTGATCGCCCCTTGGACACCGCCCGCGATGCTGCCGTTGACGACTCCGTCGAGCGTAAGCGCCGCGCAGATCACGCTGTAGGGACTCGCGGCCGCTGTGAGGCTGCCGCCGGTCGTCGACGGCACCAGCGTCGGCGTCGGCGTGGTGCCGAGCGCCACCGACGTGTCGCCGCCGAGAATCAACAGCTCCTCGCCCAACATGCAGGCTTCGAGCCCGACCTTGGCGCCGATCGCCTTCACATCGTCAAAGCCCATGCCGGCATATTGCGCCTCGAAATCGACCGAGGTTTCGATGCCGATGCCCTTGTAGGCGGCGCTGTAATCGGCCGTCGACACCGCCTGCACGCCGCCGCGATTGCCGCCGGACACGCCGATGCGCAGCCCCGTGGTGTTGATCCCGGTCACCGCGCGCCAGTTGGCCTGGATGCCGCCCTTGCCGGAGACGCGCGGGATCTCGTTGCGCAGCGGCGTGAGCAGCGGATAGACGAACTTGGCCCCTGTCTCGAGATCGTAATAGGTCAGGCCTGACGTCGGCGAATTGGATTCCGAAAATGTGCTCTTCGAGAGCGGATCGCCCGGCAGCGGATTGGCGTGCGCCTTCTCGATCTCATGCAGGAAGCTCGATGCGTTGCTGAGCGCGGCGTTGTAGTCCTGCACCGAACGCGGCAGCGCCGATTTGGCGAGAACATGGGTGAGGTTTTGTTGATACATGAGTGTGGTTCCGTTCCTGTGTGGTTGGTAATGTCAAAGTTCATCCGTCATTCCGGATTGCCGCGCAGCGGCAAGTCCGGAATCCATATTCGCTGACCTGTGGTTATGGATTCCGGGCTCGCGAGCTGTCGCTCGCGCCCCGGAATGACGATCGGAGAGTCGACCTATCCCTGCCGCGGACGAAAGCCCGGAATGGCGCGCATCGGCTGCGCCTGCGCCTTGCGAATGGCGGCGTCGGCCAGCGCTTCGAGCGCGCCGGGCCGGTCAAGCAGCGCTTCCGGCTGCTGCGGGAAAATCGCGTCTTCGGCTTTGTCGGCGACGCGCACCGACGTGGTGCCGAGCGGCAGCGGCTGGTCCTCGATCCTCTTCAACCGCGCGCCGAAGTCGTCCATGCGAGTCTGCAAGCCGCCGAGCGCCTTGGCCAAAGTCTGCTGCAACGAGCGTTCGAGGCTCTTGGCCAGTTTTTCCGCCTCGCCGCCGCCGTCGAACGCGTCGCCATGCTCGCCGGCCTGCGGAGAAAATTCCGGTTGCGGCTCGACATTCGCTCCAGGGATATCCGCGCCGGGGCAGCAATCCGGATCGAGCGCAACGAGAAGATCGTGGCTTTGTTTGATGCGCGCCTTGTCGGCCTTGGAATGCCGCGCGCCGACTTTGCCGACTGCCTCGTCATTGCGAGAAGCCCCAACAGGGCGACGAAGCAATCCAGATTCGGATGCGTCAAACGCTGGATTGCTTCGCTCCACGCGCAATGACGCTTCGGAAAGCGGTTCCTGCCAATCGCCCGCCTTGAACTTGCGCAACTCGGTCGAGCCGTCGGCCTTGACCACCGCGAAGGTTGCTTCCGGAAGGCAGGGGTGGTCGACCAGCGAGACTTCCACCGGCTCGGCCGTGTAACGCATGAGCTTGGGCTCATCCGGATCCGGCCATCGCTTGAGATAACGGCCGCCCTGGGAAAAGCCAGTGTAAACGCCCTCCTCCACCTTGGCCCATTCGGCATCGTCGACCACCTTGCCGCAGATTTCGATACGCTTGTGCGCGTCATCGTAGGCAATATCGACGAGCTTGCCGGCGGCAATGTTTGAATGCATGGCGCGCAAATTGCCGAAGCTCTTGCCGTCGGTCGCGTCGGCGAATTTCTGCGACCATTTCTGATAAAGCGGCTTGGTCGAAGCGTAATCGCACACCTCGCCGGCGATATCCGGCGCCTCTGCGGTGACGACGCCATACACCAGTCGCCGCGCCGCATCGACCTTGGTGATCGGAATGAAGATATTCATGTCGTCCATCGGATGCTCCTCATGAATGGTCTGAAGCTGAGCGCACGCGTCGGCGGCCAGCGCACTTTGCGCACCGACCGCTCGGGGGGCCGCTCGCATTGTTCGGTCGCTTGGGGCAACGGCCCGCGCTAGGTCGGGTCGGCCTCGTCCTCGTCCTCGTCGAGCCAGGCGAGTTCAAGGTCGGGGATGGCGAATTCTTCGGCGACCCCACCCCCATTCACCTCGAATCGGCACGTAGCCGATGGCGATCAGCACCCTCGGCCGATCGGCGGCAGCGTTGGCGTAGGGGTCAAGCCCCAGCGCATCGCGCATTTCGTTGAGGGTGAGGGCGCCGAGTTTGACGCGGCCTTCGAGGACCGCCTCCATGCCCTTCGGGTCAGCTTCGTCTTCGTCGAGCCAGGCGAGTGCCAGGTCGGGGGAGGCAAATTCTTCAGCGATGATTTCGTCGATGAGGTCCTAGCCCGGTTACGATTGGTCTTGCGAGTTCCGCTGCTCCGTCTTTAGCCCAGACACGAAGCGTTCGTTGTCCTGGACCATTTCAAAGGCTTGCGCCGCGCTCAGCACCTGGCTGGCTTGGGGATCAAATACCACACCCGAAGTAGCGCGAGCATAAGCAGCAGCCGCCATGCAAGCCGCCTGCATCTGAGTGTGGTCGCCTTCCCAGAGCAACTCAATTGCGAATTTCCACTCATGACCGAATTGAATGTTGTCATAAGTTTCGATCAGTTCTCGCGGACTAACATGGAAGCATTCGAAACCTGTCGGCTCCGTGCGCAAGATTGACGGCAGGAAGCCCTTCATATCCGAAAATGACTCATGCTGGGATAATCGAAGCTCAAAACCTTCACTATCAATTGCCTCTTGCCATTCAGAGATCGAATTGAGCTGCATATCGGACAGCACGCAAATCTCCATCGACATTCAACTCCTCCATTGCCCCCCCAGCAAACGACAAACCTGCAAGCTGACTGCGGTATTTCAACACAACGCCGCGTTCTACGTTTATTTCAAATACATAGGTTCCGGGCGTCGTACCTGTCTTAGCTCGGAGTTCCCTTACTCTCCACGGCTCCAGCCGAGCATCTCCGGTTTTTAGATCGTAGATCGCAGTTATTGCGCCCGCAGCATCACGCAACAAGACATCGGTTCGTACGCTGCCCGGCGCTCCATAATAGGCGCCACCGAACGTTTGTTCGACTTGGACGCCTGGAAGCCCTTCAGCTTCCACGGCGGAAGCAAACTCCTTGTGAATCTTAGTACCATATTGCGTGGGCGAAAGGTCACCACTAGGTCCGGCTCTGTCGAAAACGTCGTTGAGAAGAAGGAGGAGCGTCGTCGATGTCTTGTCAATCGTCGGGTTTCGTGTCGCCCAGAGCAGACCGGTGGCCCGAGCCCCCTGAACTGGATCGGTATGGCTGGCATCCGTGCGATTACTCGTATCACGCACGGCATATTGCGGCCCCGACGCCACAACGTCTTGGGGTAAGGGGCCGGGTTGCTTGAATGAGTCGCCGTCTACCGTTCTACCTGACGCATCCAATGAGCCGCTTGGCGAGGAACCGCCGCCTTCGCTTGTCCATTGGCCGCCATCGGAATTTCCGGCCGGCACGCGAGGTTGGTCGGCATTGTAGGTTTTGACAACCAGTCTAGATTGAGCGCCTATGTCCGCTCGAACCTCTTTGGCTGGCGAATTGCCGTTCCCATTCGCATTCGCCTCGATCGGCACGTAACCAGTGGCGGTCAGCACCATCGCCCGGTCGGCGGCAGCGTTGGCGTACGGATCAAGCCCCAGCGCATCGCGCATTTCGTTAAGGGTGAGGGCGCCGAGTTTGACGCGGCCTTCGAGGACCGCCTCCATGCCCTTCGGGTCAGCTTCGTCTTCGTCGAGCCAGGCGAGTTCCAGGTCGGGGGAGGCGAATTCCTCGGCGATGATCTCGT
>NZ_JBAVCF010000230.1:0-5285 GCF_049586575.1 Bradyrhizobium sp.
TCGATCAGGGACTTCAGATCGACAAAGCGGTACTAGAATCAATAAGTTTGCTAGTGCCCATGACTTTCCGAAGTTCGTGAAGGTGGGTGCTGCGATGGAGCACGAACTTCGGAAAGTGGGCACTAGCGCAAATTGCCGCAAAAACGCTGGATGCGTTTGCACGCGTCTTCCAGATCGGAGGTCTTGGTGGCGTAGGAGATGCGGAACGCCGGTCCCAGTCCGAACGCCGACCCTTGCACCACCGCAACGCCCTCGGTTTCCAGGAGTTCGGTGACGAAATCCTGGTCGTCGGCGATGACCTTGCCCGACGGCGAAGTCTTGCCGATGGTGCCGGCGCAGGACGGATAGACATAGAAGGCGCCTTCCGGCCGCGGACAATCGATGCCCTTGGCCTGGTTGAGCATCGACACCACGAGGTCGCGCCGCTCCTTGAACACCTTGTTGTTCGCCGGAATGAAATCCTGCGGGCCGTTGAGCGCCTCGACGGCGGCCCATTGCGCGATCGACGACGGGTTCGACGTCGACTGCGACTGGATCGTCGACATCGCCTTGATCAGCAGCGCCGGGCCGCCGGCATAGCCGATGCGCCAGCCGGTCATGCAATAGGCCTTGGAGACGCCGTTCACGGTCAGCGTGCGCTCGTACAGTTTCGGTTCGACCTGGGCCGGCGTCGCGAACACGAAGTCGTCATAGACCAGGTGCTCGTACATATCGTCGGTCATCACCCAGACCTGCGGGTGCTTCACCAGCACGTCGGTGATCGCCTTCAATTCGGCGCGCGTATAGGCCGCGCCGGTCGGGTTCGACGGCGAGTTGAGGATGATCCACTTGGTCTTTGGCGTGATCGCCTTTTCCAGCGCGTCGGGCTGCAGCTTGAAGCCATGCTTCGCCGTGCACACGACCGGAACCGATTCACCGCCGGCGAGCGCCACCATTTCCGGATAG
The DNA here is from genome assembly GCF_049586575.1 of Bradyrhizobium sp. Classification (GTDB taxonomy): domain Bacteria; phylum Pseudomonadota; class Alphaproteobacteria; order Rhizobiales; family Xanthobacteraceae; genus Bradyrhizobium. The sequence continues at coordinate 946 of NZ_JBAVCF010000230.1, forward strand.
CTCACCCAGTACGGCGCCGGGATGATCACCTCGTCGCCGGGATTGATGGTCGCCATCAGCGCATTGTAGAGCACCTGCTTGCCGCCGGTACCGACGGTGATCTGGTTCGGCTTGTAGGACAGGCCGTTCTCTCGCTCGAACTTGGCTGATATCGCCTGCTTCAATTCGGGAATGCCGTCCACCGCGGTGTACTTGGTCTTGCCGGCCTCGATCGCATGGATCGCCGCCAGCTTGATGTTGGCGGGGGTGTCGAAGTCGGGTTCGCCCGCGCCGAGGCCGATGACGTTACGTCCCGCCGCTTTCAGCTCGCGTGCTTTATCCGTGACCGCAATCGTCGCGGACGGCTTCACACGGTCGAGCGCAGCGGACAGGAAAGGCATTATCGGCTCCAGATTTTTGGTTGAAAGATGCGGCCGGCACAAGACAACAGGCGCACGTGTTGCTTCTAAAACTGTTGCTATGCAGCGGCAAGCAAAAAGCTGCGATTTTACCGATACTTTGTCGTTCTCGGCCGCTTCCGATTAACGATCCGCAAAGGCCCCGTTGATAGAGCAATATCCGGAACGTGGAAGGCGTCTTTTCGAAAGATCGTGTGCCAACAGAGGGGCTCTGGTCGATGACGGACAATGATCGTTTGCGGCGCGCCGACCGTCTGATTTGGGCCCTGATCGGGTTCACAGCAGCCCCGGTCGTGGCGGCATGCGCCGGCGGCTCGTTCCATCTCGAATGGGCATCGTTCGGGCTTGTTGGGACCGCCAGCGTCTTGCTTTACGCGGCGGGTCGTTTCTATTCAGCCCGGAAGGAAGAGCGCCTCGCATCGGCGTTGCTGTGTACGGCGCAGTTTGCCTTGTTTCCGGCACTGGCCGCGCCGCTTTCCTACGTCGCGGCAAGCGCGCTACTCCCGCTTTGGGACCAGAGCTTTGCCTCCTGGGATCGAGACCTTGGGCTGGACTGGATGGGCTGGCTCGACATCATGAACAACCACCCTGCGCTTCACGAGATTTTTGCCGCCGCCTATTCCAGCTTCCTGCCGCAAGCCGCCGTCGTCATCCTTGTCTTGGGATTGGCGGGTCATCTGCTCCATTTGCGGCTGTATATCTTGAGCTTTATTTTGGCGGCCCTCATTACCATCGCGGTCTCCGCCCTTATGCCGGCCCAAGGCGTCTGGGGTTACTTCCACCTGACGACAAGCAACTATCCGAACATCACTCCGGTAACCCAGCAACTGCATCTGAAAATCTTCGACGGATTGCGCGACGGCACGTTCCGCGAACTGGTTGCGCGAGGTGCCGAAGGCATCATTACCTTTCCAAGCCTCCATACGGCAGGCGGCTGGCTCTTTATCTTCGCGATGTGGCCGGTCAGATATCTCCGTTGGATTTTCCTGCTGTTGAATCTCGTGATGATCGGCGCGACGCCCGTCGATGGCGGCCATTATTTCAGCGACATCATCGCCGGCACGGCGACCGCTGTGGTGTGCTGGATCGCGGCAGGGCGCGTTGTTTACGGTTCGCGAGAAGAGACCGTCCGAATCGAGAATTCGCCCTCAATCGAGCCGGATATGACTCCCGACTCCACCTTATTCCCCGCCGCGGAATCCAAGCCGCGCGCCCTCGCGTAAGTGTGAACGATGTCGCCTCTCGCCTTTGCACTGGCATGAACTTCTTCGGTTGCAGTGCAGTAGAGGTTTTTGACCTATTCCAGCTTCAACCCTTGCGACGCTTCCTCATCGGCATCATTGTTTAGCCCAGTTGCGGGTGGAGAAGCTGCCCGCCCGTCATCACCGGTCGAACTGTTTCGCAATGTACAAGCTCTATTCCATGCAACGCTCGGGCAACAGCTACAAGGTTCGCCTGGCGCTCGCTCTGCTCAACGCGCCCTATCGCGCGATCGAGATCGACATTCTGCGCGGCGAGAGTCGCACGCCGGAATTTCTTGGCAAGAATCCATCCGGCCAGGTTCCGCTGCTCGAAGTCGCCGAGGGGCGCTACCTCGCCGAATCCAACGCCATCCTCTGGTATGTCGCCGGCGGCACGCCGCTGGCGCCGGAGTCGCGCGTCGAACGCGCCGAAGCGTTGCAGTGGATGTTCTTCGAGCAGCACGCGCTGGAGCCGAACATCGGCGCGGCCTATTTCTGGCTCGCGCTGGTCCGGGGCGGCCGCGATCTGCAAACCCACGCGCTGGAAGACTGGATGGAGCGTGGCTATGCCGCGCTTCAGGTGATGGAGAATCACCTCAAGACCCATGATTATTTCGCGGCCGGCCAATTCACGATCGCCGACATCGCGCTCTACGGCTACACGCATGTCGCCGATCAGTGCGACTTTGATCTGTCGACCTTTCCGTCTGTTCGAGCCTGGCTAAGACGGGTCGAGCAAGTCCCCGGATTCGTGACGATGGATTCGCTTCCGGCGGAAGCGACCGCAGGCCTCGTGGCCGAGGCCTGAAACGGAAAAAATCAGGGACGAGCTGCGAGGGCAAACCGCCCGGTTCGCCGCGATTCTGGCTTTTTTGTCCCTGCCCCGCCCCAATCTCGCCGGTGAAAACTGTCACAAATTTCAACGTGGGTGATTCGGCCAGTGTGGTTGATTTGGCATTCGCTCAGCGGCGCCGCGGGTTCTGATAGCGAGAAATCCAGATCCGCACCGGTAGTTCGAAGGATTTAGACCATGACCCGGCCTTCCGGCCCGGCCGGCTTTAGCAGCCCGGCAGTGGCCGTGGCATCAACCCGGCTGACGGACGCGGCGGCGGCTTCGCTCGCGATCGGCTCGCTGTCGCTTTGCCTGATGGTCACCTTCGCGGTGCTGTCGAGCAAGCTCGGCGCGGGCCTGCCCATTCCGGCTTAATTCATTTTCTTAAGAACCGATTCTTGGAGCCGATTTGATTCGGCGCGGGCTTACGTGATGATCCGCATCGCGATCGGATGATGATGAAATCTCCTACCGCACTGGTCACGGCCGCGCTGGTAGCGGCCATTATTCTGGCGATGTCGTGCCTGATCGCCGCCGGAACGCGCGGCGAAGAAGCGCCGCTTCGCGATCTCAGGGCGCCGACTTACGACCATTCGTGAAAGATGAGGAACGCGCCGAGCGCAATCAGCGCAAATCCGAGGGCGTGATTCCACCCCAGCGGCTGCTTCAGGTACAGCACCGAGAAAACGGCGAACACGATCAGGGTGATCACCTCCTGAATCGTCTTGAGCTGCGCGGCGCTGTAGACCGCGCTGCCCCAGCGATTGGCAGGCACCGCCAGCCAGTATTCGAAAAAGGCAATTCCCCAGCTCACCAGGATCACCGCCGGAAGCCAGCTCTGCTTGAACTTGAGATGGCCATACCAGGCGAAGGTCATGAAGATGTTCGATCCGATCCGAACAGCATGAGAATAGGCAGGATGGCCGGCGGCACGGTTGGCATGGATATCCTTTCAGGAGTTCGACGGCAGGTCGTTGGCTGGCAGCTAGCCCTAACCATCCGTACGAAGTCGGGGTTCCCGAGCCAACCAGTATCATTCGAAACATAAAGACCGGACAGTTGCGCCCAAACGATCAACGGCTTTTTAAGGTTAGGGCGCGAAACTTCGCTCACAACGCATCACTTTCCATCACACTGCCTGCCTTATTCTCGTGTGGAAGCGAGACATGCAGATCGACTGGCGCGCTACTTTCGGACCGGCTCTCACCGTCATCACGGCAGGAATCGCGCTCGTCACCGATCACCTGCCGTTGACCCTCTCCAATCCGGCGCCGCTGTTCATTTGCATCGTGGCGCTCGCCGGATCACTGTCCGGCCTGCGCTCGAGCCTGATCAGCGCGGCGCTCGCCCTTGCTTCCGCCCCGCTGATTTTTTCGGCGCGCGGCGTTCCGCTCAGTTCCTTGTCGGACGACCTGACCCGCCTTGGGCTGCTCACGGTGGCGGCCGCCGGCACGGCGGTTCTGACCGGTCTGCTGCGGCAAAGGCTGGTTGATACGCTCGCCTGGGAACGCCGTCACCACGCCACCGCCGAACGGCTTTCGGCCGCGCTCGACCAGGTCGACATCGGCATCGTGCTGTTGGATTCCGACACCCGCGCCGAGTTCATCAACCGCGCCTTCCGCGATTATTTCGCGCTGCCCGACGAAAAGGCCGACAGCAATCCGCCGTTCATCGCGCTGATGTATCATGGCCGCGACACTGGCGCCTGGGAGATGCCGGAAGAGGAGTTGAGTGCCTTCATCGCGCAGCGCACGGAAATGATGCGCGCAGGCGACTCGACGCCGATCAACATCAATCTCAGAGACGGTCGGGTGCTTCGCTTCAGTTGCACGGCATTGCCCGACGGCGGGCGCATGCTGAGCTATACGC
>NZ_JBAVCF010000231.1:0-5165 GCF_049586575.1 Bradyrhizobium sp.
TCTCCAACCTGCTGGGAAGCGCGTCAAACATATTCAGGAAGCACTTAGCTCGCGCGCCTCGCCTGTTGTTCCCTTTAGCACCAATCCGCCCGCCACGCCGACGCCGAGCACGTACATCCAGCCTTCGTGAAAATCGAACAGGTGGGAGTTGAACAGCGAGGTGAAGATGTTCTGCACCACCACCAGCAGTCCGATCCAGTTGAAGAGTCCTTCGCCGCGAAACAGCAGCAAGTGCGAGAACCACATCGCATAGAGCACGATGACGCCGAGCACGCCCCACTGGACCGCGACGTTCAGGGTCTGGTTATGCGGATTTCTGATCACCTCGGCGGCAACACCGGTCTGGCCGGCGGCGGCCTGCTCGAATAGCCCCTCGGTCGACCCTGTGCCGTGACCCACGATGGGCGCCTCGACGAAGAACCGCAGCGATTTTCGCCAGAACTCCAGCCGCTCTCCGACCGAGGTCGTGGCGCCCTGGTCCTCGTAGAGCCGGTATTCGAGGTCGATCGAAGAAATCTTTTCCTGCAGCAGCGGCGAAGCCGCCCAGGCGACGAGGCCTGCGACCACGGCTGCGCACAGGATCATCAGCGTGGTTTGCCACCTCAAGTGCAGAAGGGCGAAGACCGCGAGCATGATCGGAATCGTGACCAGCGCCGTGCGCGAGACAATCACAAAAGCCATGTTGGCCAGAAAGCCCAGCGCAATCGCACCGAACAACAGCGCCAGAGCGATTTTCCCGGCGCGCAGCAGCGCCGCGATCGGAAAAGCGAGCGCGACCGCGCACAGCGCGAATTCCTGGCTCTGGTCGATATAGTTCTTCACGAAGATGCCGGGCGAGGCGACATCTTTGGCCTTGAGCGTCAGATGGGGATAGAAGTCGACGAGCCAGGACATCGCCAGCAACGCGACGCACGACGCCAGAAAGGCCGTGAGAACCCACAGGCCGCGCTGCGATCGCTCGAAGTGATAGAACAATAGCGGCAGCAGCAGGAATTTGGCGGTCGGAGCGACCGCATAAAATCGCATGCCCCATCGCGCGTCCGACCACAGCGTGCCGGCCAACGCCAGCGCGAACAGTGCGATCGGAAAAACACAAATCGGACGCTTCAGCGAGGCGATGAACGCGCGGGCATCGATCGTCGGCAGCATCACGACCACGATCACGACGGCAAAAATCCCGACCAGCGAGGTCGACCACGGCAGCGACAGCGCCAGCAGCACGGCAAAGATATCCGCCGTGGTCATCCAGGCGGCCGGATCCCGCCAGCGCTTCAACAACAGCGCGCCGATCGGCTGGGCAGCCGCCGTCAAGCTTTGCCTCCGCGCGCGCGATCGACCAGCGAGGTCGTGCTGAAGCCTGCCAGCACCTCGACCAGGATCACCTCGCCGCCATGCGCCTCGACAACGTCGTGGCCTACCACCTGCTCGCGGGTATAGTCGCCGCCTTTCACCAGTACGCTCGGCTTGATCTGCTCGATCAGCCTGAGGGGGGTGTCTTCTTCGAAAATTGCCACGAGATCGACCGCTTCAAGCGCCGCCAGCACTTCGGCGCGCGCGCGTTCGCCCTGCACCGGCCGCCCCTCGCCTTTCAGCCGCTTGACCGAGGCGTCGCTGTTCAAGCCGACGATCAGGCGATCGCAGGCACCCCGCGCCGCGGTCAGAACCTTGACGTGGCCGGGATGCAGGATGTCGAAACAGCCATTGGTGAAGCCGATCCGCAAGTCCTGCTTGCGCCAGTCATGCAGCCGCGCCTCGAGTTCGTCGCCATGCGCGACGATCTTCTCTTCGGCGGCGAGAAACGCATGCGGCAGGATCTGCCGGCGCAGTTCTCCCGGCGTCACGCTCGCGGTTCCCTTCTTGCCGACGGCAACCGCTGCGGCTGCGCTCGCCAGCCGGATCGCGTCTTCCCAACTGGCCCCTGCCCCGTGCGCGACCGCGAGCACCGCTGCGACCGTGTCGCCGGCGCCCGAGACGTCGCGCACCTTGACCGGAAAGGCCGGCACATGGAGGGTCTCGCCGGTGCGCAGCACCAGCGTCATGCCGTGCTCGCTTTGCGTCACCAGGATGGCCTCGCAATCGGCGAGTTGCATCACGTCCGGCGCGGCGGCCGCGATACTCTCATTCGAATCCGCCCGGCTTCGGGTTGCCTCCGCAAATTCCTTGCGGTTCGGCGTCAACAGCGTCGCCCCGCGATAGATCGCGAAATTGGCGCTCTTCGGATCGACGATCACGGCCTTGCCGAGTTTGCGGGAGGTGTCGATGACGTTGCGGATCACGCGCGCCGTCAGCACGCCCTTGGCGTAATCGGACAACAGCACGATGTCGGCGCGCGGAATCAGCGGCAGAATCGTATCGATCAGTTGCTGCTCGACCTCTGCCGCGGCCGGATGGGTCATTTCCCAGTCCGCCCGCAGCATGTGCGTGCGGAAGTGCTCAGAAACAAAACGCACCTTGCGCGTGGTCGGCCGCGCGCTATCCGTGACCAGACTGCTCTCGATCAGCGGCTCTCTTGCCAGGGCTGCCTCGAGTTCCGCCCCTGCCGTGTCCTCACCGATCAGGCCGACAAAGATGCATTTGGCGCCGAGCGAGGTGATATTGCGAGCGACATTGCCGGCGCCGCCGATACTGGTTTCGCTGCGCCGGGCGGCGATGACAGGCGCCGGCGCTTCCGGCGAAATCCGCGACACCTCGCCATAGACGAACTCGTCCAGCATGAGGTCGCCGACGCAGAGCACCGTCTGGCCGACCATCGTGCGGTGAAAGGACTCGAAATCGAACATCTGATGCCGTTGTTAGAATCGGACCACTAGCGATAGCGATCGGACGAATTGAGGTAGCCCTTGACGTAAAGGCCGACCGCTTCTTCGAGCGCCGTGAAGCCGCCGTTATAGCCCGCGCGCTGCAAGCGATTGACCTCACTCTGGGTGAAATACTGGTAACTGTCGCGAATGGATACGGGCATATCGATGTAGCGGATGTTGGGCGCGGCACCGAGCGACGTATAGGCCGACAGCATGAGATCCTTGAAGCTGCGCGCTTTCCCGGTGCCGACATTGAAAAGGCCCGAGACGGACGGTGTCGCGAGCAGCCACATCACCACCCGCACCACGTCATCGACATAGATGAAGTCGCGCCGCTGATCGCCGTCGACGATGCCGTCGCGATGGGATTTGAAGAGTTCGACGACGCGGCCAGCCTTGATGTCGTCGAAGCGCCGCGCCAGTACGCTCATCATCGTGCCCTTGTGGTACTCGTTGGGCCCGAACACGTTGAAGAATTTAAGCCCCGCCCATTGCGGCGGCAGCTTCTCGCCCCGGTTCGCACGGTCGATCACCGCCATGTCGAACAGATGCTTGCTCCAGCCGTAAAGATTCATCGGCCGCAACGCCTTCAACGCGGAAGGTGAGGGATCGTCGGCAAACCCTTGAGCGCCATCGCCATAGGTCGCCGCCGAGGACGCGTAAATGAACGGCACCGCATGCGCCGTGCACCAGTCGAGCAGCCGCAGCGAAAAGCGGAAATTGGTCTCGATGACGAGATCGCCGTCGGTCGCCGTGGTTTCGGAAATCGCACCCATGTGGATCACCGCGTCGAGGCGGCGGCCGTTCAGCCATGCGGGCAGTTCGGCCGGGGGCACGATGTCGGCGAGCTGGCGTTTGGCGAGGTTGCGCCATTTGCCGCTATCGCCGAGCACGTCGCATACGGCGATGTCGGCGCGGCCCGCCTCGTTGAGCGCGGCCACGATATTCGACCCGATGAAACCGGCCCCACCGGTTACCAGCAACATTCCGCACCCTGCCTATTGGAGAGCCCAGCTTTGCCTTAACCTTGTCCGGCAGGCAACTTAAGGCCGTCCATATGGTGAAGGCTGGAGGCCGGATTTTCAGGACTTTACCTCCCCGCGGGGAGCCGTTACCGAGACGAGCATGCTCACCGGCCATGAATATATGAATATAGATTCAGACCATTCCGTGGCCGTAGAAGATGCGGGCGACACCAGGCCCATCCTCATCATCCCTTATATGTGGATCGGCGATTTCGTCCGCGGCCACAGCGTCGTGCGGGTGCTGAACCAGCGCTTTCCCAACCGGCCGGTCGACCTTCTGACCACCACTCTGTGCGCGCCCCTGGTCGATTACATGCCGGGCGTCCGCGCCGGCATCGTCTGCGACCTGCCCCGCGGCCGGCTTGCGGTCGCCAGGCAGTTCAGCATCGCCGCCGAGCTGAAGGCACGAAACTACGCGACGGCGCTGGTCCTGCCGCGGACCTGGAAGTCGGCGCTCGCCCCGACCCTGGCGGGAATCCCGGAACGGGTCGGTTTTGTCGGCGAGGCCCGCTTCGGCCTCATCAACCGATGGCGCTGGGGCGAAAAGGCCCTGCCCCGTTTCATCGACAAGAATGCGGCGCTGGCTTTGCCGGACGGCGCCGCCCTGCCGCCGGAATGGCCGGTGCCGCAATTGCGGGTAAGCCCAGAGGAAGTGGCGCGGTTCCGGCAGACCAGTGGCCTCGGCCGAGGCACGGCCGTGGCTCTGGCGCCAGGCTCGGTCGGATCGTCCAAACGCTGGACCTATTATCCGCAAGCCGCAAAGCTTTTGGCCGAACGCGGTCTCGACGTCTGGGTGATCGGCGGCCCCGGCGAAGCGACGATTGCCGCCGAGATCGTGGGTGCGGGCGGCCCGCGCGTGCGCGATCTCACCGGCACTGACCTGCGCAACGGCATTCTGGCGATGGCGGCGGCCAGCCTCGCGATTTCGAATGATTCCGGCTTGATGCATATCGCGGCCGCGTTGGGGACGCCGACCATGGGGATTTTCGGTCCCACCAGTCCCTATCACTGGGCGCCGCTCAACGGGCTTGCCGCGACCGTTCAAACCAAGACCACCGTGCCCTGCCAGCCCTGCCATCGCCCGGTCTGCACCATGAACGATCACCGCTGCATGCGCGATATTCCCGCAACCGACGTCGCCGACATCGCCGCCCGTGTGCTTGCAGAAACGGGTATTGGCGCCTCGCATTAAGGAGAATGCGCGCCTGCGCGAGCTAGTACCGCCGATCCGAAGTCCCTGCGCCACAAGCGGCGAATTCGATCAGGGACTTCAGATCGACAAAGCGGTACTAGAATCAATAAGTTTGCTAGTGCCCATGACTTTCCGAAGTTCGTGAAG
>NZ_JBAVCF010000232.1:0-23473 GCF_049586575.1 Bradyrhizobium sp.
CGCAAGCCCTCATCCGATTTCTGGCGCACCGGAGACGTTGAGCGGCCGCGGGCTGCATTTTTCGACGGCGGGTTATGCCGACGTTTGGGAGTGGAAAGCGACGAGCGGTTCGACCGGGTGGATGGACGATGCCCATTTTGGCCCGCCGTTGCCGCCGACACCGATGCAGGCGCGCCATATCGTCCCTTACAAGGGGGGATTCGCGCCCGATCCCGGCACAGCCAATTACACCGATAATTTTGCCATCGAACCCGATGAGCGCGGTGGTGTGCGGTTCATCGCGCCTCTCAGGTTACCCAAGGACCCCGCAGCGACGACCGCTGCCCTCGGGCATGTCGACTTTGACCCTACTCACGGTGACGACGATGGCGCTCGCTGGTTCATGACCGAATCGGAATCCGTTCCGTATTCCGCAGGCGACGATGCGCGAATTCCCGCGGGCGCAACCATTCCCGGCGTCATCATTGCAGGTGAATTTACCGGCGATCGGGCGGACGTCCGATGTGCGGCTCGTTGGGCATCCGGGCATTGGGCGCTCGAAGTCGCGCGACGCCTTGATACCGGCAGCGAGTACGACGTTCCGATCAAGACCGGAATCTTCATGCGGGTTGCCGCTTTCGATCATAGTCAGATCAGACATACGCGGCACGTAAGGCCGATCCGGCTGGAGGTGGAATAATGAAAAAGAAAACTTACCAGGTAACGCTGAACCAAAAATCATTTCCTGCAAAATGCGGAGATATTTTGCTCGATGCGGCTTTACTTGCCGGAGTCGACTTGCCGCACGATTGTCGGAGCGGGATTTGCGGTGCTTGTCGCGTGCGCCTTGTCAACGGACGCGTTTTTGGAGGTGAGGAAGAAGGTGACGAAATGATTCATGCCTGCCAGGCGCGGATCATCTCCGACATCGAGATCGAAACCGAACGCGTCCCCGACCAGGTTTCCATTGCCACCCGCGTGGCGGGGATTGTTCGCTTGTCCCCGGACGTATTCGGCGTCGACCTGGAGCTGCCGAAGCCGTTTCGCTATCTTCCCGGCCAGTTCTGCAAGTTGCAATTCCAGGGCTTTCCGGCGCGAAATTACAGCCCGACCTATCCGCTTGAGGGGCGACCGAACAAGCACCGGATGCATTTCCACATCCGGAGATTTCCCGATGGCCTCGTATCCTCCGAACTCGGTCGGGCGATCCGGGTCGGGCATCGCGTCAGGCTGACAGGGCCGTTCGGCAATGCCTTTTTCCACCCCGATCATTCCGGCAGCATTGTGCTGGCTTCCGGCGGCACCGGTTTTGCACCCATGTGGTCGGTGGCGGTCGCAGCAATCATGGAGCGCCCGAAACGGGAACTGTTTTTCGTGGTAGCGGCGCGAAAGCTCCAGTCGCTTTATATGCACGCTGCACTGTGTCGTCTGGCGTTGTTTCCGAACGTCACGATCATTCCGACGGTGTCGGAGCCGCAGAGTGTCACGCCGGCTATCCGCACCGGACGCCCAACCGATCATTTTCCGATATTGTCGCCGAACGACATGGTCTACGTCTCGGGCGCACCCGCCATGACGGCGGAAGTGGCACGCATCGCGAAAGCGGCCGGGGCGAAATGCTATAGCGATCCCTTCCTGGCAAGTGAAAAATCAAATGAACAATATAATCTGGTGCGAACGCTGGATCGCCTGGCTCGATCGTCGGGCAAGGCGCTTTCAAAGGTGACGTCGCGATTTGCATACTGAAGTTGGTCGTTCAAGTAAGGGTCCTCGGAAGAATCCGAGGTAAGAATCTAGACATCGAGCGCGGGCATCATTGCCCAACTGGGTGAACTCGGCCCGGTCTTGTGGAAAAAAACCGGATAGCGTCGACCGGAGACGGATCTCGCTCGGCATCACCGGAAAGGGCCGGACGCTCCTGAGGGAGCTTGCGCCCTACCAGCGCGAGATTGGCCCCGGAACGAAAGTCGCAACCGGCGTCGAGGCGCTCGCTCTGGTGCGCAAGGGCGAGGCCATCGACTTCACGGGCGCCGGCCAGGACCTCAAATTCGACCAGCGCGGCGAATTGCTCGGGCGGCCGTTCCTGCACCAGGTCATTCGCGACGGCAAGGACGTGGTTCTGGGGACCGTTGGCGGCGCCGCTTAAAGCGGCGACCACATCTGGCGCGGGAGCTTCGCTGGCGTCGTCCGCGTTGGGCGACTATGCTGATCGAGGGTTGAAAAACCCTCGTTCGCGATAACAAGCTCGCTGCTGCCGGTATGACCTCGCACGCCCCCGAAGACATCGTTCGCCGCGCGACGGCGGCCTTCAACGCGGGCCGTCGCGAGGAGGCGCGAAAACTCTGCGAACAAGGTTTGGCCGGCACGCCGGGCGAGCCGATGATGAGCCATTTGCTAGCGGCTGTGCTGCTTGCCTTGGGCGAAGTCGAGGCGGCGCGGGCGCACGTCGAGGCCAGTCTTGTCAAACGGCCCGACAATGCGGCCGCGCGCCTGCTCGCGGCGCGCCTGGCCAGGATGGCCGGGGATTCCGACCGCGCGCTGTCGCATCTGGATCGTGCGATCGCGATCGCGCCGCAACGCGAAGCTTTTGTTGAAAAAGCGCGGACGCTCGATCAGGCCGGCCTTCGGCCGCAGGCGCGGCAAGCCTGGAGCGCCATTCTGGATGTCATTCCCGATCACGTCGAAGCCGCCGCAAGGCTGGGCCGGCTCACGTGGGAAGACGGCGAGATCGCGCTCGCGGCAAGGCTTCTGGAACGCGCCACGCAAACGGAGGCGCCGGCGTCCGTGTGGTTTGACCTCGGCCTCGCAAGGCAGGATTTGCGCGATTATGCCGGCGCAGCAGTTGCCTATCGAAAATCGCTCGAGCTAAAGGGTGATCTTGCGGAAGCCGCGTTCAATCTCGGCGTCGTGCTCCAGGAAACAGGCCTGCTCGACGAGGCCATGCGCGCCTACGCGCAAGCCTATCGCCTGCGCCCCGCGAGCTTCGGCAATATTGCGATGGCGTTGACCTCGGCGTCGCATGGCAAGCTGTGGCTCAATGAGGCTGCGCTCCGCCGCGCGCTGGAAGGTTAGAGATTAGACGACGCCCGCCCTCGCCGGGCGCGAAAATGCTTCCGGTAGACGTTGGGGCTTTCGAGAACCTGCGCGAGCGTCTTCTCATAGGCATTCTTGTGCCGTTCGTCGAAGCTTTCGAATTTCAATTCCGGCGCGGTGCGCGGCACCGCGAAGACCTGCGCCACGGGCGTGCCCTTCGGCAGCACGCCGGAGAAATCCGGCTCCAGCCAGACCGCCGGAAAATTGATGCCGCCGTCATGGAAGAGATCGGCATCCACCAGTCCCGTGATCAGGCGAAACGGAAGATCGTCGCGATTGACGGGATGAGTGGCGAACAACGACCACCCGCGCTCGACCTCGATGGTCCAGAAGCTGTTGAACTTGATCGCCGCCTGTCCGTTGCGTGCAAAGGGCGCGCCTTCAATCTGCGACGACGCATGAAAGCTCAGGGGAGCGCGGGGATGTCCCGAGGTCGAAGGCTCCGGAATATTCCAGGCCCATGAAAACGAACTTCGCTCGACCGTTACGTCGCAAGGAAGCGGAATCAAAACGCCATAGGCCATGGCATCGACAAAGGGTGGGCACTGTTTGACGGTGCGGATGTCCCGTCCGTGGAGTTCGGAAGCGGCTTTTGCCGGCATCTCGCGTAGCCAGTCGGGCAGGCCGCCGCGCGCCGGAACCGGCCGCGGCAAATGATCGGCAAGCGCCGGATCGCAGCGAAAGATCATCCGCATGAGGCCACCCGCTTGCCGTTCTTTCCGATCTTCATGAGTTCGGATAAAGGCCCAGATTGAAAGCGATCGATATACGCAGGGAATTGCCGGTGTAGGGGCGTACCGCATGCAACAGGAAGGAAGGAAACAGAAACAAGAGCCCCGCGCGCGGCCGAATGGTCTGCGCGCTTCCCGCGGAACGACCGTCTTCGCCGGCAAATTTCAGCAACGGCGCATGCATCATCGGCGCCGGACCGCGCGGATCGAACATTTCGAACTCGCCGCCAAGCGAGGCGTCATCGGCGCAACCGCCGTCGGCGACATAATAAGTGCCGGACCAGAACGAGCCGGGATGGTAGTGGCACGCGTTCGAACCGCCAGGTCCGATGACGTTGGCCCAGGCTTCGACCTTCCAGTCAGGCTTGACCGGTTTGCCGTGACGATCGGCGGTGAGTTCCGTTGCGACAGACTGGCCGACGGTCAGCACCTGCCGAATGCCCTTGCCGCCCCATTCCACGATGTCGCGCGTCGAATGCCAGCCGCCAATGCTCGACGCGCCGATCGACGGCTGCTCGGCGCGGCGTCGCAAGATGATTTCGGTCAACTCCGCATTGCGCTCGTCTGCATCCGGCAGCATCACTGCGGCCACCGGCGTCGCAAACAACCCATTCACTTCGACTTCAGTGCCAGACATGCCCGGAAAATCTTCGACCCGTTTGATCGCGTAAAAGAAAAGGGGTGGGAACCCTCCAAAGAGCTTCCCACCCCGTTCGTCAAGCGTCAACCGGCTTAGGTTTTCTTGTGCGGGACTTCCGCCTTCCAGCTCTTGATGAGCTCATCGTAGTCCTGCGTGACGCCTTGCGGCTTCTCGTTGGCCAGCTTGCGCTGCGGGGCGACATTGCCGTCCTTCTCGGCCTTGGCGTACCAGTACTCAGCGGGCTTCTCTTCATTGAGCTTCGGCCCGAGCTTGCCTTGCACGCCTGATTTCTCCAGGCGCGCCATGATGGCGTCCTGATCGCGTGCCAGCCCGTCCATCGCCTGCTGTGGCGTCGCCTCGCCGGAGATGGCCTTCGAGACATTCTGCCACCAGACCTGCGCCAGTTTGCCGTAATCCGGCACGTTGACGCCGGTGGGTGTCCACAACTTGCGCGCCGGGCTGCGGTAGAACTCGACAAAACCGCCGACTTTTGGCGCAAGCTCAGTCATTGCATCCGCCCAGATATCGCTCTCGCGGATCACGTGCAGGAACTTGATCGACTTCTTCAGCGAGACCGTCTTCGACACGCAGAACTGCGCGTAGAGCCAGCCCGCCTTTACTCTTTCGGGTTTGGCATACTTCAGAAGCGTCCAGCAGCCGACGTCCTGGTAGCCCAGCTTCATGCCGTCCTTCCAGTATGCCCCATGCGGGCTCGGCGCCATTCGCCACTTCGGCGTGCCGTCGGAGTTCATCACCGGCAACTCGGGTTTTGAGAGCGCCGCTGTGAACGCGCTGTACCAGAAGATCTGCTGGGCGATATGCCCTTGTCCCGGGACAGCTCCTGCCTCGAGGAAGTCCATTCCCGCGGCTTCCGGCGGCGCATACTTCTTGAGCCACTCGACGAACTTGGCGAGCGCGTAGACGGCGGCCGGTCCGTTGGCGTCACCGCCACGGCTCAACGAGGAACCCCGCGGAATGCCGTCCTCCGCGCGGATGCCCCACTCGTCGACCGGTTTGCCGTTCGGCAGTCCTTTGTCGCCGTTGCCGGCCATCGACAGCCATGCGTCGGTGAACCGCCAGCCGAGCGACGGGTCCTTCTTGCCATAATCCATATGGCCGTAGACCCGCTGGCCGTCGATTTCCTTCACCGTGTTGGTGAAGAAGTCGGCAATGTCTTCGTAGGCAGACCAGTTGACGGGAACGCCGAGCTCGTAGCCGAACTTGTTCTTGAAGGCGGTCTTGAGTTCGGGCCGCTTGAACCAGTCGTACCGGAACCAGTAGAGGTTGGCGAACTGCTGGTCCGGCAGCTGATACAGCTTGCCATCGGTAAATGTCGCGAACGACAGCCCGATGAAGTCGTTGAGGTCGAGATTTGGATTTGTAATTTCCTTGCCGTCTCCCGCCATGAAGTCGGTCAGCGAGCCGCCGATGATGTCGTTATAACGGGGATGGGTGCCGATAAAATCCGAGTCGTTCATCCAGAAGTCGTAGATCGGCTTTCCGGATTGGATTTCCGTCGAGATCTTGTCGACAATCAAGCCCTCATCCATCATCTCGTGGTTGACTTGAATGCCCGTAATCTCGGCAAATGCCTTGGTCAGCGTCTTCGACTCGTACTCGTGAATACCGAGAATCTCCGACGCCGTGCTGACCTGCTTCCCCTGGATGGGCGCCGATGCCTTGATGAACCATTCCATCTCAGCCATCTGCTGATCCTTGCTCAGCGTCGATGGTTGAAACTCGTTGTCGATCCACTTCTTGGCGGCACCGACCTGTTGCGCATAGCTCACGGTTGGCGTGAGCAGCGCCGGCGCGCCGACCGCGACCGCTACAGCGGCCGTGCCTGCGCCCTTGAGAACGTCACGACGTTTGATATCCATCTTCCCTTCCTCCCTTTTTTCCTCGCACACAACGCGCGAGGCAGTTGGTAGTCACGCGAAACGAAACATGACGACGGCGAACGGAATGCAGATCGCGAATGCATACCAAAGCTCGCCACCACCGAGTCGGATCCACAGGATGAAAATGAAAGCGGAGCCGAGCAGCGAAACAAAGAAGCGGTCGCCCCTCGTCGTCGGAAACCCCAGAATGCCTTTGCGTGGCGTCTCCGGCCGGTAGATCGCGAGCAAGGTCAGAATGACTAGCGACAGAGCAATGAACAAAAAGAATATCGCCGTCTGCGGCGTCCAGGCCATCCATGCAAATGCCATGTCTGCCTCCCTAAACGCGGCCGAGGGCGAAGCCCTTGGCTATGTGGTTCCGTACAAACCAGATGACGAGCGCGCCCGGAATCATGGTCAGCACGCCCGCGGCGGCGAGCAGCGACCAGTCCATTCCGGAGGCCGAATAGGTGCGCGACATCACGGCGGCGAACGGCAGCGCGTTCGTCGCGGTCAGCGTGGTGGCGAGCAGTTGTTCGACCCACGAGAACATGAAGCAGAAGAATGCTGTGACGCCGACGCCATTGGCGACCAACGGTATGAAGATGCGTGTGAAGAATCTTGGAAAGGAATAGCCGTCGATCGCGGCGGTTTCGTCAATCTCGCGCGGCACGCCGCTGATGAACCCTTCGAGAATCCAGACCGCGAGCGGAACGTTAAACAGGCAGTGCGCCAGCGCGACGGCCCATACCGTGTCGAACAGGCCGACCGCGTAGTACAGATTGAAGAACGGCAGCGCGAAGACGGCGGTCGGCGCCATCAGGTTGGTAAGCAGCCAGAAGAACAGGTGCTTGTCGCCGACGAAGCGATAGCGGCTAAAGGCATAAGCCGCCGGTAGCGCCACGGTCACCGAGATCACCGTGTTGATGGCAACGTAGCTCAGGGATACCAGAAATCCGTGTACCCAGGTCGGATCGTGAAGGATGAAGAAGTACTTCACCAGCGAGGGATGTCGCGGAAAAATCGCAAGGCCCGACATGATGTCTTCGTTGCTCCGCAAGCTCATATTGATGAGCCAGTAGATCGGCAGCAACAAACAGAGAAGGTAGAGAACAAGGCCGAGTTTCGGGAGGATACCGCGATTCATCTCAGTCCTCCTTCAACAGATCGAGCTGGTTCATCGCCGTGAAGAAGATCCAGCACAGGGTGATCGTGATGAGGAAGTAGACGAGCGACATTGCGGCCGCACTGCCGAGGTCGACCTGTCCGAGCGCGATCTTGACCAGGTCGATCGACAGGAACGTCGTCGCGTCGCCCGGTCCGCCGCCGGTCACGACGAACGGCTCCGTATAGATCATGAAGCTCTGCATGAAGCGCAGCAGAATCGCCAGAACGAGCACGCGCTGCAATTTCGGCAATTCGATCTTGAGAAAGACCGCCCAGCGGCTGGCGGCATCGATGCGCGCCGCCTGATAAAATGCGTCGGGAATCGCGCGCAGCCCGGCGTAACTCAAGAGGATGACGAGCGGCGTCCAGTGCCAGACGTCGATCAAGAGGATCGTGAACCAGGCCGACACCGGATCCTGGGTATCGTTGTAATGCAGACCCAAGCCGGTCAGCGTCGCGCCGAACAGACCAATGTCGGCGCGTGCAAAAATCTGCCACATGGTTCCGACGACGTTCCACGGAATCAGCATGGGCAGCGCGATCAGTACGAGACTCGGCCCGACCGCCCAGCCACGCCGCGGCAGCGCGAGCGAGAGCGCGACGCCGAGCGGGACCTCGATCAAGAGAACCACGAACGAGAAGATCAGATTTCGTTCCAGAGCGCCCGAGAAGCGGCTGCCAATTTCAGTGCTCGGATCCAGAAGGTCGCGGAACCAGGTATCGCCGTTCCAGAAGAAATGGTTCTCCGCCATGGCGTCCTGAACCGAATAATTGACGACGGTCATCATCGGCAGCAGGGACGAGAACAACACGATGATCATCACCGGAGCGACCAGCAGCCAGGCGCGGTTGTTGACAGTCTTTCTCATCACGCCACCCCCTCGACGAGCAAGCTGTCGGCATAGACATGCATATGCGCGGAATCGAATTTCAGGCCGGCGACCTCACCGGGAATCGAAACGCCCGGCGGCACTTTTGCTACAAATTTGATGTCGCCGATGCGCAGGCGAGCGAAGCGGACGCGGCCGAGATCGTCGATCCGCTCGATGTTGGCTGACAGCAGGCCGGGTGCGGGGGGCGCGACGTCGACGAATTCCGGACGCACGCCGAGTTCGATCTTCGCGCCGGCCGGCAAACTGTTATAGCTGCGGTTCAGCGTGACCGGGTGGCCGCCGATCCGGGCCTCGCGTCCCCTGATCTCGGTCGGAACGATATTCATGCCCGGTGAGCCGATAAAATAGCCGACGAAAGTGTGCTCCGGCCGGTCGAACAGTTCCGCCGGCGTCCCGCTCTGCACCACGCGACCGTCATGCATCACCACCACGGTATTGGCGAAGGTCAGCGCTTCGGTCTGGTCATGGGTGACGTAGATCATCGTCAGGTCGAGGTCGCGATGCAGCGCCTTCAGTTTCGAGCGCAACTGCCACTTCAATTCGGGATCGATCACCGTCAGCGGCTCGTCGAACAGCACGGCCGCGACATCGGGCCGGACCAGCCCGCGGCCCAGCGAGATTTTCTGCTTGGCGTCGGCGGTCAACCGCATCGCCTTGCGCGACAGATAGGGTGTCAGGTCGAGCAGGCGCGCGATCTCAGTAACCCGCGACTCGATCTCGCGCTTTGGCGTGCCGCGATTCTTCAACGGGAATGCGAGATTCTGTTCCACCGTCATGGTGTCGTAGATCACCGGAAACTGGAACACCTGTGCGATGTTGCGCTTCTGGGTGGACTGCATCGTAATGTCGACGCCGTCGAACAGGACCTTCCCGCGTGACGGTGTGACGATTCCCGAAATCAGGTTGAGCAGAGTGGTCTTGCCGCAGCCCGACGGTCCGAGCAGCGCATAGGCGCCGCCTTGCCGCCAGGTCATCGTGACCGGCTTCAGCGCGAAGGATTCTTCCGGCGCATTGTTGCCGCCGTAGGAATGGGCGAGATCGACGAGGTCAATGCGGGCCATGCGGCATTCTCCTCATGTATTTCTCGTCGACGCGTTTTCTACACGCGAACCGCTGGGCACTTCGCTTGAAAACGCTACGGGATTTGGGGATGCGACCACGCGGCCGGCCGCATCGAACACAAATACATTGTCGGGATCGAGCACGGCATCGAGCACGTGTCCGGGCTGGTATTCATGCACGCCCTGCAGCACGGCGACCCAGTTGGAATCGTCGCGGTTGAGATGCACGAAGCTTTCGGAGCCGGTGATTTCCGTCACGGTCACGGTGGCGTGAAACGCGTGGCGGCCAGGGATTCCGTTGGCGACTTCGAGCTGGTGGGCGCGGAAGCCGACCCGGTAAGCGCCGTCGGCAAGGCCGGCGTAAAGTCCACCCGCGGGCGCCTGGATGCCGCCGGCATATTGCACGGAGCCGTTTTTCTTTTCGATGCCGACGATATTGAGCGGCGGATCGGAAAACACCTGGGCGACCCGGATGGTGTCGGGATGGCGATAGACGAGCGGGGTCGCGCCGACTTGCAACACCTCGCCTTCCCACATGCAGACGGTGCGCCCGCCGAGCAACAAGGCTTCGGAAGGCTCGCTGGTCGCATAAACGAAGATGGCGCCGGACGCTTCAAAGATGCGCGGCAGTTCCGTGCGCAGCTCTTCGCGGAGCTTGTAGTCGAGATTGGCGAGCGGCTCGTCCAGCAACACGAGGTCGGCGCCCTTGACCAGCGCGCGCGCAATCGCGGTGCGCTGCTGCTGGCCACCGGATAGTTGCGATGGCGTCCGGCCGAGATAGGGTTCGAGTTTTAAAAGCCGCGCCGCCTCCTGTACGCGCTTTTCGATCTCGTTCTTCGGCTTGCGCTGCACCCGCAGCGGAGAGGCGATATTTTCGTAGACCGTCAGCGAGGGATAATTGATGAATTGCTGATAGACCATCGCTACCGAGCGTTTGCGCACATCCGCGCCGGTCACGTCCTTGCCGTCTACGAGGACGTGGCCCGATGTGGGTTTGTCGAGACCGGCGAGCAATCGCATGATCGATGTCTTGCCGGACAGCGTCGGGCCCAACAGAACGCTCAACGTGCCGCGCTCAAGCTTCAGCGTGACGTCACGTATCGCTGCGACGCCGTCGATCGACCGCGAGACGTTGACGAGCTCAACGCTCATGGTTGTGCTCCCGTCGCGCCGAGGACGGGTTGAGACGAGACACGGTTGGCGGCAATCCATTTTTCAAGGACCGCAATCTCCTGCGCCGTCAATCGTAGTCCAAGTTTGGATCGCCGCCACACAATGTCTTCGGCGGTGCGGGCCCATTCCTGCGATATCAGGTATCTGACTTCGGCCTCCGTCAGGTTCGCACCAAAGGACTGGCCGAGATCGCCCATGGATGTCGCAGTTCCCAAAATCCTGCTGGCGCGCGTGCCATAGGCGTGCGCGAGCCGATTGGCATGGGGGCTTGCGAGAAACGGATAGTCGCGCATCAGTTCCGCGCACAAAGCGGGGATTGCCGAGACGTCCATGTCGCCGCCCGGCAACGGCGCTTCGCCTGTCCAGCCTTCGCGCGCCTTGGTGCCCTTCAGATAGGGCGCGAGCTTTTGCAGCGCTTCTTCCGCGAGACGCCGATGGGTCGTGATCTTGCCGCCGTAGATCGAGAGCAGTGGCGCGCCGCCGGGCAGGTCGAGCTCGAACACATACTCGCGGGTCGCGGCCTTGGCTTCGCTGGCGCCATCATCGTAGAGCGGTCGAACACCGGCATAGTCCCACACGACGTCTTGAGGCCCGACCGGCTTCGCCAGATATTCGCTGACGGAGGCGCAGAGATACTGGATTTCTTCGGCCGTCGCTTTCACCTTGGCCGGATCGCCGTGATAATCGCGATCGGTGGTGCCGATCAGCGTGAAGTCGTCCTGATAGGGAATGACGAAAACGATGCGGCCGTCGCTGTTCTGGAACATGTAGGCGCGATCGTGTTCGTACAGTTTACGCACCACGATATGCGAGCCCTGCACCAGCCGCACCTTGGCCCGCGCGTTAACACCGGATCCTGCCGCCAGCACCTGCTCGACCCATGGTCCGCCGGCATTGACCAGGACGCGACCGCGCACCGTCGTGCGCTCGCCGCTCACGACATTCTCGATCGTGACTTCCCAGATGCCATCGGCCTGCCGGATCTCGGCGGCGCGGCTGCGCGTGCGGATTTCGGCGCCGCGATTGGCTGCATCGCGCGCCGTGAGCACCACCAGCCGCGCATCGTCGACAAAGCAGTCCGAATATTCGAACCCCTTGTGGTAGCGGTTCGGAACCAGCGGCTTTCCGACCTCGTCACGGCGGAGATCGACCGAGCGCGTCGGCGGCAGCCGGTGCCGTCCGCCGATATGGTCATAGAGAAACAGACCAAGCCGCAGCAGCCAGGCGGGGCGAAGCCCGTCATGATGGGGCAGCACAAAGCGGAGCGGCCGGATGATATGGGGCGCGATCCCCCAAAGGATCTCCCGCTCGATCAGCGCCTCGCGGACGAGACGAAACTCATAATATTCAAGATAGCGCAGCCCGCCGTGCACGAGCTTGGTCGACCAGGACGACGTTCCGCTGGCCAAGTCATTCATTTCGCAAAGAAAAACGGAATTCCCTCGTCCGGCAGCGTCGCGCGCAATTCCGCAGCCGTTAACGCCGCCTCCGATGATCAAGAGGTCGAAAATCCGATCCAAGCGCTTCCCCGGCTCGCCTGTTGGCTTTTTGCGATTTTACTTTCGTTTTGGATTAAATCACAACTAAATGTGAAAGCAACACCGATGGACCGTTTTCCAGTGCTCCCCGAAAAATCAGCGGACGGCCGTGGCTGCGGGGGGTAGCTCGGTGTCGGAATCGTCGGCGTCGAGAGAGTTGGGCATCGCCTCGACCACCTGGATGTCGCGGGTTTGGCAAATCTCGGCCAGCCGCGCCGGCAGGGCCAGGTCGGTCACAAAGGTGTTGATCTGGCTGATATCGGCGATGCGGACGGGCGCGCTGCGCCGGAATTTGGTGGAGTCCGCGACCAGCATCACGCTGCGCGCATTGGACATGATGGCCTGCGCCACCTGCACTTCGCGATAATCAAAATCGAGCAGCGCGCCATCCTGGTCGATCGCCGACGCGCCGATGATGGCATAGTCGACCTTGAATTGCCCGATCAGGCTGGTCGCGGTCGACCCGATCACGGCGCCGTCGGCGCGGCGCACCGTGCCACCCGCGACGATCACTTCGATCCGTGGATAGCGATACAGCAGCATCGCGACATTGAGGTTGTTGGTGATGACCAGCAGGTCCTCATGCGAGGTCAGCGCGCTCGCTACTTCCTCGGTGGTGGTGCCGATGTTGATGAACAGCGAACAGCCATTGGGGATCAGGCTAGCTGCAGCCGCACCGATCGCCTTTTTCTCCTCGGCGGCGACGAAGCGGCGCGCCTCATAAGCGAGGTTTTCGACGCCGGAGGCGATGATGGCGCCGCCGTGGATGCGCGTCAGCGCGTGGTGGTCGCACAGGTCGTTCAGATCCTTGCGGATCGTCTGCGCCGAGACCTCGAAGCGCCGGGCAAGGTCTTCCACCATTACCCGGCCGTGGGCGCGGGCAATATTCAAAATCTCGGTCTGGCGGTTTGAGAGAACGGTCAACCCTGCACCTTGGGAACGAAAAGCATTCCATGGTGCGGCGGTTCGCTTGGCCGGTCAACGTGGCAGATTGGTCGGTGCAGTCGCAAAACGGCCTGCTCGACCGCCTCGATGCATCGGTCGTTTACCTTGCCGGAACAAGGGGTCGGCTGGCTCGTTTCGCGGGCTATTTTTTCGGATTTTTTGTCTCCCTGGTTGCCCAGCCGTGCTAGATATGGTTTCGGTCGCTCCGTCTCCGAGCCCCAAAATTCGGTTCCCGGCAGCTCGGTCGTGAGCCCGGAATCCTGGGACAGTTGAGGCTTTTAATCGCGGGTTTTCGCACCGCCGTAATTCGTTTCGTAATAGAACGATCCAAAAGGGACACAGAATGTCACATGCTTACCGGCTAAACGACGAAGTCCTTCATCGCGGTCAAGGACCGCAAGGGCGGGTGCATCTCGATGTACCGAAGGTCTACACCATCATTCAACGCATGCCCGTCGAGGCAGATGGACGTCTGAGATACCGCATCAAGTCAGACAAGATCGAGCGAGTAGTCACGGAAGACGAGCTTTCGTACTGCCAGTAGATGCCTCCCAGGCGCTTGACCGGCCGCTCAGCTACGTCAACGGTGCTCCGGGCAATGAAGTCTATCTCGCCATCCGCAATGCGGGTGGCAGCGGATTGATCAGCCACAACGACCGGCTCTATCTGCAATTCCGCAACGGCAAACTGGCCGGCTGGAAGGGCGACTGGAGCCGCAACCGGATGTGGCGGTAAAGACGGTCTATTCCGGCGGCGCAACGATCGCACGCGGTTCGAGCCGCGCCCGCAGCCGGTCGATCGAGAGATAAATCACCGGCGTCGTATAAAGCATGAGAATCTGCGACACCAATGGTCCGCCGATGATGGTGATGCCGAGCGGCCGGCGCAGTTCGGCGCTGGGGCCAACGGCCAGAACCAGCGGATGCCGGCAAACACCGCTGCCATGCCGGAAATCCCTTTTCAGACCGGCTGCGCCCCCATTGGCCTCCAAACCATCCACGAAGCCAAATTTCGGCCGGAAGAAATCAATTTCGCGCCCCGACGAAATGGGCATGAAACACAGGGCTGCAACCATTCCCGGGCAATCAACAACGGAGTTGATTCCATGACACGGATTCTTGGTTTCATCTATCGCGAATATTGCCGGTCCTGCTTTCTGAGTTTCAAATATCTCTAGCGGTTTGATCCGAAGCGCCGGCATGGGACGATCGTATTTCCCTGCATCGCGACCGTCTCTGCCGGATTTGCCGCATGGCTTGAATCTGGAGACGATTATGCAACACGAATTGTCATCCATTATTGATTTCGCGCCCGAGGCCGAGATCCGCTCGAAGGCGGAACACCGGCGCACTTAGGAAGTCGCCGGTCTGTTGAAGCTTCTCTTCGAGCGGTGGAGGAGCGGGCTTCGCCAGTCCAAACGCCCGGCTTTCGGCGCGGTTCAACCTTCGCTCAGGCCCGCAACAGCGAGAGAGTAGTTGCCCGCCATATTGAACGCAGATGCCTCTGCGGTTTTTTGACTTGTTCGACACGGCGTTCAGGATAGGAATGGACCCCCGCGCCCCCAAAAGCTCGGGAAGCCGGAACGCCAAATGGAATTCATTGAACTGGACGGCGTGGCGCTGCGCTACGAGCTGAGCGGCAAGGGTGATCGTACCCTGATGCTGGTCCACGAAATGGGCGGCTCGCTCGAAAGCTGGGACGAAGTTGCTCCGCGGTTCGCAGGATCTCGTCGCGTCTTGCGCTTCGATACCCGCGGGGCGGGACTGTCGCAGAAGGTGCGCGGCGAACTCAGCCTCGACACTATGGCCGGGGATATTGCAGCCCTGCTCGATGCGCTCAAGATAGCCGGCAAGGTCGCGCTTGCAGGCGTGGCCGTCGGCGGCGCCATCGCGCTTCATTTCGCTGCACGGTATCCGGAGCGCACCAGCGCGGTTGCGGTCGGCAGCCCGGCCACTGGCATTTCGCCGGACCGCCGTCCGGCCGCGCTCGAACGTCTCGCCAGGATTGAAGCCGATGGGATGGCATCCGTTGTCGAGGACGCGATGCTGAACGGCTATGCCCCGGAATTGCGCAGCGACACCGGACGATTCGAACAATTCCGCGCGCGCTGGCTCGGCAACGATCCCGCAAGCTATGCCACGATCTGGCGAATGCTGGTGAATGCCGAGATGCAGGACGAATTAAGCAAGCTGCGTTGTCCGGTGCTGGTGATTGGCGGCAGTCTGGATCGCGTGCGGCCGCCGCCGTTCGCGCAAGCCGTCGCCAAAACGATTCCCGGGGCGCGCTATATCGAACTGCGCACCGGACATTACATGGCGGTGCAGACGCCTGATTTGATCTCTGATTGTATCGACGAGTTTCTCAAAAACGTCGACGCCTGATTGCGTCGGTGTGCCACAGCATCAAGGCTCTCCCACATGACAACGCAACCCGCGCAGCAAATCCCCGGCGTGTATCACCGCAAGATCGGCGATATCGTCGTCACGTCCATCAGCGATGGCTATCTGGACGGCAATCTCGAGGTGATGCGCAATGTCGATGTCGATAAGGCGCATCAGATTTTAAAGGACGCATTCCGCCCCGCGCGACGAACCAGCGTCAATACCTTTCTGATCCACTCAAAGGGCCGCACGGCGATCATCGATACCGGATCGGGAAATTATTTGCTGCCCACTGCCGGTTTCGTTCAACGCAACCTTGCCTCCGCCGGCATCGATCCGAAATCAATCGACACCGTGCTGTTGACGCACATGCATCCGGACCATTCCGCTGGTCTCACCGAAATGCAGAGTGGCCGGTTGCTGTTTCCGAATGCGGAACTGGTGATGCACGAGAACGAACTGCCGCACTGGTTCGACGATGGCGCCATGGCGAAGGCCGACGAGCGGTCGAAGAAACTGTTTTTCCTGGCGGGCCGCGAACAGGTCGCGCCCTACCAGAACCGCACGCGCTTGTTCAAGCAGGGAGAAGTCTTTCCCGGCGTCACCGCCGTGCCGAGCCATGGACATACGCCGGGCCACACCGCCTACCTCGTTGCATCGGGCGACGATCAGCTGATGATCTGGGGCGACACCGTCCACGTGCCGGAGGTGCAAACGGCGTTTCCCGAGGCCGGCATGGCCTTCGATACCGATTTGGCTATGGCTGCGGCCTCGCGCAAACGCATGTTCGATCGAGTGAGTTTTGACCGCGTGCTGGTTGCCGGCATGCATCTGCACTTCCCGGCCTTCGCGCGGCTCGCCCGGCGGGGCGACGCTTACGCGCTTTATAATGAGGCCTGGGTTCACGCGATGGATTAGATCGGCGCCACGCGCTATTCAACCGGCGCGCTGAAAACTTCCGTAAGTGCCTTTGTGGAACACCAGCGGACTGCACGTGATGTCTTCGCCGGAAAGCACCTCGCCCAGAATGATGTCGTGGTCGCCCGCTTTGTGGATGGTCGCGACCCGGCAACAGAGCTGAGCCGCCGCACCTCGTAGCAGCGGAAGTCCGTCGGCGCTGAAATCGATCGCGACATCTGCAAAACGATTGTTTCCCGCCTTTGTGAAGCGGGCCGGCAGAGCGGACTGATGCTGGCCGAGAACATTGACCGAGAACAGCCGTCTGTTGCGAATGGCCACTCCGGTCGTGCTGCCGTCGCTGACACAGAACAGCAGCATGCAAGGCTCAAGCGACACCGATGTCAGCGAGTTGACGGTCGCACCGAACAGCTCGCTGTTCCATTCCGTCGTGATGACCGCGACCCCGGTAGCAAACGATCCCATTACGGAACGGAAGCGGTTGGGATCGATGGTGCCATGCAGACTTGTGGCCTGCGAGCCCTGAGGCTGCATGGAAGACGACGAGAGCGGTGTGTTCATCTCGCTTGGATCTCCTGGAGCCATCGGGAGCAGCGAGGCCACTCCCGATGTTGGCGATGTCTTACTTCTTCATCATGTGATAGCTGAGCTCGCCGGGATCGGTGAGGTCGGGCACCTTCCAGCCATCGAGGTCGTATTCGGCCATGCAGTCCTCGGCAAATCCCTTGAAGCGATCTGCGTTGCCGGACGCTTGCGCGCCGAACAGGCAGTAGCGGCGGATTTCCTCGGTCGAGCCGCCGTAGTTGATCTCGTAGAGCTCGTGCCGGCCGCCGAATTCGCTGCCGATACAATCCCACAACAGCTTGAGCAGTTTGACGCGTTCCTCGGCCTTGTAGCCGTTCGAGCCGCGCAAGTAGCGATCGAGGTAGGGACGGATCTCGGCGTTCTTGAAATCGCTGGAATGGCTGTTGAGATAGATCAGCCCGGACGCGACGGTCTGCTCGATCAGGTATTTCACCTTGGTGTAGGCCATCGTGGCAATGATCTGGTAGGCGTTGCCCGGATCCATGTTCGGCAAGAGATAGTCGCCGATCCATGGCTTGGGATCGCGGACCATCGCATCCGAAAGGCTCCAGAACAGGTTGCGCCAGGCGATGACCTCGCCGACATTGGCCTGAACGCCGCGATAATCCTTGGTGCCGGCGGCTTCAGTCGCCTTCAGCAGAAGCCCGCTGATGAAGTCGAGCTTGACCGCAAGCCGCGTGCAGCCATGCACGACGAAACGCGGCAGGAAGCCGGTGCGCGGAAAGAAATTGTTCGCCTTCTCGATGTCGCCATAGACGAACACGTTCTCCCAGGGGATCAGCACCTTGTCCATGATGAACACGGCGTCGTTTTCATCCAGCCGGCTCGAGATCGGATAGTCGAACGGGCTTCCCATCACGCTCGCGCTCATCTCGTAGGAGGTGCGGCAGATGAACTTCACGCCGGGCGCGTTGGTCGGCACCATGAACACGGCGGCGAATTTCTTGTCCTGCAGGGGAATGAGGCCGTGATGCGCGACGAAGGTGTAGTTCGTCAGCACCGAACCGGTCGCGACCACCTTGGCGCCGGAGACGACGATCCCGGCATCGGTCTCCTTCTCGACATGGCAGCAGACGTCGGCGACTTCGTTCGGCGGCCGGTCGCGATCGACCGGAGGATGGATGATCGCGTGATTGATGAAGGGCACGCGCTCCTGGCTGAACTTGTACCAGCGCTTGGCGTTCTCCTGATAAGGATCGTAGAAATCCGAGTTGGCGCCCAGCGTCGCAAGGAATGCGGCCTTGTAATCCGGCGCGCGTCCCATCCAGCCGTAGGTGATTTTGGCCCACTCCGCGATCGCGTTACGGCCGGCGATCATCTCATCCATGGTTTTCGGCGCCTTGAAGAAGGCGTGAGTCATGCCGCCATTGCCGGTATCGGTCGGCAGCAGGATCTTGTCCTTGCGGTCGCCGTGGAGCGCATCATAGAGGCGGGCGACCATGCGCGCGGTGTTGCGGAAGGCAGGATGCGTCGTAACGTCCTTGACCTTCTCGCCATAGATGTAGACGGCGCGTCCGTCGCGCAGCGAGTCGAGATATTCCTGTCCGGTTTGCGGACGACTGACCTTGACGTTGCCGGTGTTCTCCGGCGCGCTTGCCTGTGCCGCGGTTCCCCTGCCTGCCATTCGCGTGCTCCCCGTCGATATGTTCGATTATCGAACTCTTGTCCGTATTCCGAACTTACCGTGACGATACGGCCGCGTCCGCCGATTGGCAAGGGGAAGGGTTTTGGTCAGACCATGGTCGAGGAGACCTGCTCGGAAAGGCGGTTGAGCTCAGAGAGAAACCGGTCGCGCATCTCGTTGCGCGTCGTTCGCGTCGCATGAGTCGACAGATTGATGGCGCCGACGGCCTGTCCGCTGCGATCGAGCACCGGCACAGCGAGCGCTCGCAGGCCGCGCTCGAGTTCTTCATCGACGATGGAAAATCGCTGGGCGCGGTCGTCGCGGATGCGGTCGAACAGCGCTTGAAGGTCGGTGATGGTTTGCGGTGTGTAGGCCTCGATGCGCTGCGACTTCAGTCGCCGCCAGATCTCGGCTTCGTCCAGATAGCCGAACAGGACGCGGCCGAGCGCCGTATGCATCGCCGGCAGCCGGCTGCCGACCGACAGCGTCGTCGACATGATTCTGCGGGCCGGTACGCGCGCGACGTAGACGATATCGTTACCTTGCAGGATCGCGGCCGAGCAGGTCTCGCCGAGCCGTTCGCTGAGTTCGCGCATCAAGGGCTGCGCGCGATCGATCCAGCTCTGTGTCGAGAGATAGGCAAAGCCAAGGTTGAGGATTTGCGGCGACAGTGAAAATGTCCGGCCATCCTGCTCGACATAGCCAAGCTGGTTGAGGGTGCGCAGCACCCGGCGCGCCGCGGCCCGCGACAGGTCCGCCACCTGGGCAGCTTCGGACAAGGTCATGGTCGGCCGCAACCTTCCGAACGCGCCGAGCACGGCGAGGCCCTTGGCGAGCGTCGTCATGAATTCCTTGTCGTCCGGGTCGCCCTGATAGGGGCGTGGCGCTTGCGGCATGAGGCGGCCTGTTGACTCCGTGAGGACCTTGGAAGAGACTGCTCGACATACGAACGCATGTTCGAATACCGAACGCCGGTCCGTCTGTCAATCGACTTAAATATCGACTTCGACAATGAGAATCCGGCGCATCCAGAGGGGAGGACGCGCAGATGACCAGCCACAACACCTGTTCGATTCATCGTCGTGCGATCGACCGCCGCACACTGCTGAAATATTCGGCCGCTTCCGGCGCCATGCTGTCGGTTGGATTGAAGTCGCCGGCGATCGCGCAGACGCGCCCGGTCAAGCTCGGATATGTCTCGCCGCAGACGGGTCCGCTTGCCGCTTTCGCTGAGGCCGACAACTTCATCATCAGCAATTTCAAGGAAGCGACCAAGGCCGGCATCAAGGTCGGCAACGCCACTGTACCGGTCGAAGTGGTCGTGAAGGACAGCCAGTCGAACCCGAACCGCGCCGCCGAGGTCGCGAAGGATCTCATCGTCCAGGACAAGATCGACCTCATGCTGGTGGGCTCGACGCCCGAGACCACCAACCCTGTTTCGACCCAGTGCGAGATCGAGGAGGTGCCGTGCATTTCGACCACGGCGCCATGGCAGCCCTGGTTCATCGGCCGTCAGGCCAATCCCGGCGGTGGGCCGCCTGCCTGGAAAGGCTTCAACTACACCTACCACTTCTTCTGGGGGCTAGAAGACGTCATCGCCGTCTACACCAACATGTGGAGCCAGGTCGCGACCAACAAATCCGTCGGCGGACTTTTTCCGAACGACGGCGACGGCAACGCCTGGGGCGACAAGGTCGTCGGCTTCCCGCCGGTTCTGGACAAGCAAGGCTACAAGCTCACCGATCCCGGCCGCTACCAGAACCTCACCGACAATTTCTCGGCGCAGATCGGCGCGTTCAAGGCTGCCAAATGCGAGATCATCACCGGCGTGGTGATACCGCCGGACTTCACCACATTCTGGAAACAGGCCTTGCAACAGGGATTCAAGCCCAAGGTCGCCTCGATCGGCAAAGCGATCCTGTTCCCCGTCGCTGTCGAGGCACTGGGCAAGGATGGCAACAACCTGTCGTCGGAGGTCTGGTGGACGCCGCACCATCCGTTCAAGTCCTCGCTCACCGGCATCAGCGCCAGGGATCTCGCGGCCGCCTACGAGGCCGCGACCAGGAAGCAGTGGACGCAACCCATCGGTTTTGCGCACGCGCTGTTCGAACTCGCGGTCGATGTGCTCAAGCGCACGCCGGACCGCGACGGCAAGGCAATCGCCACAACCATTGCAGCGACCAATCTCGATACGGTTGTCGGCAAGGTGCAGTGGAACGGCGCGAACCTGCCGCCATTTGCCGCCAAGAACGTCGCCAAGACGCCGCTTGTCGGCGGCCAGTGGCGTTACAAGGACGGCAAATATGATATCGTGATCACTGACAACAGGACGGCGCCGGCGATTCCCGTCGCGGGCAAGATGGAAGCGATCACCTGATCGTGGGCCTTATTGGCTGATCATGCTGCTGGAAGTCGCCGGTCTTAGGAAAAGCTTCGGCTCGATCGTCGTCGCGGATGACCTCGATCTAGCCGTAGCATCCGGTGAGGCCGTCGGCATCATCGGGCCGAATGGTGCGGGCAAGACCTCGCTGTTCAACCTGATATCAGGCGAACTCCCGCAAGACGCCGGTGTCATCCGCTTTGACGGCCGCGATCTTGCGGGGCTGGCCCCGCAAGGACGCTGCCGCGCCGGGCTCGGCCGCACCCGCCAGATTCCGCAGCCGTTCGAAAAGCTCACCGTGTTCGAGAATCTTCTGGTCGGTGCGGTCTATGGCCGGGCCAAGACCGAGCGCGAGGCGGCATCTGCCTGCGGCGAGATCCTCGATCGGCTTGGCCTGCTCAAGCGCGCCAACACGCTCGCGGGCTCGCTGACGCTGCTTGAACGAAAGCGGCTGGAGATGGCGCGCGCGCTTGCCACCGAACCGCGGCTGTTGCTGCTCGACGAGATCGCCGGCGGCCTGACGGAGGCAGAGTGCCTGGCGCTCGTCGGCACGATCAAAGACGTCAGACGCACCGGCGTTGCGATCCTGTGGATCGAACACGTCGTGCATGCGCTGAACGCCGTCGTCGATCGTCTTGTGGTTCTCAATTTCGGACGTAAGGTCGCTGAGGGAGTGCCGCAGGACGTGATGCAGCTTGCTGAAGTGCGTCAGATCTATATTGGCATCGAGGCCTGAGGCATGCCGCTACTCGAGACCCGCAATCTCACCGCCTTCTATGGCGACTTCCAGGCGCTGTATGGCATCGACACGACGCTGGAAAAGGGCGAGACCATTGCCATCATCGGCGCGAATGGCGCCGGCAAGTCGACCTTTCTCAAGGCCATTGCCGGCCTCATTCGCGCCTCCGCCGACAGCGTCCTGCTTCAGGGCACGCCGATCGGCGCGCGCGCAGCGGCTGATATCGTCAAGCTCGGAATTGCGCTCGTGCCCGAAGGACGGCGGCTGTTTCCTTCGTTGACGGTCGAGGAAAATCTGAAGATCGGCGGCTATGGCAACAAGACGAAGGGCGCCTGGACGCTCGATAGGGTCTATTCGCTGTTTCCTGTTCTTGGGAAGCGGCGCTCTTCCGCGCCGTCGACGCTGTCGGGCGGCCAGCAGCAGATGGCGGCGATCGGCCGGGCCTTGATGTCCAATCCGCGTATTCTTCTCTGCGACGAAATCAGCCTTGGGCTTGCGCCGATCATCATCGCCGACATTTATGCGGCGCTTCCGCAAGTCAAGGCCGACGGCACCAGCATTGTGCTGGTCGAGCAGGACATTGTTCAGGCCATGAAGGTCGCCGATCGCGTCTATTGCTTCCAGGAGGGCCGCCTCTCGCTCACCGGCCGCCCAAAGGATCTGACGCGCGAGTCCATTCACCGCGCCTATTTCGGGCAATGAGATGGCGGGATGGGAGATGACGGGCTGGCTCGACGCACTGATCCAAGGCATACTGCTCGGCGGGCTCTATGCTTTGTTTGCTGCCGGGCTATCGTTGATCTTCGGCGTCATGCGGCTCGTCAACCTCGCCCATGGCGACTTCATCGTGGTCGCCGCCTATATTATTCTGCTGGTGGCGGGCCAGTTTGGCATCGATCCTTTTGTCGCGGCGCTGATTGCTCTTCCGATCCTGTTTGTCACAGGCTTCGCGCTTCAGCACGTCCTGCTCAATCGCACCTTGGGGCGCGATCTCTTACCGCCGCTGCTGGTGACGTTCGGCCTGTCGATCATCATCCAGAACGGGCTGTTGCAGCTATTCTCGGCCGACAGCGTGCGCCTGCGCTCCGGCGCGATCGAAACCGCCTCGATCGCGCTCGGCGGCGGCATCGCGGTCGGCGTCGTGCCACTGCTAACGCTGTTGTCGGCGATCGCGGTGATCGTGTTCCTCAACTTCGTATTCTATCGCACGGCCATCGGGCAGGCGTTTCGCGCGACTTCGGATGATCTCGAAATCGCTCAACTGATGGGAATCGACGTCAGTCGAATCTTTGCGATCGCCATGGGGCTGGCTTTCGTGGTGATCACGATCGCGGCGCTTTATCTCGGCTTGAGGGCGAATTTCGATCCCACCATCGGCCCCGCACGCCTGCTCTACGCTTTTGAGGCCGTGATCATCGGCGGCCTCGGCAGTTTCTGGGGGACGCTGGCGGGCGGAATTGTCCTTGGCGTGGCGCAGACCATCGGGGCGCGCATCAATCCGGAGTGGCAGATCCTGTCCGGACATCTGGCTTTCCTCATCGTGCTGGTGATCAGGCCGCGTGGCCTGTTTCCGCGCGCGCTGGACTAAGAGGAAGCGGCGATGGAAGCTGACACCCGCGAGCTGAAGCAAATGTTCCACATCGAGACGCCAGGCGCCGCTTCGCGCCTTTCCGCCATCATCATCGGCATTGCGTTGCTCGTGGCCGTGATGTTGCCCGTCTTTGCCGGCCGCGACCTGATCCAGAA
>NZ_JBAVCF010000233.1:0-2472 GCF_049586575.1 Bradyrhizobium sp.
TTCACCGCCGACCTCAATCCCCAGTCGCTGGAAATCCTGAAGGACGCGAGGGTTGAGGCTGGTGTCGCCGAGTCCAACTCGGCCGAGGTTGTGCAGTTCGAACGGCAGGGCTATTTCGTGCGGGACAAGGATGCTACCGCCGACCGTCCGGTGTTCAACCGCACCATCGGGTTGCGTGATACCTTCGCAAAGGAAGTCGGCAAGGTCTAGCTACTTTCCGGCGCAAAAATGAAGTGCGCGGTTGTTGTGGGAGAATCGCTCGGGGGATGGAAAACTGCAAGGCCGGACGGAATTGATGTTGACGTTCGTCATTGCCGCTGATTCATTCTTATGAATGATTCGAGATCGATCCTTTCGAGCGCGCGAGAAGCTTGTCGGCAAGCTGCCGGTCACCGGCGAATTGCTGCGTGGCTCGCTGCTGGAGCGCACCGTCCGACATACCAAAGACTGCCCGAAATGCGCGCGTGGCGAAGGGCACCGGGTGTTTGTTCTGACGGTCACCTATGCTGGTGGACGCACGCGGCAACTCAGCGTGCGTCGCGAGCGCGTCGCCGAGGTTCGCCGCTGGCTGAACAACTATCAGAAGCTGAAGCAATCGATCGAGACCATTTGCGAACTCAATCATGATTTGCTGCGTCCGGAGCCGCGTCGAAGGCGCTTGGGAGGACACCGTGATTGAGATGCGCCGAGCGCAGCCCAGCTTTGGCGACGGGTTGATCGCCGAAGAAGTGAGCGATCTTCGCGAAGGTTGGATGGAACCCGCCGACCGGGTGCTGGCGGATGAACAGATCGTAGCTGCGGTGTATGAAGCGCTGGCGAGGCGACATCCCAAGAGCCGCAGTCGCGGTCGGTTGGGCGCGCCGGCCGAGATGGTATTGCGCTTGTTGATCCTCAAGCACATCCGCAACTGGAGCTATGGCGTGCTGGAGCGCGAGGTGCGCGCCAATCTGGTGTACCGCGACTTCACCCGCGTCGGCGCCGGCAAGATGCCCGATGCAAAGACGATGGGACGTTGGGGCCTGGCAGTGGGACCCGAGGTGGTCAAGCAGATTCACCAAAGGTTGGTGAAGCTGGTTCAAGCCAACGGGTTGGCGGCAGGGCGCAGAATGCGCGTGGACACCACCGTGGTGGAGACCAACGTCCACTATCCGACCGATTCGAGCTTGTTGGGCGATGGCGTGCGGGTTCTGATCCGCACCATGAAAAGAATTGGCAAGATCGCCGGCGAGACTGGCGCCAAGCTGCGCGACCGCAGTCGCAGCGTGAAGCTGCGGGTCCTGGACATCGCCCGGGCGGCGCGCTCCAGAACCAAGCAGAGCCGGGAGAAGCTCAATCAATCCTATGGCAAGCTGCTCAATGCGACCAGCCGAGTGGTGGGACAGGCGAAGCGGTTCTCCAAAGAGGTAGCCAAAGGAACGAAGCGCGCAAGGAACGGCCTGCAGCAGTTGGTGCTCGAAGGCCTGCGCCAAGAGCTCGACGCGATGGTGTCGCTGGTCAAGCAAGTGATGAAGCAGACGAGAGCGCGTATCTTCCGCGGCGACACACACGCCGAAGGCAAGATACTCAGCCTGTTCGAGCCATCGACGGAGATCATTCGCAAAGGCAAGGCCGGCAAGCCGAACGAGTTCGGCAAGATGGTGAAGTTGCAGGAGGCCGAGGACCAAATCGTGATCGACTACGAGGTCTATGATCGGCGTCCGAGCGATTCGGACCTGCTGATAGCCGCCATCGAGATACATCGAGCAATGCTGGGGCGTCCGCCGTACATGGTGGCAGCAGATGCCGCATTCTACTCCGCCAAGAACGAGGCAGCAGCGAACGACCAGGGCGTCAAGCGCGTCTGCATTCCCAACCGTTCGACCAAAAGCCCTGAGCGCAAACGAGAGCAGAGGAAGCGCTGGTTCCGCAACGGACAGAAATGGCGGACCGGATGCGAGGGACGCATCAGCGTGGTCAAGCGGCGACACGGGCTCGATCGTTGCCGCTACAAAGGCGACGCCGGAATGAAGCGTTGGGTCGGACTCGGCGTCATCGCCGACAACGTCGTCAACCTCGGTCGCACAATGGAAAAGCAATCCGTCCAGTAGGCGCCGCAACCCAAGCCAACTCAGGCCCGCCGCTCACCCCGGCGGGTTTTGTTTTGCGGCAACCCATTGACCTCAATCCAGGAAACGTCAATTTTGCGCCGAGAAGTAGCTAGAAATTTTAAACTCCTATTCTAACGCCATTCCGAAAATTCTGACACGTCACGGCTGAAGGCTGGTGCAAATTCGCGAGGATTTTCAGACTCTACTTGAGGTGGTTTTCATTTGCGACCAACTGGGTGTCGAGCTGTTTCATGCGCTGCAACTGAGGCACAACTTCATTGATACGAATTCGTCACGGCTCGGATCAGAAAGAACCTGATCGGCAAGAACCTTGATGTAAGTCAAAGGTTGCTCTGCAGCACGGGGCTTTGATGCTCATCAGGCA
>NZ_JBAVCF010000234.1:0-3668 GCF_049586575.1 Bradyrhizobium sp.
ACCTGATCCGCATCCCGAAGCTGCTGGCGCAAACCGCTGCCTGACAGGATGACCGTAACTCACCTGTCGCTTCCATACATCGACCCCGGCATAGCACATGCAAAAAGCCAAAGATCAGTCTAAAAATCGTACTTCTTCAGCAGCCTGTTAGCTCCAACCATCAGGCTGGGGCGTCTGCCCTTGGACGCAGACCTTGTTCAAGGATATTGATTCCAATCATAGCGCGACCTTGAAATTGCTGAAGTGATGATGGTCCGAGATCGCACACAACCGGGTGATAGCTGAACCACTAGGATAGGAGGATTACTCCACCTTCGGCCGCGAGGCTACCCCGACACAGAGCGGCAATACTTAGGTTGCCTTCGAGGAGTGAGAAAGCTAGATATATAAAGCTATCTGAAGACGTATGCCAGTGCGCGGGAATGCGCGGTCAAACATGCGAGTCTTCAGTCGCGTCCTAAAACCCAACGTACCGAATGACAGGCACGGATAGAGAAAACATCTACCGAGAATCGGGAGACTGCCAAACGCGTCACCGAGCTCGCGGGCGCATCGGTATTTCACAGCCATCGGTATCCAACTGGACTCACGTTGCGGCTGAGCGCGTTGTTGCGGTGGAGGCGGCAACAGGCGTCACATGCGCGGCGTTACGGCCCGATCTTTGCAGCGATCTCAACACGACTGGATTAGATGACGTCGACCTCATGCGCGCGCACGCCTACGCGCTCCTCGGCAGCCTGCTCCAGCGCGCTCCCGACGCCGATCTGCTTTCGCGCCTTGCGCAATTACGCGGGGACGCATCGCCGCTCGGATTGGCACTGACCGAGATCGCCGCGGCAGCGCATGAAGCCTCGACCGAGGGTGTTGAGCGAGAGTTTTTCGCTCTCTTCATCGGCATCGGCCGCGGTGAAATCGTGCCGTACGCCTCATTCTATTTGACCGGCTTTCTGCATGAGCGCCCGCTGGCGCGGCTTCGCGATGATTTGTCGCGGCTTAGCATCGATCGGGCCGAGGGCGTGGCGGAACCGGAAGATCATGCCGGCATTCTCTGTGAGATTATGGCCGGATTGACGAGCGGCGAGTTGCCAGCGCCAGCCGGCTCGGATCGATTGATTTTCGAGAAGCATATGGCGCCGTGGATCGGACGCTTCTTTGCCGACATCGAAGCCGCCGCAGCGGCGCGGTTCTATCGTCACGTCGGAATGTTCGGACGTCTGTTCCTGCAAATCGAATCGGAAGCTTTCGCGCTCGCCGGCTGACCGGCGCGCGCGTGATCGAGGAGGAATCGCGATGAAGGTCAGGCCGAGCGACGAAAAGATCGTACGACGCCGTGACTTACTGCGCGGAATAAGCGCAGGCGCCATAGGCGGCACCGCCATGCTCGCAACCGCGCCATTCGCCAGCGACGCGTTGGCCGGAAACGAGACCGCCGATGAAAGGCGCAAACCGCGCTACAACGTGAACTCGCCCGATGTTCAGGCGTTCTATCGCGTCAACCGCTACCCCGCGAAGAAGTAAAGGAGCAAAGGCCATGCTGATCAAGCGAACGGAACGACAGGCGCGCCGCGGTTCGCTCACGGCTCTTGCTGCAAATGGTGGTACCGGTCTCGATCGCCGTGCTTTCCTGCGCCGATCCGGCCTTGTTGCAGGCAGCTTCGCGGCAATCGGCACCCTGCCGCTGACTAGCGTGCGGAAAGCCGAGGCTGCTGCGGCTGGTCCGCTTACTTCCGGCGCGACGATCCACAAGGGTATCTGCACGCATTGTGCGGTCGGCTGCACGGTCACGGCGGAAGTCGCCAACGGCGTCTGGATCGGCCAGGAGCCGAGCTGGGATTCGCCGATCAATCGGGGCTCGCATTGCGCCAAAGGCGCCTCGGTACGCGAGTTGGTTAGCGGCGAACGGCGCCTGAAATATCCGATGAAGCTCGTCAACGGCCAGTGGACGCGCATCAAGTGGGACCAGGCAATCGACGAGATCGGCGACAAGATGCTGGAGATCCGGAAGAAATCGGGGGCGGAGTCGGTCTACTGGATCGGTTCGGCCAAGATGACCAATGAGGCCTCCTACTGGATGCGCAAAATGGGTGCGTACTGGGGCACCAACAACACCGACCACCAGGCCCGCATCTGCCATTCGACCACCGTCACCGGCGTGGCCAATACCTGGGGCTACGGCGCGATGACCAACAGTCTTAACGACCTGCGCAACGCCAAAACGATGATCTTCATCGGCAGCAACGCGGCGGAGGCGCATCCGGTCGGCATGCAACACATGCTGGAGAGCAAAGAGCTCAACAAGGGTAACTTCATCGTCTTCGACCCGCGCATGACCCGCACCGCGGCGCATGCGACGGAATACGCCCGCATCCGCCCCGGCACGGACATCCCTGTGCTGTATGGCATGATGTGGCATATTCTCAAGAACGGTTGGGAAGACAAGGAATTCATCAAACAGCGCGTCTATGGCTTCGACGATCTCCGCAAGGAAGTGGAGAAGTGGAATCCGGAGGAGTGCGAGCGCGTGACCGGCGTTCCCGGCAAGCAGATGGAATACATCGCCAAGATGTTCGCCACCGAAAAGCCGGCAACGATCCTGTGGTGCATGGGCCAGACCCAGCACTCCGTTGGCACCGCCAACGTGCGTGCCAGCTGCATCGCCTGTCTGATGACCGGCAATGCCGGTGTCGGTGCCGGCACCGGCGGCAACATCCTGCGCGGCCACGACAACGTGCAGGGCGCGACCGACGTCGGCCTCGATATCGTGACGTTGCCGTTTTATTACGGCCTGACTGATGCCGCCTGGCATCATTGGGCGCGCGTATGGGAGACCGATTACGACTGGTTCGTGTCGCGCTTCGACGACAAAAAGATGATGAACACGTCCGGCATCCCGCTGACACGCTGGTTCGACGCGGTGCTGTTGCCGAAGGACCAGGTTGAACAGAAGGACAATGTCCGCGCAATGTACGTGCAGGGCCATGCCAGCAACTCGATCACGCGCATTCCCGAATCGATGAAGGCACTGAAGGCGCTCGAATTGCTGGTCATCGCCGACCCGCATCCGACCACCTGGGCTTCACTGTCGGTGGAGGCTGGGCGTAAAGAGGGCACTTATCTCCTGCCGGTCGCGACGCAGTTCGAATGCAAGGGCTCGCGCATCGCGACCAACCGCTCGATGCAATGGGCCGATCCGATCGTCAAGCCGATCTTTGAGTCAAAAGACGATCTCGAGGTGATGTACCTGATCGCCAAGAAGCTCGGATTCGCCGACAAGATGTTCAAGAACATCAAGGTCACGAACAATCTTCCAGAGGCCGAGGACATCCTGCGCGAGATCAACCGCGGCAGTTGGTCGACTGGTTACTGCGGCCAGTCGCCGGAGCGTATCAAGGCGCATATGAAGAACCAGCACAAGTTTGATCTTGTGACGTTGCGTGCGCCGAAGGACGACCCGGAAGTCGGGGGCGATTATTACGGCCTCCCGTGGCCGTGCTGGGGATCGCCCGAAGTTCGGCATCCCGGAACGCCTTTGCTTTACGATACGACCAAGAGCATCCAGGATGGCGGCGGCACCTTCCGCGCGCGCTTCGGCGTTGAGCGCGAGGAAAAGCGGCCCGACGGCACCACCGTGAAGGTCAACCTGCTGGCCGAGGGCTCCTATTCCAAGG
>NZ_JBAVCF010000235.1:0-1546 GCF_049586575.1 Bradyrhizobium sp.
GTATTATGATACCTTGCTGCGATACCGTTTTTGGCCGGCTTTTCTGTGCGGCAGATCACAGTTTCAGGCCGGCGATTGCTATACTTTGAAAAATCTTGCCTTTCCAATCGAACCACCCCCCATGCACATCCGACCAACCTTGCGAGACGGCCATTGAGTGCGACACAGGCGGCTACGGACGACGTCCTGATCGCTCGGATCGCTGAAGGCGACCGGCTCGCCATGCAGGTCCTGTATGGGCGTCATCATGTCAGGGTGTTCCGGTTCGGGTTACGGCTCGTCCGGAACGAACAGGTCGCCGAAGACCTTATCAGCGAGGTTTTCCTCGATGTGTGGCGTCAGGCCGGGAAGTTCGAAGGCCGCTCCGCCGTTTCAACCTGGCTGCTGGCGATCACGCGGTTCAAGGCGCTTTCGGCGCTCCGCCGCAGGAAGGATGCCGAGCTCGACGACGAGGCCGCAGCCGCGATCGAGGATACGTCCGACGATCCTGAGGTAAGCGTACAGAAGAAGGATACCAGTGACGCGTTGCGTCGGTGTTTGGGCGGTCTTTCGGCCGAGCATCGGGAGATCGTCGATCTCGTCTACTACCACGAGAAGTCCGTGGAAGAAGTGGCTGGAATAATCGGAATACCGGAGAATACCGTGAAGACCCGCTTGTTCTACGCACGCAAGAAACTCGCCGAACTGCTGAAAGCAGCCGGCATAGAGCGAGGCTGGCCGTGATGGCTGCGAGCAGAACAATGGCAGAGCGGGAACCGGGCGACATCGAATTGCTGCTGCCCTGGCATGCCGCCGGCACGCTCAATGCACGCGATTCCCGACGGATCGAGGAAGCGTTGGCCCGTGATCCCGAACTCGCCAGGCAGTTCGCGGTCATTCGCGAGGAATATGCCGGGACCATCGATCTGAACGAAAGCCTTGGCGCGCCGTCGGTGCGCGCGATGCAGAAGTTGTTCGCCGCGATCGACGCGGAGCCGGCGCGCAAGCCCGGCGCGTCCCGGAACATGGCGGCGTGGCTCGCGGGTTTCTTCTCGAGCCTCTCGCCGCGGACAGTCGCATGGTCCGCCGGGCTGGGCGCGCTTGTCCTTGTTTTGCAGGCCGGCATCATTGCCGCGGTGCTGATCGATAATCGCCCGGCCTCGTTTGAGACCGCTTCACTGAGCATGAACGAACCGATTACGCGCAATATCTCGGCTGCGCCTTCGCCGCGTGCGCTGGTGCGGTTTGTGCCGGATGCGCGCGTCAGCGACGTCACGGCGCTGCTCGACAAATATCAGGCCTCGATCGTCGACGGCAAAAGCGGCATGTTCCGTCTGCAATTCGCCTCGGCGATGTCGAAGGACGAGTTCTCTGGTCTCCTGAGCCGATTACAGAGCGAGAAGATCGTCAGTCTTGCCGTGGCAACGCCATGAGCGGCAACTAGAGCTCCGATTCCGAAGTTCGCACGGTATCGCGGCAACCTCCGATGCGAGCTTCGGAATCAAAGGAGCTCTAGTAACTTATTGATTCTAGGGCGGCCTTGAATTTGAAGTTCCTATAAAGCGAT
>NZ_JBAVCF010000236.1:0-3020 GCF_049586575.1 Bradyrhizobium sp.
ATCGCTTTATAGGAACTTCAAATTCAAGGCCGCCCTAGAATCAATAAGTTACTAGAGCTCCTTTGATTCCGAAGCTCGCATCGGAGGTTGCCGCGATACCGTGCGAACTTCGGAATCGGAGCTCTAGACTGAAAGAAGCGTAGAAGAAGAATCGGGCGTATAACAGTCGCAGGCGCGTTCGGGGAGGACCGCGAGATGACAGCTACCGGTCTGAAGACAAATGCGACCCCACCCTCGGGCACGGACGCCGACGGCCGTGTTTATGCGGGAATGGTTGCGCGCGCCGCGGCGCTGGCGCCGCGACTGCGCGAGGGTGCCTCGCGTTCGGAACAGCTGCGCAGTCTTGCCGAGGAGACCGAACGTGAATTGCACGAAAGCGGCCTGTTCCGGATCGTGCAGCCGAAACGCGTTGGCGGCTCCGAACTCGATTATATCGCGCTGATCGACTGCGCGGACGCGATCGGGCAGGGCGATGCCTCCGTGGCCTGGACCTTTGCCAACCTCGCCAGCCATCACTGGATGCTGGCGATGTTCGATCGCCGCGCCCAGGACTTGATCTGGGGCAAGGATCCCAATGCCCTCATCGCGTCGTCCTTCATCTTCCCTGCGGGGCGCGCCAGAAAGGTCGAGGGCGGATATGTGCTGCGCGGCAGCTGGCCCTTTTCCTCCGGCGTGAATTGCAGCGAATGGAACATGCTGGCGAGCGTTGTGTCGTCCGAGGACGACGCCGACGGCATCGAGTACCGCATCTTCCTGCTTCCCAAGAGCGACTATCGCGTCAAGGACACCTGGGACGCGACCGGCCTGCGCGGCACGGGCTCGAACGACGTCGAGGTCAACGACGCGTTCGTGGCCGCGCCGATGACGGTCGGGGTTCATGAATTGGCGGGCGGACCGACGCCCGGAAGCACCGTCAATCCGAATGCGCTTTACACGCTTCCCGTATTTTCGCTGTTTCCCTACGTGCTGTCCGGCGTCGCGCTCGGCAACGCGCAAGCTTGCCTCGACGACTACGTCGATCTGGCGCGCCATCGCGCCTCCACCTACAACCGCGCCAAGCTCAGCGACTTTCAGACCACCCAGATCAAGATCGCGGAGGCCGCTTCCAAGATCGACGCGGCGCGCCTCATCATGCGCTCGACCTGCATCGAAGCGCTGGCAGACGCAAGGCGCGGGCATATTCCGGATATCGCAGCGAAAACAAAAATGCGACGGGACGGCGCCTATTCCGTCAACCTCTGTACTGAGGCCGTTTCGCTGCTGTTTGCGGCGAGCGGCGCGCGCGGCCTTTACATGTCCGGCGCCTTGCAGCGGCAGTTCCGCGATGCGCACGCCATCAACTCCCATATCGCCTTCAATTTCGATGCGGCGGGCACCAATTACGGGCGGGTCGCGCTTGGCCTGCCTTCCGAAAATCTGACGCTGTGAGACGGTTACCGGGATGAACGATCAGCCAACGCACGTGCCGGAGCCTGAAACCGCCAATGAACTCGCGAGCGGCAGCTCGACGCTCGATCCCCGGGATTTTCGCAGCGCACTCGGTACCTTCGCCACCGGCGTCACTATCATCACGGCGATGGCGGACGACGGCAAGCCATACGGACTGACCTGCAATTCCTTTGCGTCGGTCTCGCTCAATCCTCCGCTCGTCCTGTGGAGCCTGGGAATGTATTCGCAGGGCTTGCCGATCTTCCAGAACGCGAGCCACTTCGCGGTCAATGTGTTGGGCGTCTCGCAGCAGGGTCTCGCTACGACCTTCGCGAAGTCCACCGTCGACAGGTTTGCGGGCGTCGACTGGAAGCCGGGGCTTGGCAATGCGCCGCTTCTGGCCGACAGTGTCGCGAATTTTCAATGCCGCGCCGCCAACCGCTATTATGGCGGCGACCATGTTATCTTCCTCGGCGCCGTTGAAGCCTACACTTACAACCGGAGGGAGCCGTTGTTGTTCGTCCGCGGCGGTTTCGGGCGTTTCGTCAGCGACGACGTTGCAGTGCCTGCGAGCTCATGAGCAAAAAAGCCACCCCCAAGCGCGCAAGGGTCAAGCAGCGGCGTTTGTCGCCGGACGATCGCCGCCAGGAATTCGTCGCCAAAGCCACCGAGTTTTTCGCGGAAGAGGGATTTGGCGGCGGAACGCGTGCATTGGCGCGGCGGCTCGGCGTAACGCAGCCCTTGCTGTATCGTTACTTCCCGAGCAAGGACGACCTGATCAAGGAAGTCTATCGCACGGTTTATCTGGAGCCGCTGGGTGACGGTTGGGAGAAGCTGCTCTCGGACCGCACGCGGCCGATCCGTGATCGCTTGAAGGAATTCTACGCCGCCTATACCGGCGTGATCTTCAGCCGCACGTGGCTGCGCATCTATCTTTATTCCGGTCTGAAGGGGCTCGAGATCAACCGATCCTATGTCGGCATCGTGCGGGACAAGATTTTATCCCGCATCATCCGGGAATGCCGGCATGAGGCGGGTTTATCGGCGCAAAGCAAGCCAAGCGCGGCCGAGATCGAAATGGCCTGGGTCTTTCACAGCGGCATCTTTTATTATGGCGTGCGCAAATTCATCTACGAGTCCCCGGTGCTCGAAAGCAAGGAGCAGATGATCAGCGACGCGGTGGATGCGTTTCTGGCGGGTTTTGCCCAGGTATTTGGCCAGGCAGAGAACGTTCGCCGTCCTCCGGTGAAGGTATTGGTCTAAGCACCGGCATTGACGCGCGGCATGACCTTTTCCGCCATCAGGATCATCGACTGCCGGCCGAGTTCGCGGTCTTTCCAGTCCTTGCCGGCATAGAGCAGCGTCCCGAAGGTGCCGACTTCCTGCTGGAACGCGAGCAACTGGTTGGCGACGCTATCGGGCGTGCCGTGAATGATAAGCTTGTCGCAGATCGATTCCAGCGTGACCTCGTCGTCGGGCTGATCGCGCCGGGTCTTGAACAACTCAATGCGGCCGTTCTTCTTCAGCTTGGTAAAGAGCGAGCGGTAATAATAGACGTAAGGCCCATCGGGATCGGTCGCGTAGGCCTTGGC
>NZ_JBAVCF010000237.1:0-3805 GCF_049586575.1 Bradyrhizobium sp.
GTCGATAGGAGTGATGCCGTGAGCAACAATGGAAACAAAGCCTCCACCCCTCGGACGGCAGATGACACCGCACCGATCATAGTGCCTGACGGCGCCGGCATTTGGACGTTCGGTGATCATCTGCGACATCTCGCCGGGCATGCCGGCACTATTCCCCTCGCGCGGGACGAAGCCGGTCGCTGCCGCATCTGCTTATGCGGTGGCTTCTTCAAGCCGAACGCGTAATCGGTGGTGCGAAACGGTTCAGGGTCGAAAAGCTTGGCGGGGCGCGGGAGTGATCCGTCCGGGTCGGATCGGACCGATCCCGCCTTGAAAATGCCCGTAGCAGAAGCTATAAGGCCACTACAACTCGTGGACAGAACTGTCCTGGAGGACATGGGTCCTCCGACTGTTGGGTTCAATGCTCGCAGTGAGTTGCCGACCGATCCCACGGCCCTATCGGGCGCGTCAGTAGGTCAAACCTCCGTGGCGACACGGATTTCCTGACAACAACGTGCGCCTTTTGCGTCGCAATGCGCCGCATTTGTTGCGCTCAGGAGGTTCGATCATGCGTATGGACACACCCCTCGCCAACGACCCAACGCTGGCCGCGTTGATACCGGAAGGCGTCGCCCTGGCCCACATCATATCGCTGTTCCAGACAGCCTATCATGTAAATTGGGAACAGCTTCTCCGCGCACGCCTTGGCGCGACCCACCCAGCGAACCTTGCGCCCGCCGAGTTGGCCGAATTCATCAAGTACATGTTGGGGGCGCTGAAATCGGCCGGGATCAGAGACCCCGCCGACGTGCTTGCATATGGAGTGCGGCGCGAGGCTGAAGCGGCTGCCGCCAAACTCAAGTCTTCGGCCGCGATTGGCGATCTCGCGGCCGAACGGAAATCCGACGGGCATGCCCCGGTCACGAT
The DNA here is from genome assembly GCF_049586575.1 of Bradyrhizobium sp. Lineage (GTDB taxonomy): Bacteria > Pseudomonadota > Alphaproteobacteria > Rhizobiales > Xanthobacteraceae > Bradyrhizobium. Next base: position 907 of record NZ_JBAVCF010000237.1, read on the forward strand.
CGAGAACAACTCATCGACGATCTCCGATGCATCGGCGCCGCGGCCGGTGGCACAAATCATTGCATACGGGACGACGAAAGCCGAGGACGAGCGGCAGTCTGACAAGCCAGCAACGAACACCGCGCCGCCGACGATTGCCAATCCTCAAGCGAGCACTCCTGCGACGGGCACTGCTGGCGACGAGATCGTTATCGACGACCGACACCTTCTCGGCGAGCGCCGCGTTGCTGAAATGCTGGGCTGCAGCCTGCGGACGCTGCAACGCTCGCGCACGAAAGGGAAAGGCCCCGCGAGTACGAAGATAGGTCGCAAGGTATTTTATGAACTCAATGATTTGCGGGAATGGATAGACAGAGGAAAAATCCGGTGATGTCGACCGTCAGATATCGGCCGATGACGCAGCGCTCGGCATCACTCGGCATTAACACGCGTTGACACTGGTTTGTTGACGTCACGACTCTGGGCGCGCTTAGGGCGCTATCTACGACCCATGGAAACTGGCTCGCGCTTCACCGTGCATAGGGTGGCACTCTTGCTTTGGCACCGTCGCTGAGAAGCCAAAATATAGTACCGCTATCCAAATCATGTCCTGCCTCCGACAACCGCACTGAAACCCGCTTCTGATCGTCACCAAAGATCAGGACGACCTTATCGCCAAATCCAACGCCCACTCCAATCGGCGCGTGCGCTGCCCGCGCTAGATCGTCCATAGCCTTCATTTCCATTGCGAGGATATTTGCCGTTTCCGCCGGCTCGGCCGCGACTGGCCTTACTGTCCTATGTTCAGTAAAGTGGCGCCGCATTTTGCGCAAAACGACTTCGAACTGTGCTTTTCCGACTCGACGCGCTCCTACCCCAGACACCTACCCCAGACACGCGTGCACCGACTAACGTTGCGTCAGGGCTGTTGCCAAAGACGTCAGGGACGGTGTGTAATGCCACGCGAAGCGACAAGGCCTATCCACTCTCCAAACGCAACTAAATTTCAAGACATCCAGCATTCTTTTCGAAAATTCGGAACGTATTTCCCGCCCGGGCCGTGCGCGGCCATCAATCAATTAATAAACGTGAAAACACCTGATGGAAGTTAGGTCAGATCCTTGCGAATCCGCGAAGTCTCATTTTTTCGATACAAGCAGCTGGGGCCCTTTTTGCGATGTCACCTTAACCTTGAAGCAAGCCCGCCGGTCCGAATGGGGTACTTGGATAAAGATCGACGATTATCCGTGCAGACAGGCTTTTCGGCATTTCACCAATCTGCTCAACAGCGCAATATATGGCACTGCATTTCGTCGGCATGGCAAGCGTCTCCGTGTTTTGCCCGTACTCGAAAAAGGCGATGCCCGCACCTGTGCGTTGCGTTCATCGGAGCGCGGCACGTCCGGTCGATGGCATATTCATTGTGCAATTGAATTGCCGCCGCACTTGGACGCCATCGCCCTTGAAAAACTGATCCGTCACTGCTGGGCCAACGTCGAGTTGGGTTACGGCCGAATTCTAGTTCGCGATGGTGCAAATGCGGGTTGGATCGACTACATGCTAAAAGACCGTCAAAAGTCGGAGTTCGACGGTTTCCTTGACTGCATCATCATCGAGTCCTTGCACAATCCAATTGCCGACGCGTAGACGTCCTTTGGAATTGGACTCTTTGCAATAAGGTTTGAGCAAGGGCGATTGGTCAGCAATCACCCTTGTTCCACTTTATTCGCCGCCGCCCGCGATCGCGCCGCGCCTCTCGCGCGCGAGGATAAGCGACCCACAAGGTTAACGGGGGCCCTATTCTGCTGATCCTTCAATGTTGCTCGGCGCCGCCGACGAAGCCGGGCGTATCAGCGACAGAGCGCAGCGGTGCTCGACCACCATTCACATCGCGACCAACACGACATTCGCCGCCATCGACGATATCGCCACTGCGCGACAGCACGGCTCGGCAGCGCCGCCACTCCCACCACACCATCGACGTCAGACTGCCACCCCGCCGGCCACAGAGCGCCGCACAGGCGGCTCGCGCCGGTCGCGCTCCGGGCGGGTCGTTCTCGGCAGGGCGATCTCTCTCGCCGGCTCATCGATCCCTGCGGCGCAGAATCGAAGCGAGCGATACCGGCAGGGCCATGCGGCGCGATCGGTCGAGCGGGGGTCGATCGGCCTCGACCCCGTAGCTGAGCAGCACCACCTGATATTCACGAAAAAGAAATTCGCCGCCGCCCGCGATCGCGCCGCGCCTCTCGCGCGCGAGGATAAGCGACCCACAAGGTTAACGGGGGGCCATGCGGCGCGATCGGTCGAGCGGGGGTCGATCGGACTCGACCCCGTAGCTGAGCAGCGCCACCTGATATTCACGAAAAAGAATTCGCGATCGCGCCATCCTCGCGCGCGCGAGGAGGAGCAACCAATAAGATTAACGGGGGGGGTGAACCCATCAGCTCGCCGCGGCGACGGCCAGCCGTCGGCATCGACCCCGTAGCTGCTCGCTGCTCCAGCGGAGCGCCGCCAACCGGATTCGCAAAAAAGAACAGCGGCGACGCCGCCTCGCGCGCGTGTATGAAGTAAAAACTTGCGCAAGCCGACGCCCTTTCAGATGCAGGTTCAATGCACTCGCGATTTTTCGGATCGCGAGGGCGGCCGAAGGTCGCCCTGCGTAAAGCCGGCGCCGTTTCAGATGCAGAGTCAATGCACTCGCGACCATCACCGCGCCGCGACTGCGGCCAGCGGTCGGCGGTCGGCGACCGGCCCTTGGCCCGGCAAGCGACCAGCGCCGCCGGTGCATCCGCAAAAAAATCCAGCGCGGCCCTCGGCGCCCACGCGCCACACGCGCCAACGGATAAAGACACCAATGTGCCGGCTCGGAATCCAGAGCGAGCAGACGTCCGATACCCATCAGCTCGCCGCGGCTGCGGCC
>NZ_JBAVCF010000238.1:0-2459 GCF_049586575.1 Bradyrhizobium sp.
TGTGGGGCCCGACAAGGTCATTCTGGGCAAGCCCGGCGGCCTGACGCTGTCGCCGGCCGACAGCGGCGCCGAGCGCGCGCCCACGGCGGTGCGGCCGATTTTCGATCTCGGCGAATGGAAGAAGAATCGCGAAGGAAACTTCAACGCGCGGGCGGACGCCCTGATCGAGGCCGCCGGCCTTGCGGCGACCGCAAGCCCCGAGCAGCGTACGTCCGCGCAGGTCGATCTCGCCCGCTTCTACATGGCGCGGGGGATGTACCCGGAGGCGGTTGGCGTGCTCAACCTCGCGCTCGCCGATGCAAAAGCCGGTTCGGAAGATCCGGCCGCCCTGATTGTTCACGCGCTGGCCAACATCCTGATGGGACGCCCGGAGCGGGGATTGAAGGATCTCGCCAGTCCAGCCATCGGCACCAACTACGATTCGCAGCTCTGGAAGGCGATTGCGAGCGCGCGCCAGGGCAAGTGGGCGGATGCGCGGGAGAAATTCAAGAGCGCCGAGTTCTCCATAACATCGCTGCCGATCGACTTGCAGCGCATCGTGGTTGCCGACGCGCTTCGCGCCTCGATCGAGGTCAAGGATTATCCGGGCGCGGCCAAGCGAGCCAGCGAACTGGAAGTGATTGGCGCCGCGCCCGAGCAGGTGGCCGCAGTGGATGTGCTGCGTGGCCGGCTCGCCGAAGGGCTTGGCCGCGACATGGATGCGCTCGACGATTTCAAGCGCGCCGCGGCGTCCTCGGACCGGCAGGCGGCGACGGAAGCCAAGTTGCTGGAAATCGCCTTGAAACAAAAGCGCAACGAAATCGGCCAGGAAGACGTGCTGCGCGAGCTGGAGACGCTTTCGGTCACCTGGCGCGGCGACGCGCTCGAAGTGCAGACGCTGGAAATGCTGGCGCGCATCTATGCCGAGTCCGGGCACTTTGCCGAATCCTTCGGCGCGGTGCGCGCGGCCAACCTGCTGGCGCCGAACCTGGAAGTTGCCCGTCAGGGTCAGGATGCGGCGTCTGCGCTGTTCGCCCAGCTCTTTCTCGGTCCGAAGGGCGACGACCTTCCGCCGATCGACGCGCTCGGGATGTTCTACGAATATCGCGACCTGACGCCGATCGGCCGGCGCGGGGATGAAATGATCCGCCGCCTCGCGGATCGGCTGGTTGCCGTCGATCTGCTCGATCAGGCGGCCGAGCTCCTGCAATACCAGGTCGACAAGCGGCTCGAAGGGGCCGCGCGTGCGCAGGTCGCGGCCCGCCTGGCGATGGTCTACCTTACCAACCACAAGCCCGAGCGCGCCATTGACGCGCTTCGCTCTACCCGCATCGCCGACCTTTCCGGCGAGTTGCGGCAGCAGCGGCTGCTGCTCGAGGCGCGCGCGCAGAGCGACGTCGGCCGTCACGATCTGGCGCTCGATATCATTTCCAATATCGCCGGCCGTGAGGCGATCCGGTTGCGCTCCGACATTTATTGGGCCGCGCGGCAATGGCGTCAGTCGGCCGAACAGATCGAACTCTATTACGCCGACCGCTGGCGCGACTTCAGGCCGCTGAATGCGGCGGAGAAAAGCGACATCATCCGTGCGGTGGTCGGCTATTCGCTGGCCGAGGACACCATCGGGCTTTCGCGCTTTCGCGAAAAATACCTGCCGCTGATGAGCGCGGAAGCCGATCGCGCGGCCTTCGAGATTGCCAGCAAGCCGGTCGATTCCACCGGCTCCGATTTCGCCCAGATCGCCAAGATGGCGGCGAGCGTCGACACGCTTGAAGGATTTCTGCGCGATATGAAGACGCGATATCCGGATGCGACGTCGCGCGCGATGTCGCCGGGAATGCCGAAGGCTGATCCCGCTCCAACCGGATCGCTGCCGGCGATCATCGGAACCAAGATCGTTGGAACCAAGCAGGCGCGGGTAACGAAGTAGGCGGGTGGCGGCGCGCGCCCAGCGTTATTCCGCTCGACAGATGCCCGTCGAGGCGTCAATTTTGCGCCTTCCGATTATGCTCCGGCGAGAAGGTGCCCATGAGCAAGCCCACGAAAACGGCCGACGAGTTGATCGCCATGGCGCGCGCCGAGCTCAAGGCCCACGCCGATTGTCCGGATGGAATCGCAATCTCGGTGATTTCCGGCGAAGACGGCTGGGAGTTCCGCGCCAGTGCCGACGAGGCGACCGTGGCAAAACCCGGCTATCCGGAATGCGTCGCGCTCATCGTGCAGATCGGCGACCATCTCGGCAAGCAGTACGACGTCAAAGGCTGAGACGAGGCCGGGACATCCCCGTCCGAAAACGTTCGAATCCTTGCGTGAAGCTTGCAGCGCGCCTGCTAACGCCTGGCGAAGATTGAGAAAAACAGGGATGCCGATCTGGAAAGGGACGGCTAGCCCCCGCTATAGCTCTGCACCAGGCTGCCCGCGACCAGCGACCAGCCGTCGATCAGCACGAAAAAAATCAGCTTGAAGGGCAGCGACACCGT
>NZ_JBAVCF010000239.1:0-15098 GCF_049586575.1 Bradyrhizobium sp.
GACGCCAAGCGGAGCATCCTGTACGTTGCGCTTTCCAGCCTTACTTCAGAGGTGTGTAATCGCACCGCGTTCTCAGTTCTTATTGAGCGCATCGAGCGAATGGTAATAAATTCGAATACAAGAGTTCCGGCTGTGACCGGAGGCTTAGGCCTGATCCAATGTCTTCAAATCCATTTTCCTCCGCGCGGGTGCGAATTGCTTTCCTGTTCCTGTTTGTGCTGCTTGGAGTGGCCAGTTATTTCGCGACCGATCTGAGCAAGTTTCAGGAACGCATTTCGACCCAGGAAGACCATGAGATATTGCAGGGGATCACCAACCCAGGCCAGTTGGCCGACGCCCTCAGGCGGCATCCTTCGAACAGTATCCTGCGGTTGATGGCGAAGGCGACCAAGGCAGCCGACGACGCGCGAAGCGCGATCGACAGGCTGTCGGCGCAGATTGAGCCGGCGGGACTTTCAAAGGAGATCGACTTCAGTTCAACCAGCCGCAACAGTCTCGACGCCTTCCGCGGCGATCTAAGAACGGCGGAAGCAAACGCGGCGACCTTCCTTCCGCGCTATGCCGCGATCTTCAAGGCCGAGCACGACCAGGTCGAAAGCGCGGCGCGTTCGCTTCATGTGCCGAAGGATATCGCCGGCCCGGCTTTGGATGGCCTCGCACAGCGGCAGGCAAAGGCCCTCAAGGCCGTTTCAGCCATATTGGCGGCACGCGCCGATTATTATCGCGCCTACGAGAAATACCTGGCGATGCTGTCGAGCGAATTTGGTTCCTTCAAGGTGGTCAGCGGACAATTCATCTTTCCGCTTCAACGGACCGTCGAGCGCTACAACGCGGCGTCCGAGGTGATGACGGCAGCCGCCAGGCGCGTCACCGGCCTGGAAGCAGACATGAAGAAGCAAAATCAGCCGCTTCCGGAAGAATGGATGCAATTGACTGGCGCGAAATAGCCGGTGACGGTAGCCGCCAAATGCCAACCGAGTCAGGAATACCATGCAAAGAAGTCGCGACCGCATTCTCACCACCCACACCGGCAGCCTGCCCCGTCCGCCCGCGCTGACAAAGCTTTATGCGATGCGCTCGCGCGGAGAGGCGGTCGATTCCGCAGAAGTCGATCGGGCCGGCCATGCGGCGTTGCAGGAGATCGTTCCAAAGCAGATCGAAGCCGGAATCGACATCGGCAATAACGGCGAGCAACAGCGCGAAGGTTTTTTCCTCCATGTCCGTCACCGGATGACCGGTTTTGGCGGATCGTGGAAGCGCTGGCCGCGCGCTGACGTCGAAAACTATCCGGCCTTCAAGCGATCGATGGAACTTCAGAACGCAAGCAAGGACATGGTCAGCAACTTCGCGCCGCCGAAAGTGATCGGCGACATCAGTTACGTCGGCGCCGCCGAGGCGACGCGCGAATGCACCGATTTCCGCGAGGTACTGGAGGGGCGCAGACACGCCGGCAAAAGCAGCTTTGTCGAAGCGTTCTTGACCGCGCCCTCCCCCGGCATCGTGGTGACGGCGATCCGCAACGAACACTACGACACTGAAGACGCGTATCTTGCCGCGGTCGGCCGCGCGCTTCAGGTGGAATATGAGGCGATCGCCGCGCAAGGTTTTCTGCTTCAGCTCGACTGTCCCGATCTTGCGCTCGAACACCACATCTCGTTTCAGGACCGGCCGCTCAAGGATTTTCTCGGCTTCGTCGAGCGCGTGGTGGCAACGATCAACGAGGCACTGCGCAACATTCCGCGCGAGAAGGTGCGCATGCATGTATGCTGGGGAAACTACGAGGGGCCACACGATCGCGACGTCGCGCTCGAAGCCATCTTACCGCTGATCGCCCGCATGAATGTCGGCGCGCTGGTGCTGCCGTTTGCCAATCCCCGCCACGCCCACGAAGTACGCTGCCTCGAAGGACGGGCGATTGCCGACGACCAGATCGTGGTCGCCGGTGTCATCGATTCGACGACGAACTTTGTCGAACATCCCGAAGTGGTGGCCGAACGGCTCGAACGCGTTGCCCGAACGCTTGGCGATCCAACCCGTGTCATGGCCGGAACGGATTGCGGGTTTGATACCTCTGCCGGCGCGGGCCGTGTCGCCGAAGATGTCGTGTGGGCCAAACTGGCCGCGCTCAGCGAGGGCGCCCGAATTGCATCGGCGCGACTGTTCTGAACAGCCGCGCCGGCAAATCTCTGGTCTATCCGTCGATTTTCGGCGCGCTAACTGTCCGCGACATTTCGGAGCACGATCTCCGACAGTCTCACGACAAGCTTTCTCAGCCGCGCATTTTCTTCAAGCAGCGATACGATGTCATCGCCGGAATAGTCGTCGTCGGTAAAATCGTCAGGTTCAAATGAAGGTCCATCAAGCTCTTTTAGTGCATTGTGTAACGGTTGTGCGGGTACCATGGCCAACTCCCCAATAACTTTTAGCCGAACGTGTTCCCCCAGTTCTCCACCTGCAGCGAAGGTGATGCGAGTCGAGGGCGGATTTGAGACGAAAATGGGAATCTGTTGCGACGCACAGTGCCGGCGCCGCTATAACGCGGGCGACGAAACGCCAGCGGCCCGGATTGCACCGCATTTGCGCCGCGCCGTGGACCGATTGTTTTACAAATGATGAATAAAGCCGGTCTTTTATCCGGCGATGTGCCCTTCAACCGCGTAGAACACGCACAAAGCAAGGCTCGCCCAGACCGCCGCGCTGAAATAAAGCGACATCCAGACAATTTCCCCTTTCCACTCGGAAAGATCGTGCGTGACGACCCAACGCGTGCTCACGTCGCGAAGTCCTTCCAGCGGCTGCAAGCCCCGGTTGCCGCCAGCGACGTCTGCCCGCCAGCGCTTCAGATACATCGGCACGTCGACCGTCATCAGGAAGGCCAGGTAAACCGCAATTCCGACCGCCGCGAGCGCTAGCGCCACGCGAACCGCGCCATCGAACTCCGGCAACAACCGGCAAAGTCCGATGCCTGCAATGAAAAAGGCTACCGCCCAGATCGAATTCTCGATGGCATTGTAGAAATAATTGGCGGTGACGACTGCGTACCAGGAGAAGCATTCGGCCATCACGATCAGCGGCACGATCACCCAGGCGGCGGTCACCGCGGTGTCCGCACCCGACATCGTCCCCAACTGCAGCAGGATCATCGTCCACTGCGCGGCGAAACAAACCTCCGCAACGGTCGCCACCGAACGGCCGACAGCGACGCTCGACAGCCAGGTATCGAACAAGCAAATCCGCTGCACGTCGGCGCGCGGCAACAACGAGCGGAACGCGCAGCCGAATACATAGGCCGCACTGAGCAGGAGCATGATGTCCATGCCCGGCGCACGGCCCGAGGTGCCGGCGTCGTGAAGTTGTCGATACATCATAACCCACGCGACGATATTGACGCCGCTGACCAGCGTCAGCATGGCCCACCACCAGGACACCGGATTGGTCCAGGCGAGAGAATTTGACCGCGCTTGAAATTCCGACCGCATCGACAGCTCCGTGTAACCGAACCGACATCCATTCTTATTAATTCTGTCATAAAATATGGCGACTCACGACAGGAGATTTGTGACAGCCCGCCCTCCTCCCGTGCCGCGGCCGCAGGGCACCAATGCCGGCTCAGTGCCGCGAAGACCGGTCGCCACGACCGGCAATTGGTGTAAGAAGTCACCAGTATTCCGACATTCGCATCCCTTCGCGGCAGCCACATTTGCGAATGTTGGAATCGAAGGACCACTGGCAAACTTAAATTTCTAGCGGAGTTTGGGATTTGACATGCGCTTTCATGCTTGCGGCTCGACGGGAGCAAATGTCAAATCCACTCCACTAGGCGGACACCCAGTCATAAAATGAAGTCCGCAAATGGCGGTCGGTCTGGCGCCGACCCTTTCGGGAGGGGCTATGTGTGAAACTTGCAGGCGTGATTTCATTCGCGGCGCGGCCGCGCTCGGCACAGCGGGGCTGTTTTCATCTTCCGTGACGGCGCAGACGCCGCGGAGCGATACGGGCACGCCGAAGCTGCCTGGGCGCGGCGAATTCACCATCGCCAACGCGTATGTGATGACGATGGAACGCGACTTCGGCGACTTCGTCGGCGGCTCGGTGCATGTGAGAGACGGCGAGATTGTCGCCGTCGGCCACGGTGTAAGTGGCGGCGAGACGATCGACGGCACCGGCATGATCGTGATGCCCGGCCTCGTCGAGACCCATTGGCACATGTGGAACACGATTTTCCGCAGCTTTGCCGGCGACCGGCCGGAGGACGGCTACTTTCCGACCGTTGCCCGCTTCGGCCAGCAAATGACCCCGGATGACATTTTCCAGAGCACGCGGTTGTCGGCAGCCGAGGCCATCAACTCGGGAATGACCTCCGTCCACTCCTGGTGTCACAATGTGCGAAGCACGGCGCATGCGGAGGCCGATATCCGCGCGCTCGCTGCCGCCGGCATCCGTGCCCGCCACTCCTGCGGCTGGCCGCAAGGTCTGCCCGATACGCAATCAGCCGATCAGACGCCGATTGAGACTCTCGCCAAAAACTGGAGCAGCTATTCCAACGAAGGGCTGTTGACGCTCGGCATGGCCTGGCGCGGGCAATTTCGTGCCGGCCCGATCAAGCCGGAGGTTTATCAGCCCGAGTTCGACAACGCCCGCAAGCTCGGCCTGCCGATCACGGTACACGTGGCCTCGGCGGCGCATCGCGCGGTGGGCCAGGTCGAACTCCTCCACAAGTCAAAGCTCATGGGCAAGGACGTTCAGCTCATCCATGCGCTGGCGGTGACGCCGGAAGAACTCCACATGATCGAGGAATCGGGTGCCTCGATTTCGACCTCGCCCGGCTCTGAACTCCGCATCGGCTACGGCTTTCCGATGATATCGGAAATATTGGCGACGCGCATTCCGATCGGAATCTCGATTGACACTTCGGCCCTCACCGGAAGTTCCAACATGTTCGGCGTCTTGAAGCTGACGCGCGATTGCGAAAATGCGCGAGCCGAAAGCGAATTCAAGATGACGGCGCAGAGAGCGCTCGAACTCGGCACCATCGAGGGCGCGCGCGCGATGGGAATCGAAGACAAGGTCGGTTCGCTCAAGCCCGGCAAGCGAGCCGACCTGATCATGATAAGTCCCAATGCGCTCAACATGGCCGTCGTCACTGATCCGGCGCATCTCGTGCTGGAAGCCACGACGCCGGAAAACGTCGACACCGTGGTGATCGACGGCCGCATCCTCAAGCGCGGCGGCAAGCTCACCGCCCTCGATACCACCGAAGTCATCGCTGGAGCGCGGACCGCGCTCGCAGGCATTCGCGAGCGCACCAAATGGCGGTGACCGGCGCGAGCGCTTAGACCGCGCCCGCTTTCTGCGCGTAATCCCAGGACGCCTTGGAGAGCGGCACCGTGCGCGCCGCCGATTCCATGGCCTTGGCACTTGCCGCAGTGCCGTCGCGAATGCGCCCCGCGATGCCTTGCGTAATGCAGGCGAGCCGAAACAGGTTGTAGGAAAAATACCAGTTCAGATCGGGCACGGCGCTTCCGGTGACATCGCAATAGATCTTCGCGGCTTCATCTAGCGTCGGAATATTGAGAGCCTTGAGGTCGGCATTGGCGAGACCCGGCATGGTCCATTGCATCAGGAGATAGGTGAAATCCGCCATGGGATCGCCGAGCGTGGAGAGCTCCCAATCCAGCACCGCAATCACCCGCGGCTCGCTCGGGTGAAAGATCATGTTGTCGAGGCGATAGTCGCCGTGCACGATCGAAACCCGTTCCTGGTTCGGCACGGTGCGCGGCAGCCATTCGATCAGCTTTTCGACCTCTTCGATGTGTTTGGTCTCGGACGCGCGGTATTGCTTGGTCCAGCGATCGACCTGACGCGCGAAATAATTACCCGGCTTGCCGAACTCGCCAAGGCCGATCGCCTGCGGATCGTAGGTATGGAGTTTCGCGAGCGTCTCGATCTTGTCCTTGAAGATCTCATGCCGCGCCGCAGGCGTCTGGCTCGGCAGCGTCGGATCCCAGAATACGCGCCCCTCTTCCATCGACATGATGTAGAAGGCAGCACCGATCACGGTGTCATCCGTGCAGAGCGCATAAGCTTTGGCGACCGGAAAACCCTGCTTGCCTAGCGCCGAGATGACACGGTATTCGCGATCGACCGCATGCGCCGACGGCAACAGTTTCCCGAACGGCTTGCGACGCATCACATAGGAACGCGTGGGGGTATCGAGCCGGTAGGTCGGGTTCGACTGGCCGCCTTTGAATTGCAAGACAGTCAAGGGCCCGCGATAGCCCTCGACATGCTGCTGCATCCAGGCATCAAGGCTGATCTCGTCGATCCGGTGCCGCTCCTCGACCGGCTTGGTACCGGAAAATTCCTCGTCGTTCCTGACACCTTCGGCCACGGTGCGTTTCCCCCGGGGGCGCGCCCCGAGGGACGCTCGTTAAGAGTTCGGAGCGTTGGCATACTTCCGAAGTTCAAGCCTTGCAATGGCGCGATTATGCACCTCGTCCGGACCGTCAGCCAGCCGCATGGTGCGCATCGACGCATAATCCCGCGCCAGGCCCGCGTCGTCGGAAACACCGGCCGCGCCATAGGCCTGAATGGCCTGATCGATGATCTTCAGCGCCATATTGGGCGCCGCCACCTTGATCATGGCGATTTCGAGCTGGGCGGTCTTGTTGCCGACCTTGTCCATCATATCGGCGGCCTTCAGGCACAACAGACGGTTCATCTCGATATCGGTGCGGGCTTCCGCGATCCGCTGTTCCCAGATCGAGAACTCGATGATCTTCTTGCCGAAGGCGGTGCGCGACGACAGCCGCTTCACCATCTTCTCCAGCGCTTCCTCGGCCTTGCCGATGGTGCGCATGCAGTGGTGAATACGGCCGGGACCGAGGCGGCCTTGGGCGATCTCAAATCCCCTGCCCTCGCCGAGCAGGATATTGCTGGCTGGAACGCGTACATTCTCAAGCAGCACCTGGGCGTGGCCGTGCGGCGCGTCGTCGAAGCCGAACACCGGCAGTAATTTCTCGACGGTGATGCCGGGCGTGTCGAGCGGAACCAGAATTTGCGACTGCTGCTGGTGGCGCGGCGCCTTCGGATCGGTCTTACCCATCAGGATCGCGATCTTGCAGCGCGGATCGCCGACGCCCGATGACCACCACTTGCGGCCGTTGATGACGTAATGATCGCCGTCGCGCTCGATGCGGGTCTCGATATTGGTTGCGTCCGAGGAAGCCACGGCCGGCTCCGTCATCAGGAAGGCGGAGCGGATTTCGCCATCCATCAGCGGACGCAGCCACTTCCGCTTCTGCTCCTTGGTGCCGTAACGGATGAAGACTTCCATGTTGCCGGTGTCGGGCGCCGAACAATTGAAGACTTCGGATGCCCAGCCGATATGGCCCATTTCCTCCGCCAGCGGCGCATATTCCAGATTGCTCAATCCCGCGCCGTGGAATTCCTCGTCCTCGTGCGAAGACGGCGGCATGAACATGTTCCAAAGCCCTTCGGCCTTCGCCTTCTTCTTCAATTCCTCCACGACCGGAATCACTTTCCAGCGCGCGCCTTCCTCGTCCTGCTTCCGGTAGGTCGGCACGGCCGGGCGGACGTGGTTCTTGATGAATGACTGCACCCGGTTGAGCCATTCCTTCTGCCGGTCGGACATCGTGAAATCCATGGGACGCTCCTCGCTTAAGGGTTTTTGCGAATTGATTGGCTGCACTGTCTCCCCGCTGCCGGCTCGCCGCAACACCATTCGTCGCGCTGGAGCGGCAGAGTGTCATACGCATTGACATTTCAGCCTTCAAACCATAGTTTCATACAACTGTTTGAATTGCAACACCTCCTTCGGACCATGAAATGCCGTCAGACCGGACCCGTGCATTGATCCTCGACGCTGCCGAACGGCTTTATGCCGAACGCGGCTTCGCCGACGTCACGCTGCGCGACATTGTGGCTACGGCCGGCGTCAATCTTGCGGCGGTGAACTACCATTTCGGCTCCAAGGACGAGTTGATCGCCGAACTGTTCGCGACCCGCGGCATTGCCACCAACCGCGAAAGGCTCGCCGAATTGAAGGCGGCGGAAATGGCCGGTGGTGGCCGTGCGGAGGTCAAAGCGATCTTGCGCGCACTGATTGGCCCGACCTTGCGTGGCTGCCTGGGACCGGAGGACGAGCGATCGACGGCGGCGCGCTTCATGATCCGCGCCTCGATCGAATCAGTGCCGCCGATCCGCCGCATCAAGAACCGAGAAGTCGATCACCTGCGAAAATTCGCCGGGGCCATTCAGCGCTCACTGCCCGACTGTGATGAAGCCGATCTTTACTGGGGTCTGCATTTCGCGCTCGCCATGGCGCACCAGACCACCCGCGACGCCGAGCGTCTGACGAAGCTTTCCGAAGGCCAATGCGACGTCAACGACGTCGAGGCCGTGATTGACCGCATCGTCGAGGCTGCGGCCATGACGCTGACGGCGCGCCCGATCGCAAGCCGGACACCGGCACGCAATCCCGAGGCTGCCGGGTTGAAGCGCGCGGCGGTGAGATTAAAAGGCTGAACTTATGGCTCGCGCCGGCAGCTTGCTGCCGGCAAGCACCGAATCTTTCTACGCAAAGCCGAGCATTACCCGCGCCTCGCTCGGTGTGGCGATCGCAGCGCCCAGGTTTTTGAGAATTTCGGCCGCATGCGCCACGAGTTCGGCGTTGCTTTTGGCCAGCACGCCCTTGGACAGATAGAGGTTGTCCTCCATCCCGACGCGCACATGGCCGCCGAGCAACCAGGATTGAGCCACCATCGGGAATTCGGAACGGCCAATGCCGAAGCCGGCCCAGATCGCACCTTCCGGCAACAAGTTGCGCGCATAGAGCATGGTTTCCGTCGACGGGTCGAAACCGTATTTGACGCCGAGCACGAGCGTGCACAGCGGCGGCCCTTTCAAGGTCCCGTCCGCGATCAGGTCGCGCGCCAGATGGATGTCGCCGGAGTCGAACAGTTCCAACTCCGGTAACGCGCCGGCCGCCCGCATCCGCGCCGCCATCTTGCGCACGTTGGGCGGCGTGTTGATCACGACTTGCCCGCCTGAGTTCATGGTGTTGAGATCGAGGGTGCAAATTTCGGGCTTGAGGATTTCGACGTGCTCGACGCGCTTTTCCGGCGCCATCAAGGTCGTGCCTGGACCGGCGACCTTCGGATCTTCCTCGGAAGGAACGAACCGGCCGCCCGGTCCCGTCGTCAGATTGATGATCAACTTGGGATTTTTAGCCCGGATGCGTTCCATCACGTCCCGGTAAAGATCGATCGACATCGAGGGACGGCCGGTTTCGGGATCGCGCACATGAATGTGGGCGATGGAAGCGCCCGCTTCGGCCGCTTCCAACGCACTATCGGCGATCTGCTGCGGCGTAATCGGCAGATGGGGCGACTGGTCCGGCCGCGTAATATTGCCCGTGATCGCGCAGGTGATGACGACTTTGGAATGGGGCTGATACGCCATGGCGCGGTGCCTTTATCGGCTTGATTGAGGTGGATGATTGCATAGCGCACGCAGGCTGCAGGCGCGAGCCACGCCACTGGCATGGCCTCATGCTTTCTTTTTGGCCGCCTTGCCCTTGGCTGCCATTTTCGCCTCAGCCGCCTTTATCTCCTCAAGGGCATTCCTCATCGCCCGCGCGTAGCTATCGGCCGTATTCTCGGCGGTGATCTGCAACCGACGCGCTGCCGCGTTGGCGAGCAGCATCATGTCCCTGGCGGTTTGTTTGAGGCGCGCTTTGCTCTCTTTGGTCTTGGCCTTGGCGGCCGAACCCGTCAGCCGGGCGTAACGTTTCTTGGCCTCAGCCATCAGCGCCTTGTGCTGCTGCTTTGCCATCGAGCGAATGACAACATCGAGATCCGCTTCGGCCATTCCTTGATTCCTGAAAATGTGAGGTGATCGCTTCGCGGGCGAGCGCCCGCGCCCGTTTCAACCATATCGCATTTTCAGAAGCCAGTACCATTTCAACGATCCAGCCCAATATAGGCCGTCGGCTTTTCAGGAAAGCACCGATGCGGAAGCCACCACCACATTCGATCGCAGACGCATCAGCAGATAGAACGCGGCCACATGCGTGATCAGCAGCAACGGTACATAAATAATCGGGATGGCATAGAACGCGCCCAGCTCTCCGGCCTGGGCCGGAACATTGGCCCGGATGGCATGGTAATAAGCGTCGATAAGGTCGGCGATCCCGACCAGGTTGAAGGCGACGACGGACGCAAGAAAGAGCGGACGTATCCTGACTGTGAGAAGTGCCAAGATGGCGAGTATTGCGGTCGCGAAGTCGCCATAGGCCGCCACGGTGGCGAAATCGGCCGGCAAATTCGGACCGACGACGCCGGGAAGCAGGAGAACGAGTCCAAAGAAGCGGAAGCTGTGCAGAGTCGCGATCGCGCGTAGCGCTTCGACACGCTCCATCGACCGCAACCACGGCCAAATGTATGCGGTGAAGCAAAGCAGCCACGCGACATATCCCAGAATCAGATGAATACGAAAAATCGTTTCTGCGGACATTTTTTATCTCCTGTCACAGCTTGACCGAGGGCTCGAGATCGTACTGAGAGCGCCGATTTGCAGAAGGAATGTAAGGCGGCTTCTCCCGAGCAACTATTCGCGATAATGTAGACAGTCCATGAAGCAAAACTTCACAATGCGGCAGCGCGCGCTCGACGGCGTTGAAGCTTTTCTGAGCGTCGCCAAGCACCGGAACTTTCGCCGGGCAGCCGCCGAATTGGGCGTGACGCCGTCCGCGATCGGTCAGGCGGTTCGCACGCTTGAAGCTCGAGTCGGCGCGGCCCTTTTCACACGCACCACGCGCAGCGTGGGCCTGACTGAAGCCGGCGAGAGGTTTCTGGCGCGCGCCAAACCCGCCTTCGAGGAGTTGGTTGCCGCAAGCGAAACCGCGCGCGAACTTGGGCAGCGGCCGGTGGGCCTTTTGCGCCTTTCGGTGCCGCCCTCCGTGGTCCCGATCCTGCTGGAACCCGTGATTGCATCCTTTTGCGAGTCCCATCCGGAGGTCGAAGTAGAGATTGTGGCCAGCGGGGACACGGTCGACCTCGCCGCCGATGGGTTCGACGCCGGCGTCCGTATGGGCCAATTCATCGCGAATGACATGATCGCGGTCCGGCTGAGCCGGCCTTTTCGTTTCATCGTCGTCGGAAGTCCCGCCTACATCTGCCGCCGGGGCCGCCCTCTCCGCCCGGACGATCTGCGCCAACATGCCTGCCTCAGGCTGCGGAGATCCAACGGCGCACTCGCGCTATGGTCCCTCAACGACAACGGCAGCCCGCTCGAGATCGCCGTAGCGGGCCCTCTCATCGCCAACGATTTTTCTACGATGCTCGGTGCCGCGCTTGAGGGAGTTGGACTTGCGCAGATGCCGGAGCCGATCACCGTCGCATCGGTAAAATCAGGAAAACTCGTGCAAGTGCTGCAGAAGTTCGCACCGACGGTACCGGGTGTCTTCCTGTACTATCCGAGCCAGCGGCACATGCTGCCGAAATTGCGAGCCTTCATCGATCACATCAAAAATCGTCCGCGGCCGAAAGGCAGGACGAAGGCTCGCTGACGAACCAGATCGTCGATTCCGCTCGCGCGATCAGCAGATCGGCACCTCTCGAAGGATATTGTTCGATGCCGCGGTGACCGGGATTCAAATGACGGCGCATGTAGCTCGACCACATAGAAAACCCCGCTCCATCAATTCGATGAAGCGGGGTCTTGTCTCTCAGAATACCGCGTCCGCCGCCTAGAACGAGGCGTAAGCGTTACGGAAGGCGATGGCGCCGGCTAGCGACCGCGGCCGGGTTCGCACCGCATGACCGTCGTTTCCGCTCTCGACGATCCATTGCCCGCTCTCCTGACCGACTATCTTCCCGACGTGATGGCGCCAGACGACAATCGTGCCCACGGAGGGACCACCGGCGTTGCTGCCGTAGTGCGCCCAGGATCGCGCGAGGTTGTATTGGGGACCGGGGTCCGCGCCGACCTGGCTACGCATGTACCATCCGCACCAGGCTGCAGGCCGTCCCCCGGAAGGCGAGCGTCGGTAGCTTGAATGCTCGTAACTTGAACGCGCATAACCTGAGTGCTTGTAGTTTGAGTGCTCGTAACCTGAGTGCTCGTAGCTCGAGACCCCAAATCCGAAAGTATCGTTCGAGTACGCGTCCCCCTGCGCGGAATGCCGGTAATGATGGCTGGCATAGTGCCTATAATGGTGGCCGGCATAGTGTCTATAATGCCGATGATGAGTTCGCGCCTCCGCGCTCGTTGCAAATGCGAATAACAATGCACTCGCGACAACCACTCTACGCATACTGTCTTCCTTCGTGTTGTTTAGGGGATAAGGATCGCCATGCGATCGAAGGCCGCGTGATCGGGGTGATGATCACTTCGCCGCGGCCTCAACAATGGGACCCGCGGCACATCTGGACCGACTGCCTTAGAAGGATGGGACGTGGCCAGAATGTGGCAAAGGAATGCAGCAATAGCGATGAGGTATGCTCTGACGCATGGAACATCTCGGCGCGTCGAAAAACCTCTAAAAACGGCTAGAAATCAGCCATTTCACGATGGGATCGCGCTCGTCATATTGACGCTGTTTCCCGCTATTCCACCGACGTTAATGATGTCGAAATGGCCCATCTTGATTTCGGGGAGGACTCCTGCCTCCTCGCAGGCATCGAGGGCATTGTCGACAGCCTCTCTGACGGCTGTCACTAGGGCCTTGGCGGGCGTATCGAAGCCAAGTAAATGGCGCGGTTCTTGAGAAAAAATTCCGAGACCGAAATCTCGCGCTGCCGGCGCGCCACCTCGACAGCCGTAGCGGGTGCTGGTCTTGCCGTAGACACCATTTTATCCCACACAGACTAGGAGCACGATACCTGCACGTTATCGAACGCGCCCAGGAGCATATTGACCTGTCCGTTACCCCATAGAGGCAGCAGTGCTCTGGAAAAGCGATAACCAGAAAGATCGGTGAGGTGAAACAGGGTCGGTTCGGCTGCTTCGATCGTGGCGCTGCTCTGAGCGCGCAAGTAGCTGAAGTTGCTGTTCGCTGGAATCTCGTCCACAAAACGTCCCAGCGCAGCCTCACGCCGCAGACTTTCGCTTAGAAATTCAAAACGATAACGCTCGGGCGACGCAGAAGCGCTCAGCAAAAACGGATTTCCCGGCAGATTGAACAGGGCCGGTACACCGAGATCATCGCTAAACGGCATGCCATTCTCGCCACGTTTCAGACGCTCCCAAAACGAGACTACTGATTGCAGCTTCGCGTCGAGACGATCAGAAAGCGGAAATGGATTGCGGCAGTGCATCATCTTGCTCATCCAACTGGCGGCAAAGTCTTGAAGAAATCTAGATCGTTCTTTTGGTAGGCCCTTGATCTCCATCAAAGAGGGAGCCGCCCGGGTCTACATTGTATTTCGGATCCAAGACACACAGATGGTGGAAATGGCCGGCAAGGGCTTGCAGGGCAATACGCGAGCGGCGGAAGCGCCGAATCCCGGCTTCCTGTGGGGCGTTTCGACGTCCGCCTTTCAGATCGAAGGCGCGACGCAAATCGATGGTCGCGGCGACAGTATCTGGGATACGTATTGCCGGCAGCAGGGTCGGGTCAAGAATGGCGATACAGGCGAGGTCGCCTGTGATCACTATCATCGCTTTGCCGAGGATGTGGCGTTGATGCACCAGCTCGGCGTCGGCGCGTATCGTTTCTCCATCTCGTGGCCACGCGTTCTGCCGAAGGGTAGAGGCAGCGCCAATGAGCTTGGTCTGTCATTTTACGACAGGCTGATCGACGCTCTTCTCTCAGCTGGCATCGAGCCGTGGATCTGCCTCTATCATTGGGACCTGCCGCAGGCGCTCGATGATCTGGGCGGCTGGGAAAACCGAGACGTTGCCGGATGGTTCGCCGACTACGCCGCGCTGATCGGACGGCGTTATGGCGACCGCGTCACGCGATTTGCTACGTTCAACGAACCATGCGTGTTCACGCTGCTCGGATATGGTCTTGGTTCGAACGCGCCGGGCATTGCCGACAAGGCCGCGCTACACCGAGCGATTCATCATGTCAACCTGAGCCACGGCGCAGCCGTTGACGTGTTGCGTTCCTCCGTGCGAGGCGCATTGCTCGGTGCAATCCACAACCGGCAACCGTGCTATGCGATCAGCGAGAGCGCGGACGACGTCAACGCCGCGCTTCGCTTTGCGGAATACTGGAATGATGCCTTTCCCTATCCCCAGCACTTTGGTTATTATACCCCTGCCCTCGCCGAAGCGATCGAGCCTTATCAAGAGCCGGACGACATGGTACAAATCGCGCGTCCCGTCGACTGGTTCGGCCTCAATCACTATTCGCCGCATTACATCAAGGCGGACTCCAACGTGATCGGCGCTACGTTCGGTGCGCCGCCGGGCGATGTACCACGAACCTCGATCGGGTGGCCGATCGTGCCCGGCGCATTTCGCGATACCCTTTTGGACATTGATCGCCGTTTTCGCCTGCCGATCTATGTGCTGGAGAACGGAACTGCTTCCGACGATCAGGTAGATGAAGCAGGCCTGGTAAAGGACACCGGGCGTATTGCCTATTTGCAGGCCTATATCGGCGCGATGAACGAGGCAGTTTCAGCCGGCGCGGATGTGCGCGGCTATTTTGTCTGGTCACTCCTCGACAATTTCGAATGGGCATCGGGTTATTCCCAGCGTTTCGGCATCGTTTACGTCGACTATCTTACCCAGAAGCGCATTCCCAAGGCATCCGCGCGATGGTATTCCGATCAAATCGCTGCCAGCCGGCGACCTTCGGCCCCCGTTAGTAGCGGACATCCGCTGAATGCAATCGCGGCACAAGGATGAGCAGCGGCCACATCTCGAAGGGCGATTGCGTTCTTCTCGGCGACATCGGGGGCACCAACGCGCGCTTTGCGTTGATGAACAATGGTGAAATCGGAGCGATCGATCATCTCAAGGTCGTCGATTTTGCAGGTGTAACGGACGCGATCGCGACATTTCTGGAGCGTCATGCTCCGCGTTGCAAGCCTGATGCCGCCGTCCTCGGCGTGGCGGGACCG